>NZ_CP171690.1:1518016-1846033 GCF_043702085.1 Altererythrobacter sp. GH1-8 | reverse complement strand
ACTGTCCTCAGCGCGCTGCGCGAGCGCCTGCCCAATGCACCGGTGATCTACGCCGCGGATCTTGCCGGGCTGCCTTATGGCACCAAGACCGAGGCACAGATTGCCGCGCGGGTGGCGGGGCTGCTCGGGCGGATGAGCGAACGCTACAAACCACGGCTGGTCTGCATCGCCTGCAATACCGCCAGCACCATCGCGCTCGGCATGGTGCGCGAAGTGCTCGAAGTTCCGATCGTCGGGACTGTCCCCGCGATCAAGCCCGCTGCAAGCGTGACGCGCTCTGGCACGATTGGTCTGCTCGGGACCGAAGCGACCATCCGCCAGGCCTATGTCGACAATCTCGAAGCCGAGTTTGCATCGGACAAGCGCCTGCTGCGCTTTGCCGCACCTGGACTGGTCGAGGCCGCTGAAGCCAAGCTGCGCGGTTATACTCCCTCGCCTGATACGATCCGTGCCGCCGCCGAAGGATTGAAGGCCCTGCCCGGCGGGGACGAAATCGACACCGTGGTCCTCGCCTGCACCCATTTCCCGCTGCTTGAGGAAGAGCTTGCCGAGCATTTTGCGCCTGGCACGCGCTTCGTCCACGGCGCGGATGGGATCGCGCGGCGCATTGCCCACTTGACCGATGGTCAGGAATTTCCTTCCGGCCCGTCAAGCCGCTTCGTTGCAACCGGGGACGTGCAATCTGCGCAAGCTCTGTTGCCTTATCTGAAAACCCACGGTTTTTCAGAGGTTGAGGCGTTCTGAGCTGCGAATCGCTCGCAAAGATCGCAGTAGAAATCTGGAACTTTTCGCCTTACATCGCGCTTCCGATCCACCGATGAGTCCGGCGCAAGGACTCGGCCATGAAGCGGAAACGACGCGCGTGAACTATAATATGATCTTCGACAAGGCGATCGACCGCCTGCACGAGGAAGGGCGCTATCGCGTCTTCATTGACATCATGCGCAACAAGGGCGCGTTCCCCAATGCGCGCTGCTTCCACGGCCACAACGGGCCCAAGCCGATCACCGTATGGTGCTCGAACGATTACCTTGCGATGGGTCAGCACCCCAAGGTCATCGAAGCGATGGAAAACGCGCTGCATGACGTGGGCGCAGGCTCCGGCGGCACCCGCAATATCGGCGGTAACACGCATCTGCATGTCGAGCTCGAAAGGGAACTCGCCGATCTGCACGGCAAGGACGCCGCGTTGACCTTCACCAGCGGCTATGTTTCCAACGACGCGACGCTCTCGACATTGGGTAAGCTACTGCCGGGCTGTGTAGTCTTTTCCGATGAGTTGAACCATGCCAGCATGATTGCCGGCATCCGCAATTCCGGCTGCGAGAAGCGCGTGTTCCGTCACAATGATGTCGAGCACCTTGAAGAGCTGCTCGCCGCCGAAGACATCGACACGCCCAAACTGATCGCGTTTGAAAGCGTCTATTCCATGGATGGCGACGTCGCTCCGATCCACGCGATCTGCGATCTGGCCGAAAAGTACAACGCGCTCACCTATATCGACGAGGTTCACGCGGTCGGGATGTATGGCGAGCATGGTGGCGGCATTTCAGAACGCGACGAAGCAGCGCATCGGATCGACATTATCGAAGGAACGCTCGGCAAGGCATTCGGTGTTATGGGTGGTTACATCGCAGCCGACAAGCGCGTGATCGACTGCATCCGCTCTTATGCGCCGGGCTTCATCTTCACGACTTCGCTTTCGCCGGTTCTGGTCGCAGGTGTGCTCGCCGCAGTGAAGCACCTCAAGGCCTCCAGCGAAGAGCGCGACGCGCAGCAGGCAGCCGCTGCCATGCTCAAAGACAAGTTCCGCAATGCCGGCTTGCCCGTTATGGACAGCGTCACCCATATCGTCCCGCTGATGGTGGGCGATCCGGTGCGGGCGAAGAAGATCAGCGATATCCTGCTTGCCGAGTACGGTGTCTACGTCCAGCCGATCAATTTCCCGACTGTGCCGCGCGGGACAGAGCGGCTGCGCTTCACGCCGGGTCCACACCATACTGAGGACATGATGGACGAGCTTGCATCGGCTCTCGTCGAGATCTGGGACCGCCTCGAGCTTGAGCTTGCCGAGGCTGCCTGATCGGCTCTCCATGCCGTAGCGTTCTTGGCGCTCCTAAAATCCTGCGCTAGCACGCTGACGATTTTGCAGGAGAGAGAGCGTGTTTGGAAACCCAGATCAGACCTACGAGCAAGTGGTGCGCGGCAGGCGCAGCATTCGCGGCTATCTCGACAAACCTGTTCCAAGGGAGCTGATCGAAGAGATCGTCTCGCTCGCGATGCGCTCGCCCTCCTCGATGAACACCCAGCCCTATCACTTCCATGTCATCACGGGCGAGCCGCTCGACCGGATCCGCAAGGGCAATACCGAACGGATCCTCGCAGGCGAGCCTGACAGCCGCGAGTTCCGCCGGGGCGAGCCCTTTGCTGGCGTGCACCGCGAACGGCAAATCGGCTGCGCTGTGCAATTGTTCGAAGCGATGGGAATCGCCCGCGACGACAAGGAGAAACGGCAGGACTGGGTGCTGCGCGGCTTTCGCCAGTTCGATGCGCCGGTATGCGTGATCGTGACCTATGACCGCGAGTTGTCGACCAGCGACGATACCGCGTTCGATTGCGGCGCGGCCACGACTGCGCTGGTCAATGCCGCCTGGTCGCGCGGGCTCGGCTGTGTGATCAATTCACAAGGCATCATGCAAAGCCCCGTTGTGCGCGAAAATGCCGGAATACCTGATACCCAGGTGATCATGAAGGCCGTCGCAATGGGCTGGCCTGATCCGGACTTTCCGGCCAACGCGGTCTACATCACCCGCCGGCCGACTGAGGAAGCAGTGCGGTTCGTCGGTTTTGATTAATCCGCTTAACCGCGCCAGCTCTCTCACTTCCAAAGGGTTCGCAGCCCACCTCAGCCGCGCGGCAGTTCGCCTTGGTAACCTTGCCTGATAGCCTGACATTAGGGCATTTCAGTCAGGAACAGGGTGGACTTGAGCAGAGGAAATCCAATGAAAAAGACAATATTCACGTCGCTCGCACTGCTGCTGGCTGCATCGAGCCTTACACCTGTCTACGCCCAGGACGATGGCGGAGGTGACGGCGGCACCGAAGGTGGTGAAGGCGGCGAAGGCACAGACGGTGGTGAAGGCACAGACGGCGGCGACGGCGCTGAAGGCGGCGAAGGCACTGAAGGCGGCGAAGGCACAGACGGCACCGACGGCGGCGAAACCGAGGGCAGCAGCAATGGTGCTGTCGTAACCCGCGAATCCACGACGGAAGAGCGCGAAGTCACCGACGAAGACGGCAATGTGACCACGCAATCGGTCACGACCGGCTTCGTCCAGACGGTGGAAACCCCTTCAGGCATAACGCACACCATCACCAAGGAGAAGGGCAGCCGAGCAATTGTCGAGCATGATCGCTCAGGCATGACCCGCCCCGAACGTCCGGAAAAGGCTGAAAAGCCCGAAAAGCCGGAAAAGCCCGAGAAACCGGAAAAGCCCGAGCGGCCTGAGAAACCTGAAAAGCCTGAGAAGCCTGAGAAGCCTGAAAAGCCAGGCCGTCCATAAGCTTCAGACCAAAAGCTACCGATGTGCCGCAGGGCCATTCGCCTTGCGGCACATCGCACGTCAGGGAAAATGAGGACACTCATCATGAAGAATCGTTACGTCACGCTTGCAGCGCTCCTGCCCGTTTGCATGTTGATGGCAACGCCTGCTGCTGCCGATGATTACATTCAAATTGGCACCGGCGTTGATTACTCATCGGGCGACTATGGCGATGTGGAAGACACTGACTTCCTCGCCATCCCCTTCTCGCTCAAATATCAGAGCGGTGACTGGTATGTTCGCGCTTCCACATCGTGGGTTGACGTCAAGGGCCCCTCAGGGATCATTCCGGGTGACGGCGGCGTTACACCGGGCCAACCGGGCGGCGAAGTCACCTCGCGCAGCGGCATAGGCGATGTCTGGGTGGCCGCAGGATATTCGATGGGCGTTGCCGAAGGCACATGGTTCGACGCTGTCGGCAAAGTGAAGATCCCCACCGCTTCGGAAAGCAAGTTCCTGGGTACAGGCTCGACAGATTTTGTTGCGCAGGGCGAATTGCTTCATACGATCGGACCTGTCAGCCTCGGAGCCTATGGCGGCCGGCGTTTCAACGGCTCGAGCGATCTGTTCGAGTTGCGCGACGTCTGGCTCGGCGGTGTCGGCCTCTATACCAATGCTGGCGGATTGGCGCTCGGTCTCGACTATGACTGGCGGCAAGGCTCGACAGTAACCGCGCCGGACATCAGCGAGATTACAGCATCAGCTACCTACAAGCTCAATGATAACCTGCGCCTTCAGGGCTATGGCTATACCGGCCTTGCCGATGGCAGTCCGGACCTCGGCGGCGGACTGCAGCTTCTGCTGCGCTTCGGCCAGTAAGCACCCGATCCAATTGAGAATGCGTGCGGCCGGGGAGCAATCCTCGGCCGCACTGCTTTGCCGAGAAGCGGGAGCGCTGATGCTTGCCTGCAATCCGGCGCATGGGCAGGGAACAGCCGTCGCGGTGTTCATTCGCAGTTGCACAATCAACGCCTGGCGCACACAGTGGTCAAATGCTAACACAAGAGGGTTCTCCGAAGTCGCTTGAAGGCGCTGGAGGTTTGCGCCAGCGCGTCACTTCGCTCGCACTCCTGGTGGTGATTGCAGCTGTATCTTTGCTCGCCTTTGCGATCACCGTCGTGACAGGTGGGACTGGTGACTATTCAATGTATCTCGACCAGTGGCACGCACAGGCCGCAACAGGAAACCCCTGGCCCACCGAGCATATGGGCGAGGCGATTGCGCCGAATGCCTATGGGCCGATCCATGCGGTGTTCGGGCTGCTTTTCCAGATCAACTGGCTGGTGCCGAAGCTGATCATCTCCGGCTCGATTGTGTTCCTCTTCGCAGTGCTGGCCTGGGACAGCCACAGGAATGGCGTTCTGACATGGAACAAGCTGTTCTTCGGCCTGGCAATCCTCGTGCTCAGTCCGCTGGTGATCTTCACCAATTACGTCCAAGGGATGAACGATGCGATCCCCGCCTTGTGCATTGGCCTTGCCTGCCTGTGCCGCCGGGAACGCTGGTTCCTTCTCGCAGGTCTGTTGCTCGGCCTCGGTGCGCTGATCAAATTCTATCCGCTGCTGTTCGCGCCCTTTCTCGCGCTGGAGAAGGACCGCGCCATGCGGTTCGGCCTGCTGCTGGTTGCCGCCGCGACATTTGCCGCAGGCATGGCACTCGCGATGATCGTGTGGGGAGATGCAGTCCTCAGCCCGTTCACCTTCGGCGTTGAACGGGGCGCGAAGGGCTTGTCTCTCGCCTGGCTTCTCGAAGTGAGCGTTTGTTCATCTGCTACGAGCGGGATTTGTGCAATCACAACCGGTAAGAGTGTGTTCGTCCTGCTCGGCTTTGCGTCCCTGCTTGCGCTTTATGCCTGGGCGAGCGAGATGGAATGGGAGCTTGCCCTTGCGATTGCGCTCCCGCTTGTCTTCTTCGCCTACAAGGTCGGGCACAACCAGTTCCTTGAGGCATGGCTTGCCGTCTTGCTGTTCGTGTACTTCCAGCCCCGCACTGTGATGCGTTCCGCGATTGTCCGCGCTGCCGTACCCCTGATGATCTTCCTCAGCCTGCTGAAGACAGGTTACGTCCTGACGGGCGGCCTCGACGGCGGCGGATGGAATGGCGGCTGGGGCTTTGTCGGTGAGTACATGGCACTGCCATGGGCGCTCTTGCTCGCCTATTTCATCTGGTCTCTGCGCGGGCACCTGTTCAGGAACCGAGTGGCAATGCCAAGGCTGGCGCTTTGACGCGTCAGCCCTGCCACCTGATGCCCTACCGCAAGCTCACCACATTGTCCGCTTCGGGCCGTTCGCGGCTGCCGTCATAGAGACTTGCCATGGGTTCGTCCTCGACCACGAACTGCTCGGCATTGCCGAAGCCGTTAAAGCCCGTCTTCATTGCCGCACCATAGGCTCCCAGCATACCGACTTCGATGTAGTCTCCCGCCTGGATGTCGCTTGGCAGCGGAAATGGCCCAGCCATGTAGTCTGCATCATCGCAGGTCGGCCCGTAGAAGGAAAAGTCCATCTCCGGATCGCGCAGGTCATCCTCAAGCGCCTGCACCGGAAACTTCCAGCCGACATGGGCCGCATCGTAAAGCGCGCCATAGGCGCCATCGTTGATGTAGAGCTCGTCGCCGCGGCGCTTCTCGACCTTGACGATCAAAGAGGAATATTCCGCGCACAGCGCTCTGCCCGGCTCGCACCACAGCTCAGCGTTGTATGCAATCGGCAGCGCGTAGAAATGGTGGTGGATGATCTGGAAGTAGTCTTCGAGCGGCGGTGGCTCCATGCCCGGATAGATGCTCGGGAAGCCCCCACCCACATCGATCATGTCGATCACGACCGAAGCCTCAGCGATCGCTGCGCGGGTGCGGTCGAGCGCCTGAACAAACGCAAACGGGCTCATCGCCTGGCTGCCGACGTGGAAACACACGCCCAGCCAGTCGCAATGCTGGCGTGCAGCCTGAAGCAATTGTGGCGCTTCAAGCAGGTCGCAGCCGAACTTGGCCGCGAGCGAGAGCTCGGAAAACTCGGAACTGACGCGCAGGCGCACTGCCAGACGAAGGTCAGTTGCCGCTTCACCCGTCTCAGGATGACGGCAGGCCTCGACGATCTTCTCCAGCTCTTCGACCGTGTCGAGACTGAAGGTCTTGCAACCATGTTGGTGGTACGCCTCGGCAATCGCCTTGGCGGTCTTGATCGGGTGCATGAAGCACAGTGTGGCATCGGGCAGAGCCGCACGCACCAGACGGACTTCCGCGATGGACGCAACATCGAAATGGGTCACGCCTGCATCCCACAGAATGCGCACCAATTCGGGCGAAGGATTGGCCTTCACCGCATAGAGCACCTTGCCCGGGAATTTCTCCACGAAGAAACGCGCTGCGCGACGCGCAGCATGCGGGCGATTGAGGATAACAGGCTCGTCCGGCGCGTGAGCGCGAATTACAGAACGAGCGTCAGGGTAAATGTGCAACTCAAGGGACCCCCAAAACGGTTCGTTGAAACCATGAAACGACAAGCTGCCTTGCGGTTAGGAAGTCCCCTTGGGGCAGCGGAAAGGCGCCTATAGGGCCTCAGAGCTGAATCGCAAATGAAAAATGCGCTCTTCTTGCGCGGCGAAGCCATGTTTCGTCGGTTTCTAAACCAACGCTCTCAGGACAAACGGTTCCGAAAATCTTCATAAGAAAACGCGCGCACCAGATCGAGCTGGTCGGTCTCGCTGTCCCAGAGGTAAATCGAGGGCAATTGCACCCCGTTGAAAGTCGTTGTCTTGACCATCGAGTAATGCGCCTGATCGAGGAACGCGAAACGCGCGCCGGGCTGTGCCGGGACCGGGAGGCGGTAATCACCGATGACGTCGCCGGCGAGGCAGGACGGACCGCCAAGGCGGATCGGAATGTGCTCTTCGTCGGAGATCTCACCCAGCATCGCCGGGCGATAGGGCGCTTCGATCACATCCGGCATGTGGCAGGTCGCGGAGATATCGGTGATCCCCACCGGCATCCCATTGAAACCGGTGTCGAGCAACGTGCCCACCAGGATCCCCGCATCGAGCGCAACTGCCTCGCCCGGCTCGAGATAGATTTCCGCACCTGTATCGGCCTTGGCATCGCGCAGGAACTCGACCAACTCCTCGCGCTGATAATCCGCCCGTGTGATATGATGTCCGCCGCCCATGTTGATCCAGTCGAGCTGGCCGAAATAGGGCTCGATGGCGTCGAACACCGCATCCCAAGTGCGCTTCAACGGCTCAAGGTCCTGTTCGCACAGATTATGGAAGTGGATGCCGTTGACGCCCTTCATCGCCTCATCGGTAATCTGGTCGAGCGGAAAGCCCAGCCGCGAGCCGGGCGATGATGGGTCATAGGTCGCAACTTCCCCGGTCGGCACCATCGGATTGATCCGCAGGCCGATGTCGAAATCCTGGCCCGTGCTCCGCGCGTGTTCGAGGATCAGTGCAGCCCGCTCGATCTGGCCGGGCGAATTGAAAATGACATGGTCAGAAAGCCGCAAGACCTCTTCCAGCTCGTCCGGTTTGTAAGCGGCGCAATAGGTCGCAATCTCGCCGTCGTAGAACTCGCTGGCGAGCCGTGCTTCCCACAAGCCGCTGGTGCATACCCCGTCGAGATATTCGCCGATGATCGGCGCGACCGACCACATGGAGAACGCCTTCAATGCCGCCAGCACCTTGATCTCCGCCGCATCGCGAATATCGGCCAGCACCTGGCAATTGGCGCGCAGCTTCGCCGCATCGACCACGAACGCAGGACTCTCGACGCGGGAGAGATCAAAATGGGCGAAAGCGCCCGGATCGCCGGCTTTGGTTTCCATCAGCTGCCTGTTCCAAGCATCTTGAGTACTTGAGCAATCGCAGGATCATTCCCTTCAGCATCAGTGTCTGCCGGGGTCAACGGGACGTTCGCTACGAAATCTTCGCGCGGAGCTCCATTCACGTGGAACAAAGCTTCTCCGCCCAAATCGACACGCGCTTCGCTCTTTTCAAGGTCCCAATTCCACAGACCGCCCAGCAGATCGCCCATGTCAGAGCCGATTGTGACCGCATCGGTCGCTGCGTCCATACCGATAACAATCCCTTCTCCCATGCTGCCTGTCCAGCGGCCATGCAAGACGTAGACGGGACCAGCGTAATTCGGTTCACGTGGATAGACATATTCCACAAACCGCCGAGGCACAGTGAATTCGCGCTCGAAAGCAGGGATCTCGTGCACCTGATAAGGACGCATTTCACGCGTAAAATGGCCGATAATGGAGCGAGCGACTTCGGTATTGCCTCCGCTTGGCGTATCTCGCATGTCGAGCACGATGGCCTTCGCGCTCAGGGCAGCTTTCATTGCCTGGTCGAAGGCAATGATCGTGTCATTATTGCCCAGCGAGTTGTTGATGCGAATGACGGCGATCTCCGCTTGTTCTCCAATGCGAGTCAGTGTGACCGGCTCTCGGTCATCAAGCGAGCGCGCGAATTCCGTGGCCGAGATAAGTTCGAGATACCGCACCTCTCCGCTCGGACCACGAACCTGAAGTTTGCGAGCGTGCCCGCGCCTTCCGTTTATCGCCAGGGTTGCTCCATAATCCAGTTGAGCCGCTGTCGGTTCAGCCAAGACTTTTCCGAAAGGGAGCATCGCTGCCACATTCGGAAGCTCACCATCAATCGCGAGCATTTCATCGCCACTGCGAATGCCCGCTTCGAATGCAGGCGAGCCAGCGCGAACATCTGAAATCAGCAGGCGTCCCCCTTCAAACCGTGCATCGAGATCAGCTGCGGTCATGACAATCGCATAATCGTCGGCCGTAAACGGTCCGACGATCAAATGCGGGTCCATAAAGGTGAGTGCGGTTTGATGGATGATCCGGCGAAATTCGTCGTTCGTTTCTGCTTGCGAAGCAAGCTCTTGTGAACGCGCGAGCTGCGCATCAACATCCATATCATCGCGATCAATGTACGCGTATTTTCCGCGCAAAAGCTGCTCGAATTCCTCCCACGCGGCGGCGGCATCAAATAGCCTTGCCGCTTCGGTATCGGCAGACTTCTCCCCCGCAAGCGCAGGTGAGCATAGCGTCAGAACGCATCCACTCAAGCAGCCCAAGAATAGCTTGGTCGGAGCCTTCACATTGCTCATGAGCGATCGAACCAAAGGGTCAACACCTCAAAATTCGACCGGCCCATCCAGCTCTTCAACCGTCCATGGCAGGCCGTGCTGGTTGAGCATCTCCATGAACGGATCGGGGTCCATCTCTTCCATATTGAAGACGCCCTCGCCTTTCCAGATGCCCTGAACCATCATGGCGCTGCCGATCATCGCCGGAACGCCCGTGGTATAGCTCACCGCCTGATTCCCGGTTTCCTCATAAGCCGCCTCGTGCGAACATATGTTTTTGATGTAGAATGTTTTTTCGCCTGAACCATCGAGCGCCTCACCGGTCGCGATGCAGCCAATATTGGTGTTGCCCTTGGTCGTTTCACCGAGCGTTTCAGGCTTCGGCAGCACGGCGGCGAGGAATTGCAGCGGGATGATTTCCTTGCCTTGATATTTGACCGGCTCGATCGAGGTCATGCCGACATTCTGCAGCACGGTCAGATGCTTGATGTACTCATCGCCAAAGGTCATCCAGAAACGCGCGCGTTCAAGCTCGGGGTTGAACTTCGCGAGGCTTTCCAGCTCCTCGTGATACATCATGTACATATTCTTCGGGCCAACGGCCTCGAAATCGAACTCGACCTTCTTGCCCATCGCCGGGGTTTCGACGAATTCGCAATTTTCCCAATGCCGCGCGGGCGCGGTGACTTCGCGGATGTTGATTTCCGGGTTGAAGTTGGTGGCGAAAGCCTGACCGTGATCGCCGCCATTGCAATCAAGAATGTCGAGCGTGCGGATGGTCTTCAGCTTATGCTTCTTGAGCCACATGGTGAAAACGCTCGTGACACCCGGATCGAAGCCGGAGCCGAGCAGCGCCATCAAGCCAGCTTGCTTGAACCGGTCGTGATAGGCCCATTGCCATTTGTATTCGAACTTCGCTTCGTCCTTGGGTTCGTAGTTCGCGGTGTCGAGATAATCGATGCCCGCTTCCAGACAGGCGTCCATCAATGGCAGGTCCTGATACGGCAGCGCTAGGTTGACGAGCAGGCTTGGCTGGACCTTCTTGATCAGCTGAACGACAGCCGGGACTTCCTCGGCATCGATCTCGTACGTGTTGATATCCACGCCAGTGCGCGTTTTTACGCTTTCGGCGATGGCATCGCACTTGCGCCTGGTGCGGCTGGCGAGATGGATATCGCTGAAAATCCCGGCATTCATGGCCATCTTGTGGACGCAGACCGAGCTTACACCGCCGGCTCCGATTACGAGGACTGTCGACATAATATTGTTCCTTCGGAAACGATTCTTGGGCGCATTAGGGCAACGCGCTGTCCGCGTAAATCGATCCAGAATTTCCTACCGCTGCATTTCCCAGCACTATGGCCGGATGACCTCGACTTGCACCCTGTCCCGCCCTTCCCGCACAGACCTGTGGAAGCGGCTGAATTTCCATTCCCAGGACTGTGTAACATGCGTATCCAACATGGAGAGGCCATTCAGGAATCAAGCTCCATGACTGAACGAATCCCAACTCGAGAAGGCGTGCTCGCGGCGGCTGACAGTGTGGCAGGCATCCTGCCCCCCAGCCCGCTGCTCCCGGTCGAGATTGGGGGCAGGAATTGCTGGGTGAAGGCTGAAAATTTGCAGCCGATAGGTGCGTTCAAGATTCGCGGCGCATGGTGGCGGCTTTCCAACCTCACCGAGAGCGAACGTGCCCAAGGGGTGGTCGCGGTTTCCAGCGGTAATCATGCGCAGGGCGTCGCATGGGCCGCACGGCGGCTGGGCTTCAAGGCGACGATCGTCATGCCTGCCGATGCGCCTCAGGTGAAACTCGAAGCGACCCGCGAACTGGGCGCTGAGATCGTCACCTATGACCGTGCGAACGAGGACCGTGATGACGTTGCCGCGAATGTTATCGCCGAACACGGCGGAGTGCTGGTCCATGCCTTTGCCGATCCCTGGGTGATTGAGGGCCAGGGGAGCGCCGGGGTGGAAATCACACAGCAACTGGGCCGACAGCCAAGCCGGATCATCGCCTGCTGCGGCGGCGGCGGCCTGTCCGCCGGTCTTGCTATCGCTTGTCCCGAAGCGAAAATCCACCCGGTCGAGCCGTTCGGCTGGGACATGGTCGGACAATCGCTCGCCGCGGGAGAACTTGTGCGCGCAGCAGCTGATGCACCCAGGACGATCTGCGACGCGCTCCAGCCGACCGCGACAAAACCGCTCAACCTTGCTTTGCTTTCAGGGAGAGCCGAACCCGGTGTTGCGGTGACCGATGAAGAGGTTCGTGCGGCTCAGCGGTTTGCATTTGCCAAACTGCATCTGGTCCTCGAGCCGGGCGGTGCCGCCGCGCTCGCCGCTGCGCTTGCCGGGAAAGTCCCGTTCGACGAAAGCAGCGTGATCATGCTCACCGGCGGCAACACCGATCCATCAAGCTTTGCGGCCACCATCGCAGAAGGAGAATAGGTTGCAATTGACAAACCTATTTTGGTTTCGCAGGGTCTGTTCTGCAATGGGAGGGATATGATGCAAGCGCAAATGCTCGCACCAGCTGCCGTGCTGGTGCTTTGGTCAATCGTGATGCTGGTCTGGATGGCAGCCACGCGCTTTCCGGCCATCTCAAAGGCAGAAAAAGGCTCCATCAAGCCAAAGCCCGGCATTCGCGGGCAGGATTTGGAGAGCGCGCTGCCTGACAAGGTCAACTGGAAATCGCACAACTACTCCCACCTGATGGAGCAGCCGACGGTTTTCTATCCGGCGGTGATCATTCTTGCGATCATGGGCGCAGGCGCCACCGATGTTCTGCTGGCATGGATCTATGTTGCGCTGCGCATCATGCATTCGCTGTGGCAATCGCTGGTGAATACAATTCCCGTGCGGATTACGCTGTTCCTGCTTTCCACCTTCGCGCTGGCCGCCCTTGCGGTGAGGGCTGTCATCGCGACCCTGTTTTTTGATCCAGGAGTTGTCTCTTGAACGGAATGCAAATTCTTCAACCCGTGGTCGCCCTGGCGATCTGGACCATGATCATGTGGGCGTGGATGTATGCGACGCGCATCCCCGCGATGAGCCGATCTCAAGAGATTGAAGATCCGACCAAACTGGTCGGAACGACCGGTGCTTCGCTGCGCAAGCAGTTGCCAGACAAAGTCAACTGGAAGGCGGACAATTACAACCATTTGCATGAACAACCGACTGTGTTCTATGCGATTGTAATTGTGCTGGCGATCGTCGGCCATGGCGATGGCATGAATGCGCTGCTGGCGTGGATCTACGTCGGGTTGCGGGTCGCGCACTCACTGGTGCAAGTGACTGCAAACAGGGTTATGGTGCGTTTCGTTCTGTTCGCACTGTCGAGCCTGGTGCTGATCGCGCTGATCTTCCACGCGACGATCGTGACCTTCGACATTCACATGTAGGCATGGTGCGCGGGAGGGCGCCTTCGCACCGCCCTGCCCTTACTCCGCTGCTTCGGTGGCTGGCTCTTTCTCAAATTCCATAGTCGCAAGAAAGCGCTCTGCATCGAGCGCGGCCATGCAGCCCATGCCCGCCGCCGTGACTGCCTGGCGGTAGACGTGATCGGTCACATCGCCTGCCGCGAAAACCCCGGGGATCGCAGTCTTGGGAGTACCCGGCTCAACATCGAGATAGCCGCTTGAGTCCATTGCGAGCTTGCCTTTGAACAGCTCCGTCGCAGGGGCGTGCCCAATCGCGACGAATGCTCCGTCGACTTCAAGCGTGCTTTCCTCGCCGGTCTGCGTGTCTGTCAAAACCAAATGATTGAGCGCACCATCATCACCAGGGACAAAGCGGGTCACTGTCTTGTTCCAGAGCGTCGAGATCTTGTCGGACTTGAACACCCGCTCTTGCAGGATCTTCTCCGCACGCAGTTCATCGCGGCGGTGAATCAGCGTCACATCATCAGAGTGATTGGTGAGATAGAGCGCCTCTTCGACCGCTGTGTTGCCGCCGCCTATCACAGCAACTTTCTTGCCGCGAAAGAAGAACCCGTCACAGGTCGCGCAAGCCGACACGCCCTTGCCGCCAAGTTCCTGCTCTCCGGGAACGCCGAGCCATTTCGCCTGTGCGCCGGTGCAGATGACGAGGGTGTCGCCGATATACTCGTCGCCGCTGTCGCCAACCGCGCGATAGGGAGGGCCGCTTTCAAGGTCGACTTCAACGATCGTGTCCCACATCATCCGCGTGCCGACATGCTCAGCCTGTTTCTGCATCTGCTCCATCAGCCAAGGCCCCTGAATGACGTCCGCAAATCCCGGATAATTCTCGACATCTGTGGTGATAGTGAGCTGACCCCCTGGCTGCAGGCCCTGCACCACGATCGGTTCCAGCATGGCGCGCGCGCCATAAATCGCGGCGGAATAGCCAGCCGGGCCGGAGCCAATGATAAGCATCTTCGTGCGATGGGTAGCCATAATCGTAATCCTTGTCTCTTGCGGGTGATGTAAGCGCTGCGCCCGTTCGCTTCAATTCGCGAAAGGTGGCTTAGGCTTACCCATCCACAAGCTGGTCTTTCAGCGCCTCTCGCTTGGCTGCATCAACCCCGAGGACTTGTTCCAGATAGGCATCGGTCGACCCGAACCGCTCCTTAACGGAGGCGCGCGCGGCTTCGAGATAAGCGGCATCGACGCCCATGAGTACACGCATGGTCGCTTCATCCCTTGCGCCATGCTTGCCGCCCATAAGCGCCATTCCGTGCGCGATCCGCTCCTCATTGCGCGGCGAGTGATTGGTAAGAAGATAATCCTCCAATGCATCGTCTGGATGGACCCCGAGCGCATGGTGGAGCAGATCGACCGCGATGCCGGTGCGGTCTTTGCCGGCGGCGCAATGTACCAGGCTGGCTCCGTCACCTGCGGACAGGGCTTCGAAATAGCGCTTCAGAATCCAGTTGAGACCCGCGCGATCAGGCAGAGCGCCGTAAAGCGCGACCATCGCCGCATGCGCGCCCGCAGCGTCCACGCTGCCCTCTGCCGCTTCCAGATGAGGTGCAAGGCCGGCAGTCTCACCTTCGAAGTAATGTACCTGCGCGGAAAACCCTTCCGGCCGCTGGCAGGTGTGTCGAGCCCGCTCGTTGTCGCCGCGAAGGTCTATTACATGCGCCAAGGCAAGATCGGAGACCAAGGCAAGATCTCTTTCGCTCGCCTCAGCATGATGGCCCGAGCGGAATAGCAGGCCGCTGCGTACGCGTCCTCCTCCGCTAACAGCATAGCCGCCATAATCGCGGAAATTATGGATCGCATCGGTGGCGAAAAAGGGTACTCGAATCGCGGTATCAGTCATGCAGGGAACCGTGGCAGCGCAGCACAAGGCGAGCAAGTAGTCCAACACGCTTTCTAAGGGGAATTGCGGGGGCTACCTCTAAGGCCGTCTTGAGATCAAGGCCCTAGGGCATTGCTCGTTCGCCCGGGAAAGGACGCGTCGATGGCACAAATCCTGATCGCAGATGATGACGAGATTATCGCCGAACTCGCCGCCAACATTCTGATGGATGATGGCCATGCTTGCGGCTGGGTTACCGACGGCCGCAAGCTCATGGATCTGATTGCCTGGAAGCGGCCTGATCTGATCCTGCTCGACCAGGAAATGCCGGAGAAGAATGGCAACCAGGTTCTGCGCGAGCTGCGCACCTCGGAGAAATACTACGATATCCCCGTAATCATGTTCACCGCCAAGAGCGGAAAACAGGATGAACTGCAGGCGATCTATGCCGGGGCGCACGATTATGTCCGCAAGCCCTTCACGCCTGAACTTCTGTTGTGGCATGTAAACAAAGCTCTGCAGCTTCGCGCCGAGCGTCCTCGACATGTCGATCTGAAAACAGTCATGCGGCAAAGCTCAGGCCAATCGGCCGACCATGACAAGGACTGGCGTTCAATTCCCCGCGCGGTGTGAGCGAGCCTTACCCAGCGCGCAGATCGTTACAGAACTGTTTCGTCCAGGCCTGCACATTGTCGTCACGGATGGTTCCGATCATCGCTTGATAGCGGCGCTTGCGTTCATCAAGCTCCATGTCGAGCGCAGTTTTGATCGCGTGGCTGAGATCATCCGGGCTGTGCGGGTTGACCAGCACTGCCTCTGTCAGTTGCTGCGCGGCCCCTGCGAAGCGCGACAGGATCAGAACTCCGGGGTCCTCCGGGTCCTGCGCGGCGATGTATTCCTTCGCGACGAGGTTCATCCCGTCGCGCAAAGGGGTCACCAACCCGATCTTGGAAGCGCGGAAGAACCCATAGAGCTCGGCATGGCTGTAGCCGCGGTTGACATAGCGGATCGGCACCAGGTCGACTTCACTCCTCGCGCCGTTGATCTGGCCGGTCTTCTGTTCAAGCAAGGCGCGGATTTTCTGATAGCTCTCCACATCCTCGCGGCTGGGCGGGGCGATCTGGATATAAACGAGATCGCGCACACGATCTGGGTACTGATCAAAGAAGCGGCCAATCCCGTCGATCCGTTCTGGCAGGCCTTTGGAATAGTCGAGCCGGTCCACCCCGATCATCGCGGTACGGTGACGGGTCGAGGAAATGAGCCGCTGCTCAGCCTGCCGCGCATCACCTGTCTCGCCTTGCGCCTGGAAGTGGTCCCAATCGATGCCGATGGGATAGGCGCGCGCTTGAACGGTGCGTCCTTCAAAACTGATAACTCCGGTCGCGTCGTCTACCTCAGCGCCCAGCTCCTTTCGGCAATAATGGAGAAAGCTTTCGAGCCATTCGTCGGACTGGAAACCAATCAGATCATATTCCAGCATGGTCCGCACCAAGCGCTCATGAAACGGCAGCGATACGAACAGCCGGGTCGGCGGCCATGGGATATGGAGGAAGAAGCCGATCCTGTTCTTGAGCCCGCGCGAACGCAAGCGTTCGCCCAGCGGGATCAAGTGGTAGTCATGGACCCAGACAAGGTCATCTTCCTCGATCAGCGGAGTAACGCTCTCGGCAAAGCGCTCATTCACCCGCTCATAGCCCTTGCCAGTCTCGCGCTCGTACTCAGTCAAATCCAGTCGGTAATGAAACAGCGGCCACAGAGTCGAATTGGCATAGCCGTTGTAATATTCATCGATATCGCGGTGAGAGAGATCAATTGTCGCGGTCGTTACGCCGTCATGGCGCTGCATGTTGATGTTGCCAGTGCGATCTTCGCTTTCCTGGCCCGACCAGCCGAACCAGATACCCCCATAGTCCTTCAAGGCTGAATTGAGCGCTCCTGCAAGCCCGCCCTGCGCACCGGCGACGCCGCGCGCCTTGGGCACGGCAACTCTGTTCGAAATGACGACTAGACGTCCGATTGTGGTCCCCTTCCCCTGGGCCGTAGCTAGCGAACTTCACTCCAAGGTTTGGACAGTAGCCCGGCGCAGTTTATTACCCCTACCAGCGAGTAGGTCTGCGGGAAGTTCCCCCACAGCTCGCCTGTTTGATAGTCCAGGTCCTCGCTCAGCAAGCCTGACTGCGTGGTATGACTTAGCATAGTATCGAACAAAACGCGCGCTTCGCCATCCCGGCCAGCCAGATGCAGCGCCTCGATCAGCCAGAAAGTGCAGACATTGAAGGCGGTCTCTGGCGCACCAAAATCATCCTCGGCGGCATAGCGCAGCATGTGATCTCCGCGCCGCAAGTGTTTCTCAACCGCTGCGAAGGTCTGCTGAAAGCGTTCATTGTCCGGCGAAAGGAAGCGCAGCTCCACCATTTGCAACAGGCTCGCATCGAGATAATCGCTCTCAAAGCTTGCGCCGTAATGGCCGCCTTCACCGTTCTCTTTCCAGGCCTCCGCTTCGATTTTCGCAGCAATTGCATCGGCCCGCTCGCGCCAGATTTCCGCGCGATCCGATTTACCAAGATAACCAGCCGTATTGGCCAGCCGATCACAGGCTGCCCAGCTCATCACGGCGGAATAGGTGTGCACTTCCTGCCTCGTGCGGAATTCCCACAGGCCAGCATCAGGCTGATCATGCATCCGCCAGGCCATCTCACCAACCTCTTCAAGGCTCTCGAAATCGCGGTCATCCGCAATACGCAGCAAGCGCTTGTCGATGAATCCCTGCACGGTCGGTAGCACGATCTGGCCATAGCAATCGTGCTGTACCTGTTTGTAAGCCGCGTTCCCGCGCCGCACCGGCCCCATGCCGCGGTATCCCGCCAGATAGGCCGCTGTGGTTTCATCGAGCTCGCTTTCCCCCATGACGGAATAGAGCGGCTGAATCTGCCCGCCCTTCGCCGCATCGACAATATTGCGCAGATAGCCAAGGTACTTTTCCAGCACATCAAGCGCGCCCAACCGGTTCAGCGCCTGCACTGTGTAATAGGAATCGCGAATCCAGCAGTAGCGATAGTCCCAGTTCCGCTCAGAATGCGCGGCCTCCGGGATAGAAGTCGTCAGTGCCGCGACAATCGCACCCGTCTCTTCATGCTGGCACAGTTTGAGCGTGATGGCGCAGCGGATCACCTCTTCCTGCCACTCGAACGGCGTTGCAAGACTGCGCACCCATTGCTGCCAGTATTTGCGGGTGGATTGCTCCATCCGCCGGATTTCCTCGCGCAGATTGCCAGCGAAGGGTTCATCCGGGCCGAGGAAAAAATGCGTATCTTCCTCAATCCGGAAGACGCGTTGCTCAAGAATGTAGCCGACCGGGGCATCAGTGGAGAGGCGCAGCGCTTGCGGCCCCACCAGATACCGCACGTGATTGGTGCCATTGGTTGTCTCGGCAAGCCCGGCACCGTAATTCTTCATCGGACGCAGCACGACCTTGATGCGCGGATTGCCTGCGATGGGCCTCACGATCCGGCCGAAGGCGACCGGTCGGTACATCCGCCCCTTGCCTTCAAACCGCGGCGCAAAGTCGAGTACTTCAGCGATGCTACCGTCCTCTGCTTCAAGGCGGGTGACGAGGATCGGTGTGTTGCGGATGTATTCTTGAGAGGCGGAGACTTGCCCTTCCAGCTCAAACCGCCAGACGCCGACATCCCGGTTATCGCCATTAAGCAGCGTACAGAATACCGGATCGCCATCAACGCGCGGCACACAGCCCCACACAAGGCCGCCAGTGCTGTCGATCAATCCGCTGACCTGGCAATTGCCGATTGGCCATAGCTCGAGGTTGGGAACAGCGCTCTCTTGAGTTGAAACTTTTTCGCTCACAGGCCTAACCATTGATGAGTTTGAGAAACGGACGCAAGACCATAGCGCGCCCGGGTTTCGCGCGGGCTCCCAACAAGGATGCCAAATCCACCAAGCTCGTCGCACGCGGAAAAGCCATCTTCGTCAGTGACATCATCGCCAATGAATACAGGCATCGTGCCCGCGAAGGGCGGCTGCTCCATGAAGGCACGCACGGCCGCTCCTTTGTTGGTGCCCTTGCGGACCAGCTCAACCACGCACTTGCCCGTCTTTAGCGCCAGATTGTTGCGGGCGGCGACTTCTTCGGCAAAGCGATGCGCGATATCGCCCGCCTTTGGATTCTCGCGATAATGCAGCGCTCCGCCATGGGTCTTAGCCTCGTAGCGCAGATTTTCTGCAGCGGCGAAGTCCTGCAACGTGCTGATGACCTCTGCCGGAAGGCCCTGCGGCAGCTCACCCAGCACCAAGCCGTCGGCCAACCTTCGCTCTGCCCCATGCGAACCAGCCTGCGCGACCTGCATCTGGACGCCTAGATGCTTGGCAATATCGTCCAGCGACCTCCCGCTCACTACGGCGACGCGACCGGCCATGCTGTCCGCAAGCCTTTCGAGAGCACTGGGCAGCCCTCCTGGAACATCAATGCCATCAGGGGCCGATGCAATCTCAACCAGCGTACCATCGAAATCGATGAACAAGGCAACCGGGCCTGCGGCCTGCAAAGCGCTCAGCGATGGCGGCGGATCAAGCAAAGAGGCGCGCGTCATAGCGACACGCATAAAGCTTTGCTGCAGTGCGTCAAATTTCAGCGTGCACTAATCCGAGCGAAATTTCGTATTCATGCCTCCTTGCGGCGGCGGATGCCTCAATCGGCTGGCGCTGATGATCCGCGTACAATGTTTGTTACATCAGTAAACTTGTGGATCTTGTCGACATCCCGGAAGATAAAGTTGCGTTCCTCGCGCATTTCCAGTGTGCCGTTGAAGTCTCGGTTCAGCACGATCGAGTATAGGTTGATCGGCGTGGGCGGCGCGTAGTCTGTCTCGCCCTCGGCATGCCGAACCGCCATCAGGATGCCGGTCTTCTCCCGCCAAAGTTCGGGCGCGGCATTGGCCCATGACTTGCGCGGAGCAAGCGGCGTCTTGCGGTATTTCTCATCGCCAGCATAGATTTCGGGATAGGGTCCCTCATCACCGTGGATCATGATTGTCGCCGGGCGCGGACCGGCAAGGATTGCATCGATCAGCTTAAGTAGCTCGGCGTTCGCATATTCGAGTTGCTCGATGTAATTGCGCTTGCGATCCCAATTGATCTCCTCTGCAACAGACTTGCAGCGCCCCTGCCTGTCGAGCAGATACGGAGGGTGCGGCAGCAGGAAATGCGCGAAGACGTATTTGCGACCCTTTTCGCCTGCAATCCTGCGCAGTTCAGCGAACTTGGCTGGTTCACGCATGCATTGGTCGGCCCTGCCGCTTAGAAACGGAATGTCGGCCGCCGCTCCGATATGACCCAAGAGCGACTGATCTATGATCTGGCGCGGGACCTGCGAGATAGGGCGAGAATTGAGAGTTCGATCAGCCAGGTCGTGCGTGTGCGAAATGTCGGCCCATGTGCTCGCGAACACCATTTCGTAGCCCTGCGACTTGAAGAACCGGGAAGCCTGGCTCGAGCGTACGGCTTCGAATTGCGGGACAGAATCAAGCTCATGTCCGGTGGCCTCTACCAGCGGGTCGAGATAGTTCGCATTGAGGGTTGTCGAGAGCGACTGGTTGGTAATTTGGTAATTAGAAAACGCGTTGTCCTCGACCGCAAAGCCGCGCTCGCGCAGCGCCTTGAGAAACGGCGAGTTGTCGTAACCATAGGCGTCTGCAAGAACAGCGGCATTGGCATAGCGATCCATCACGATGTGCCAGACATCAGGGCTGTCGTTATCAGCCTCTGCCGCAAAGGCGCTGTAGATTTCAGCTGGATCAGGCCGGCCTTGCTCAAGCTGCACAGCTTGCCAGGAGGCCTGCACAAACCAGGGCAATGCCAGGATCAGACCTGCTACATTGGCATATAGCATCCCGCGCGAGAGCGGTGCCTCCTCACGCGGCAAGCGCCGCGAAATATCGAATGCGATGAGGCCAGTGACTGCAATGACTGTCCAGAATATCCACCCCGATTGGGCGATCTGCTCCGCAAAACTCGGCGCGTAGAGCAGAAAAAACGTCCAGATAGTGGTGAGCAGTGCAGCGCGCCGCCAATCGCGCATGACGATGTAACTGACGAGGATGAAAGCCCCGACCACGCCAAGCAACACGGCAAGCGTCGGGAACACATCGTCCAAGGGCAGCCGAAGACGGTTGCGCTGCCACAGTAAGGTAACCAGCAATACGGGAATGACAAACGGCGCCAGCGGCACGCGTTCCAGCCACCGCTTCATCCGGCTCATCAATCGGCCCGCTCATACTGGACGAGATAGCGTTCACTGCTGGCGATCCGGTGTTCCTTCACGATCCGGCCGCGCCTCTCGACACAGGCGCGAAAAGCTTCAAGCGTATAATTAGGGAAAATATCTTCCCGCGTCGACAGCAAGCGCTGGACCATCGCATCGCCCTTGCCCGGAAACTCGATCACGCCCTGTGGTGCCATCGCCATCAGCCAATCGACTGCCATGTCGAGCGGGACATTCTTCGCGATCGCAAGGTGATGGATGAAGGCAAGCGCCACCATCGCATCGGCTTTCGACCGTTCGCCGAAGCTCATGCGTTCAGCACTCGCCCAGCCCTGAGCCGGCGAAGGGTTGGTCGCATCGAGCCACAAGGAAAGGACATTGGCCTTGCTTTGGGAGAAGCGTGCATAGGCTTGTTCTAGCGCGCCGAAATCGAAATCGAAGCCAACAACCTGCCCTGCCCCAGCGTCGATCGCCGCTTGCGAATAGTCGCCTGAATTGCAGCCGAGATCGAACAGGGTTCCCGGTTTCACTTCGCTCACGAAGTCAGAGACAAAGCGGTGTTTCTCACTGCGGCGGGCTTCGTCATAACTGTTATCGACATCATATCCGCCCCACACCGTGGACAGGCCCGGTGCCTCGAGCTTGGCGATGTAGTGGCGCAAACCTGTGAGCAGTGCAGTGAAAGCCTGCTTGGAAAGCTTTCGATTGGAAGAAGCGGCAGGCACGCCGTCATTAGCTATCGCCTTGCGCTGCAGCTTCGCCGGCACCGTCACGTGGCCCATTACGGTGAAGGACATACGCGCTTTGAACGGCAGCAATGGCGCAAGTTCTTCCGGCGAAATGCCTTCCAGATTACCGCGATACCAGGCGTTGGGGGCGATCCCGCACTTAGCCCACAGAAGCAGCGGGCAGAAGAATTGCATCGCAAACTGACGCTGCCCCGCCCAGAGCGATCCTTCCTTGTAAGGTTGGATCGACAAGTGATCGATGAAAACCGGACGCGTGTGTACGAACTGAACATTGTAAGCCGTTGCATCGGTGAGGGTGAAGTCCCGCTCCAGCAGTTTCAGATGGAAATCCAGGTGGAACAGCGCTGCACGTTTGAGCTGCGAGAAAGTCCATTCATAGGGATAGGAGATGAAATCCAGCGCTGGATGCTCGAGCAAATAGGCAGGCTTTTCGCCGTCCCAATCAAGCGTTTCCGGTGCGACATCTTCCATCGCCACAAGGAAACCCTTGTCGACTGCCCAATTGTAAACTCCGGCTTCGCGCGCTTTTTCGAAGGCTTCGCGCCCAGGCTCGAATACAGCCCGGAACACACGTCCTTCCTGCTTGAAAACGCGACCGGCCGGGTCTCTGAAAGACCCCGGCTCAATCCGCATCAGTCTGCTGCCTGCTCTTCAGTTTCGTCCGTAGTCTTGTTGCGACGGAACAGCCCAATGAACTTTTGCAGATAGTATTTGCCGGCAAGCAGGTAGGCAGCGATAGCGCCGACGACAGCCTGCAAAGCGATACTGGTGCTTGCTGGATCGAGATAGGCGTGCGCTGCCGAAATCGGCATGGCGCCCGTTACAGCAAGCAGTAGCATCAAGCGAAATACAAAGCTCATAAGACCCCCAGTGGCATATTCGGCACCACAAAGAGCTATACGAACAGGGTTAATTTTTCCCGAAAGGACAAGCACTCGCTTGCGGGGACTCAATGCACAATCGCTTGCCGAACGCCTGGCAGCTCCTATGTGGTAGCCTATGCAACCTCAACTGACAGTCTGGTTTGACGGCGCGTGTCCACTGTGCCTGCGCGAGATCGCGCTAATGCGACGGCTCGACCGGCGCGACCGGATTTCCTTCATCGACGTCTCGGAAGGGGCGCCGGAAAGCTGCCCGATCGACCAAGCTGAATTGCTCGCCCGGTTCCACGTACGAGAGGGGGAGCAAATCTTGTCCGGTGCAGCAGCCTTTGCGGCCATGTGGCGCGAGATCCCACTGTTGAGGCCGCTGGGACTGATCGCGCGCAACCGTCTGGTGCTGCAAACGCTGGAGCGGCTCTACATCGTCTTTCTGCGCTTTCGGCCCAGGCTCCAACGCTGGGTTGCGCGCCGAAGCTGATACACAATCAATAGCCAATAGCGTGCGATACGAGGACGACTACGCTCGCCATCGCCATAAGTGTCAGCATCGGCTTCCAGATAAAGCCGAACCATTGCCCATAGCTCACCTTGGCAGCCGCAAGGCATCCCATCAGCACCGCAGAGGTTGGAACAATCAGGTTCGTCAACCCGTCACCCAACTGGAAAGCCAGTACAGCTGTTTGCCGGGTCACGCCGGTCAAATCAGCCAGAGGAGCCATGATTGGCATGGTGATGCTCGCTTGACCAGAGCCTGACGTAACAAAGAAATTAAAACCGCTCTGCACCAGATACATGGCCCAGGCGGTCATCCATTCAGGGACCGATCCGGCAAATCCAGCGAGACCGTTCAAAAGGCTGTTGAGCAATGAAGCGCTGCTCGGGTCGTCTCCTCCAAGGATCAGCATGATTCCTTTTGCAGCACCCACGATGATCGCCGCTGGCAAGAGCTGAGCCGCGCCATCGCGAAATGCCTCCATCATGCTCGTGAAGTCACCGCCTTCAATCTTACCGAATCGCGCGATCAGAGCGACCGCGAGACCCATAGCAAAGAACTGCGCCGCTATCTCAGGCAGGTAATATCCATACACGCTTACACCCCAGGCAACCCATGCGATACCTGCGCCAAGCGAAAGCAGGACCAGCAAGTGCGCGCGCGAGAATTCGGGTGCCTGAGGCCCCGTATGAGCTAACAGTGCGACACCGATTCCGGCGCGCTTCCTGAGCCGGATACTTCTCGAATAACGCCAGGTGAAGAACGCGCCTACGCTGGTGAAGAGGAGCCAGTTTCCCACCCTCAGTTCAAGCCCGGACATCGGCGGAAGACCGGCGATTGTCTGCGCGATGATGACGCTGAACGGGTTCATCCAGCTTGTTGCAAAGCCGAGCTGGCTCGCCCCAAAGCATACCAACAGCGCGGTCATCGAATCGTAACCTGCCCGCGTCAGCGCTGGTGCGAGAACCAATGTCAGCGCAATCGACTCTTCTGCCAGACCAAAGATCGCCCCGGCGAGCGAAAAGCTCCAGAACAGGCCTAGAATCAGCCATTCACTCTGCGCCTTCCCACCCGGCAGCGAGGCATCGAGCGCTGCATCGATCGCCTTGGTGCGCATGACCATGCCGAATACGCCACCAAGCACGATGATGAATGCCATCAGGCCGACCGTTGGCGAATAACGGTCACCGGTCACAAGCCCGGCGAACAGAAAATCGAGAAAGCCGGTCCGTTCAGAATCGCCCAGGACAGGGGCCGGCATGGTGCCCGGCGCGGCCTCGTAACTGCCTGGTACAATTCGGGCAGGATCGCCTGCCACCTCGAATTGCCCCGGGGTGAACACGAAAGTCGCCGCCCAGGCGATCAGCGCAAGGACGAAAAGGATGATGAAGGTGTCTGGCATTTGCCAGACCTGTGTCTTTGGCGGTTCCTGCGCCTCGATAGAGGGATCGACCTGCGTGTCTGCCATCCTGTCCTATCCCTCCCCGCTATCAACCAAGCCTGTCACGGCTCCTCGCCCGCTGCTGCCGCATAAAATACGGGCATCTTGCCTTCAAAGCACCATTGGCACCAACCACACCGCTACGGCCGAAACCAGTCCAATCGCAACGATGTTGAGCCAGAAGCCCGCCCGCATCATTTCACGGATCTGGATGCTCCCGTTGCTGAACACAATCGCATTGGGAGGTGTGGCAACTGGCAGCATGAAGGCACAACTGGCTGCTATCGTAACCGGTACAACCAGCATCAGCGGATCAACACCCAGTTCGATTGCGAGCGCCGCTACGACCGGCAAGAGCGTAGCGGTGGTCGCGACATTGCTGGTAAGCTCAGTGAGAAAGATCACAAGGCTGGTCAGAGCCACGACCAGCAACCATGGACTGATCACTCCAAGTGGCGCCATCTGCTGGCCCAGCCAGAGCGTAAGCCCGCTGGAAGACAGCGCAGCAGCAAGCGAAAGGCCCCCACCAAACAGTATCAGCACTCCCCACGGAAGGCGCTTTGTGTCGTCCCAAGTGACCAGCGCTTGACGGTCAGTCCCGCTGGGGATCACGAACGCCAGCAGGGCCGCAACCATGGCGACACCTGCATCGCTTAGCCCTTCAAGTCCCACTGCGTTCGTGATGGACTCGCGGAAGATCCACCCTACCACCAGCAAGGCAAACAGAATTGCGGTGCGTATCTCGGCTTTGGACATAACGCCCAGTTCTTCATACCGGCGCTGCAGCTCTGCGCGCGTCTCCGCGGATGAAGAGAAAGTCACCGGAAAGAGGAACCGCGTGAGCAGCAACCAACCCAGCGGCAACAGCAAGAGGGAAACAGGGATGCCGACCATCATCCATTGGGCGAACGGAATTTCGACATTGTACTCGCTTTGCAGAAACCCGACCATAAATGCGTTGGTTGGCGTTCCAACTAAGGTCGCAACTCCGCCAATCGAAGCGCCATAAGCAAGGCCCAATAAAAGCGAGATCTCAAAGTCGTGCTTGGCTTTCTCCGTTAATCCGGGAGATGTCTCGCCCACAACAAGCGCAAGCGAGACCGCGATGGGAAACAGCATCAGGGTGGTCGATGTGTTTGAAATCCACATGCTGAGAAGAGCCGCAGCCAGCATGAAACCGGCAACCAAGCCCTTCCCGCTATTGCCCATCAGCCGGAAAATCAGCAGCGCTATTCGCCGATGCAGTTCGCTGCGCTCGACAGCAAGAGCAACAAGAAATCCGCCGAGGAACAAGAAGATGATCGGATTGGCATAGGGCGCTGTCGAATCCTCGATCGACATCACTCCCGACAAAGGAAAGGCGATAATCGGCAACAATGCCGTTACCGGCAACGGGATCGCCTCGGTCGCCCACCATATTGCCATCATCACCCCGACCGCAGCGACAATCTGAGCCGGGCGGTCAAGTCCTGACGGAGCAAAGAACACATAGAAGAGAAAAAACCCGACAAGCCCTGCGACAATGCCCCACGGATTAATTCCGCTGCCCTGCTGTTCTTCACTCGCCATGGTCAGTCCTCGCGCCCGTAAAACGCGCTGACCGTGTCATGCGCTACTTGTTGCAGGAAGCGTGCATCCTCCTCGCTCACTGCACCGAAATAATCGTAGGAATTTCCGATCGGAGACGTCTGGTAAAGGCTCGCAAAGGTGACTGCGGTCGCAAGGTAGGTCCCGAGCAAGCTCGGGTGAGAACCATCAAAGCTCTTGTGCAATTCAATCTTCGGATTGCGGCGATAGGCTTCGGCAAATGCAACCCCCACCGGAATCACCAGTGCGTCAATCGCATTGCCTGTTTCGAGATAGAGAGAAGCGACATCCTGAATCATGTCAGACCGATAATTGCGATGCGGTGGCACATAGGCGTGCGTCATGTACAATACTGGCTCCGCTCCGGAGGCGCGCACTCTGGCAGCGTAGTCTCTTGCAGTTTCGATGAAAAGCTTTCGCCGGTTCTCACTCAAGGGTTCGAAGCTGCCGCCTTGCAGGATGACGACTTCGTAGGGCGTATCGACGCGCAGATTTGAAGGCTCAAGCAGGTGCTCAATCGCGTGATCGCGCAAGGCTGCGCCGCCAATTGTCGCGGACTTGTAAGTCAGTTCATCCAATTCCACGACGCCCGCTGCCGCCGCCATCCGCTGAACATGATTATGCAGGCTATCATTGTAATAGAAATAGCTGTTTCCAACGAACAAGATCGTGTGAGGCTTCGCGTTCTGTAGTTGCTTGACCTTTGGTTCCTGCAAGTCCTGAGGCGTTGTCTGAACGGGAGGATTGCCAGGCTCAGCCAAGGCAGCGGTGCAAGCGGTCAAGATTGACAAGCAAACCGCCGCAAGGATGGGTCTATAATTCAAGTCGATCGCCTTTCAGGAAGCACGTCTTTGGCGCCTTATAATGAGCGCTCGAGCGAATTGAACAGCGATCACAATCAGCTAACCCCAGTTTCAATACGGTTCGGTTGTTGTTCCTCAAGCGGTAATGGCATGAGCACGGGCTTAAGTTGCTTCAGAGTCGCCTTTCGCGCCCGAGGATGTGATGGGCAACTGCGCCCGCTCATGCATCTGCGATTATCGCTCTGGCGTCGCCAGCAAGGTCTCCATCATCGCAATAGCGGACTGCTTCCCTATCCGCTTAATCAGTCCGCGATCGGTTTCATCGCCCAGTTCGAAAGTGATGGCAGGTACGCCAAAGGTGTCATAGGCATAGGCCTTGGAAATCGGCCGCCCCACCTCGTGACGCGCATCGCGTTCCACTTCGTAATCGGGCATCATTTCCTGATAGCGGTCGAGCCATTTGGCAGTGAACAGTTCCGGATCGGTCGGCAGCTCGTCGGGGATCGTGTAAAATATGTCGCGCTGCGTCGAGTGAAAGTCGAGCAAAAGGCGCAGACTCTGATCAGGATTAGCGGCAATCGTATCCAGCACGCCTTTCATCAGCTGTGTCTCGGGCTGCGTAAACGGCCCCCAATCGCGATTGAGATCGACCCCGCCGGTGTTGTGACGCCAATAGCCCAGCACGACGCCATCGGGGTTCAAAAGCGGCACAGCAATGACTTGAAAGCGCGCACGGAAGCGCTTGGCGAGATCGCTTTCTGAAAGCAATTCCTCCACAAACGGGAACATGGCGAGTGCACCGCTGACCTCCGGTGGATGCTGGCGACCCACCAGCAGGACTTGTTCGCGGGCGCTTTTGTTGCCGAAGCGGATCACTTCAATCTCGCGACCCTGCGCCGACTTGCCTAGCAGGCTGCGCTCAAGCTCGGGATGGTCTTCGAGCCCATCGAGCCATGCGTCATAGGTCGCTGGAGCTATGATTTCCTGGGCAGAGACGAACAGCGGCCGCGTACCCGTCGTTACAGTAATCTCAGCCTGATCGCGTCCCGCAATTTCCGAGACTTCTACGAATGCCTGCGGCAGGTTTTCCCATTGCTTCGCGTCCACGCTGATCTTGGGCCAATATCGGTGACCGCACGCAGTGTACGTGAGTTTGACCTTCACATCGCGCGGCTGAGCAGTGTGTACCCGGAATGCATACCACGGGCTGCAATTGATCGGCGGCGTATCTTCGGGCGTCAGGATGATCGCGACATTGCCTGCTTGATCGATTGAGCAATTTGCCAGCGAGCCGGCTGGAAAATCCGTGTCAATTGCAACGCCGCCGCCCGCACATCTTGCATTATCGGGAAGAGCAGAGGCAGGAGGAGTTGGCTCGATTTGCGCAGATGGCGCACAGGAACTCACCGCGAGAGCGAAAGCCCCCGCAAGAAACACGGTCCGCATCAGTTTATCCTGTCCCCGGTCATAGAGTGAGAGCCCCCTCGTTCTCTCACTGATCTAGACCAACTCAAACTTCTTGCGAATATGAAAAGACATTAGCCCTTTGGTCGACCATTCCCATGGAGACAAGCACCGGATCCTTATCCTGCCTCTCGCGGAAATCAGCCTTGCTTGCCATCCCCCGCCAGTTAGCCGTGATCAGCGATTGCGCAACCGCACCGCCCAGCGTTGTGCCGGGTCCGGCAATAATGAAAAGATCAGGCGCGAATTCGCGCGCCGCGACAGTCAAAGCGCGGGTTAAGCTGTAGGTCTGCGTCACCTGTTGACCCAGCGTGTAATCATAGAGCGCCTGCGTATCGCTCGCCCCAGGCCACCAGATGCGACCATGTCCATCGATCAACGGCAATTCTGGCTGACCGAACATCTCGCCGGGCAGCGCGTCACGACCTTTTGCCGCAACCGGCTCCTGCAGGGGCGTGTGAAACGCGGCATGGTTTGCGAGCCGCATAGGAAAGCGCCCTTGTACCGGCTCGACCGCGCTTTCAAACGCCTTGATGCCAGCCTCATCGCCAGCGACCACCAACATGCCGCCAAGATCGATTGAGAGGTAAAGCTCTGCATTCTCCCGCGCAGCAATCTCGTCGATGAGCGCAAGCAATTCCTGCTTGCGATCGGCATTTGCGATCCAGTCATCGTCCATCCATGGATAGATCGACTGCCCCCCAATCAGCGCCTGCTGCATCAGCGTGCCCATCGTGTTCGCAACCCGGAAGCCGTGCTCGGCTGAGAGCGCCCCGCCACAGGCCAGCGTCGTGTACCAGCCCATCGAATTGCCGGTCACGGCAACCACGTCGATTGCGCTGCGATCAATGCTGAGGAAATCGCCATAGGAGGCAGCAAAGATCAGGCCCGAGGCATTGTCTCCGCGCGTATGAAGCGCCATCGAAAACCGTTCCGCGCCGTCGAGTTCGGATAGAGTTGGTTGTCCTGCCTCCGCTCTCTGCGCATCAAAAATCGCAAGCAAGTCTGCATCGGGGAAATGCTGCGCAAGATAGCCCAGCTCAGCCGCATTGTATGTCCCCCGGCCTGGACAGATCACAACTGCGGTTGTCATTGCGAGCCTCCCACAAGCGCCAGCGCCGCTTCAACTATCTGGTCGCGCGAAGGCATGGTTGCCGCATAGGCTGGGCCCGTCGGGATAAAGCTGTCCTCAGCCGTAAGGCGCGCATGCGGCAGATCGGTGCGCTCATGGAGCAACGCCATCAGCGCTTCCGCAACACCGCCTGTGCGGCGTGTCTCGTCAACCACCAGTGCAGCCTTGCAGCCCTTGATAGCCGCCGCGATACCGTCAGCAGGCAGCGGCGAGAGCCAGCGCACATCGATGATGCGGGCGTTGACGCCTTTCTTTCTCAGCATCGGCACTGCCTGTTGGGCAAGATAAGCACCATTGGCATATGTGATGATCGCAAGGTCGGTGCCCTCGCCCTTCACGCCCACTTCGCCCAGCGCGATAGTTTCGTCCGGCGCTGGGTAAGTCGTCATCCAGCCGCCATCGCCGTCTTCATGGAGGTCTCTCATCGGGTAGAGTGCGATCGGTTCGAGAAACACCACCAGTCGCTGTTCCTCGCGGGCCAGTCTCACGCATTCGCGCAGCATCATCGCGGCATCACGCCCGTTCGACGGACATGCGAGGATCAACCCCGGAATGTCGCGCAGCACGGCGACGGAATTGTCATTGTGGAAATGGCCGCCAAAGCCCTTTTGGTAGCCAAGACCCGATATCCGCACGACCATCGGATTGGTGAATTGCCCGTCGGAGAAGAACGGCAGCGTTGCCGCTTCCCCGCGCAGCTGGTCCTCCGCGTTGTGTAAATAGGCGAGGAATTGAATCTCAGGCAGCGGAATGAAGCCGTTCTGCGCCATCCCGATAGCCAGCCCAAGAATGGACTGTTCGTCGAGCAGCGTGTCGATCACGCGTGCTCGGCCGAAGCGGGACGAAAGCCGCTGCGTGATCCCGTAATTGCCGCCCTTCTTGCCAATATCCTCGCCCATCATGACGATTTCCTCGTGCGCGAGCATGAGGTCAGTGAGCGCCATGTTGATGAGCTTGCCCATCGGCTGCGGCTTTTCCATCGCAGTCATGTCCGGTCCGAAAACCTCAGCACGCCGTTCAGGGTCAGGGCCATTGGTTGGGGCGCAGCGACGCGTTGGCGGCACCAGGCTCGCCATCACCTGCTCTGCATTTTCCAGGCGCGGACGCGTGACAGCCTCAGCCGCAATGCGCTGAACCCGCTCTACCGTCTGATCATAGATCGCCAGCGCCTCTGTCGGCTCCAAAATCCCCGCTTCGTGCAATTGGCGGACCATGTGCAGCAAAGGGTCTTGCGCTTCTTCCGCTTCAACCTCCTGCCGCGGGAGATAGGCGAGCGCGACATCCGCCCCGGCGTGGCCATAGAGCCGGATCGTGCGCACATGCAAAAAGGCAGGCTTGCGCCTTGTGCGGACATAGTCTGCCGCCGCCTGCGCGACGCGAAATGTCTCGTAGATGTCGAGCCCGTCGCACTCGAAATATTTGATGCCCGGCCGGAGCTCGAAACTGGCCTTCACCCAGCCGCGCGGGGTCTTGGTTGAAATGCCGATGCCGTTGTCTTCGCACACGAATAGCAGTGGCAAGGGCACCGACTGATAGCTCGTCCATCCGGCGGTGTTGAACGCACCCTGCGCGGTCGAATGGTTCACGGAAGCATCGCCGAACGAACAGTAGACGATCGCATCGTCCGGAATGGTCTGATGTTCTGGCGGGGAGCGGCGCGCGAGGCCAAGCGAATAGGCTGCCCCAACCGCCTTGGGCAGGTGGCTCGCGATAGTAGAGGTCTGGGGCGGAATGCTCAGCGCCTTTGAACCCAGAACCTTGTGCCTTCCACCCGAGATCGGATCCTCTGACGAACAGGCATAGGATAGCAGCATGTCCCACGCTGCAGTCTGCCCCCGCACTTGCTCGGCGCGTTGAAGCTGAAAAGCTGCATCGCGGTAATGCAGGAAAGCAGGATCGGTTGGCCGCAGGGCCGCAGCCAGCGCGGCAAGGCCTTCATGGCCTGACGGTCCAATGGTGTAATAGCCCTTGCCCGCCGCTTGCATCTTCCGGCTTTCGCGGTCCATCGCGCGCGTCAGGCAAGCGGTTCGGAAGATCGAAATTGCGGTCGTATCGTCGAGCGGTCCGGCGGGAGGCCTGCCTTGCGGGAAATCGCCGACTGCCACGCGTCTGCGAAAGTTCTCATGAACAATGGTCACACGGTCCATCTGCCCTGACATTAGGAACGCGCCTGAAAATCGATGATAGATGGCGACAGCACAGGGCCACGACCGACGGGCATTTCAACCTCTCTCTTCCTTATCAAATTTCGCAGTTCAGTCGCATAAGTGCAGCTCAAGCGCCAGCCCGCGCATATCGCAACTGTTGATGCCTCAGCTTGATCGGAATGGATCTGCCCCGGTGTGATGCGGATGGCGATCCCAGCAGGACTTATCGATCGAACGTATCAACGCAGGAGCCTGGTTGGTCGAGATCAACCTCTTGCTTTGCAGATGCAAATTGACGGAGGGCCGATGTGTGCAAGAGCCGCTTCCGCGGGTCTACATACCGAGCGCTATCGCAGCGAGAATTGCGCAAACAAAACTGACAAGGGACGCGCAGGCGACAGGCATGAAAGCTCGCCAGCCCAACGCACGCATGAGGTCAGTCCGTGCACGCAGCGCGGTGGCGGTAACCGCAAGAAGCAGCAAAGCCTTCGAGACACTGAGCGCTGCTCCGGTGACCGCAGTCGGGATTTCCAGAATGCTGTTCGCCGCAACGAGGGCCAGAAACCCGACAATGAACCACGGCAAGGCCAGTCGGCGAAACGGCATTTTCGACGCTTGCCCCTTGTCCGCGCTGCCAATCCAGAGAGAAACGAGGACAACAATCGGAGCAAGCATGGTCACGCGAGCAAGCTTTACAATAGTGGCCTCGCGCCCGGCGGTATCCGAAATTGAGAAGCCGCCGCCGATCGCCTGTGCAACATCGTGGACGGAGGCACCGATCAGGAAACCAGCCGAGCTCTCATCGAGGCCGATCTGAACTGCGATGACGGGGTAAATCGCCATCGCAGTTGCGCTCGCCAGCGCGACGGCAACCAGGTTCATGGCAAGCTGCGCTTGAGGCAGGCGTTCCCGTCCAATCACTGCGAACAGCGCCAGAGAAGCGCTCGCCCCACATATGGCGGTCGCGCCGCCAGCAAGTATTCCGGCATAACGCGACTGGCCCCAGATCTTCGCGCCAATCAGACCTGCAGCGAAAGTCATCGCCATGATTCCGATCAGCAGCACAAAGGTTCCCGCGCCGAGATCGACAATTTGCGCAGCGGTGATCTGAAAGCCCAGCAGCACGATTCCGATCCGAAGCCCTTCGCGAGCCAGGAGATCAAGCCCGGAATGTGTGCTCTTGTCACTAGCCGCAAAATTAAGCGCCAGGCCCAGCAACAAGCCTATCAGAACAACCGGCATTCCATAATGGTCACTCAGCCAGGCTGCGGCCAGGCTCGTTACTCCGACCAGCAAGAGACCAGGCAAGAACCCGCGCAGACTGCGCGGACCACGCGGCTGAACCTGTTCGGAAAGGGCGAGCTCACCGTAAAGGTCGCCGGCATAAAGGTTGCGGTCGTCCACGGGGTACTGCCTTCCGTCCCGCGCTCAGCCCGCTTCCACTCGGCGGATTCGCGGGATGAACACTTGCAGCCAAGCCAGTGCAATGAGGTAGGACAATGATGCGAAAATGAACAGCGGGACAAAGCCCAGACCGGCATCAAGGACACGTCCGGCAATAAGGCTGATCGCGACACCGCCCATGTTGCCCATGAAGGCGCCGAATGCTGTAACCCTTCCCACCTTCGCATTAGGCACGACATCGGTGATGATCGCGAAAATCGAGAGCGAGAAGCCCTGGTGTCCGGCCATGACCAGGCCCATCATCATAGCGACGGGCCAGAACGAGTTCAGCTCGAGAACGAACGGCAAAGGCATAACCAGCAGCGCAGATACCAGCATTACGCCCTTGCGCACGCGGTTGACCGCCAAGCCGCGCTCCAGCAAGCGTGTCGAAAGCCAGCCGGCTAGAAATGCTCCAATTCCAGAGCCGGCAAAGGCGATCGCCAGCGGAACGCCAAGTTCCAGCGTCGAAAGACCAAATTCCTTTCGGTAATAGTCCGCTAGCCAGAAATTCATGAACCACCAGGTCATGTCGGACAGCGCCTTGGCGACAACAATGCCCCATGTCTGCCTGTTGGTTAGGATATTGCCGTAGGAGACGCCTTCGTCGATCAAGGTCACGCCGTCAGGCTCGGCAGAAGCACCGCGCAATTGCGACAGCCCGCGTGCCAGCCATATCCATGCGGCAAGCGAGATAAAACCGCCGATACCGCCCGCGACCAGCGCTCCACGCCAGCCAACGGCGAGAGCCAATGCCGGGATCACGAAAGGCATCGCAATAGTGCCGGCACCAGCCAGCAGCGTTGCGAAACCGAACGCAAGAGATCGGCGATCAGGTTCGAACAGCGTGGCGACTGTCTTGATCGTGAGAGGTGTTTGAACCGCTTCTGTAATTCCAAGGCCCACGCGCGCCGCGACCACCTGCCAGGTGGTGATCGCCCAGCCATGCGCCATGGCGGCGAGGCTCCACGCTGAAGCGCCAAGCTGCATCGAGCGATGTACACCGAGCCGGTCGACCAACCAGCCCGTTACAAGAAATGCGAAGGCTGCGGAAAACTGAGTCACCGCGGCCAGGTCGCCAAAATCGCTATCGGTCCAACCGAAATCGGCCATCATGTCAGGTTTGAGGATCGCGATGATCGGCCGATCCATCGCGTTGAAAACGCCCGCAACGCATAGCGTCGTGAAGAGCGCCCAGCGCAAGCGCGGCGTAATCACCTTCATTGAGCCGAATCCCCTTCCCGTTCCGGCTGTCTAGCTTGGGTGCGGGCGCAGGCCAACCTGGGGAAACCCGGTTGGCCTGCACCACGCTGCGACCCGCAATGCATCAGGCGGTTCAGTTGCGAACCCTGAGACTCACTCCGAAATAGCGATCCGCATCACGCGGGATCTGCAAGCGCTGACCATTGCCGACATTGAGCAGCGCGTAACTCTCATCCGTGAGGTTGCGGGCATGGAAAGTCAGACGGTAGCGATCGTCCTCGTCAGAAAACCCGATCGAGGCATTCCAGATGCCGTAGGGATCAATCGGGCCGCCCTCGCCCAGGTCCGAAAATTGCGAGCTGACATGGCGGAAATCGGTATCGGCATAAAGCCGGAACCCGCCGAGGTCAGTCTCGTAGTTGGCACCAAGCGTATAGACGAACTTCGGCGCGAGCGGGAGTTGGGTGCCATTGCGCGCGTCTGGTGCGTTGGTATCGGGATTGGGGTTGAATTCCTTCACTCTCGCATCGGCATAGGCGCCACTCGCCCGCAGGGTCAGTCCGTCAACGGGAACCGCCAGCAGATCAACTTCAACGCCCTCGCTCTTGACTGAGCCCGCATTGGTCAGGTTGGTAACGGTTGCGCCGTTCAGATCGACAAAGTTGTTGGCCTGGAAACCGTCATACTCAACAGTAAACGCGGCAAGATTCAATTGCACCCGGTTATCAAGGAATTGCGACTTGACCCCCACTTCAAACGCGTCGGAAGTCTCTTCGTCAATCGGGATCGCATTGACCGGCGCGGTGTGGTTGAAGAAGACGTTGAACGCCGGTCCCTTATAGCCGCGCGTGTAACTGCCGTAGACCAACACGTCTTCGGACGGAGTGAACTGCAGAACCGCCTTGCCAGAAATATTGTCGTTGCTGCTACTGCCGGTCGATGTGTTGGTGCCATTGCCCGGAGGATTGGCGGTGGTCAGGCCGCCAGCAGGGTTACCCGAGACCCCTGGGCCGGTTGCTGGAAGCCCGGTTGTCGCATTTACGCCGGGCGCACGAATGTGAACGAAATCGAGCTTGTCCTTGGTGTAGCGAAGCCCTCCGGTCAGCGCGAACATATCGCTGAAGCGATAGGTCGCCTGCCCGAACACAGCATAGTTCTTGGAATTGACGTCGCTATCGGAAGACGCAGTCGGGAAGATCGTATTGACGGTGTCGGCCACGTTGCACGGCTGGCCCCCGGTAACAGGATCTACTGGCAGAGTGGAACTTGCGCAGGTGATATCCTCGCGCGTAAACTGCTGCTGGTTGTCCGAGCGCCAGAAGAACGCACCCACCTGATAGAAGAACGGCTTGGTCTGGTCGGAAGCAAGACGCGTCTCGACCGAAAACTGCTTGGTCTTAACGACGCCTAGATCGTGCAACTCGGCAGTACCCACCAAAGCGCGCGGCAAGAAATCGCCCTCGCGAATTTCGGTGTTCGCCCAGTTACGATAGCCACTTACGACGCTCAGCGTGTGCGAATCAGAAACTTCGAAATCACCGGAAGCCGTGAGGCTCCACTGCTTGTCTCTGGTTTGCGTGACGAGATTGTGATTGACGTAGCGTTGGTCGAGGCCCTGCGCGACGCCGCCCGGCAGGCCGAGTTCTGCATCGAGCACTGCACCCCGGCTGACGGTGGTGACATCTGCGCAGCAATCATCGTTGGCGCGGAAATAGTCGGCTATCAGGCGAATCTTGGATGAGCCGCCATCATAGTCGATCAGGCCTCGCGCGCCGTAGTGCTCGTAGCCGTTGATGTCCTTTTCACTACCACCGTTGATGTTGGTGATATTGCCGTCATAGCTACCGTAGAAGCCCGTGACCCGGCCGCTGAGGCCTCCACCCAGAGGGCCGGAGAGCGAGCCGCGAAAACGGTATTCATCGCCTTCAAACCATTCGGCGCGGCCTTCCGCTTCGAGAGCCTCGGTGCCGCCCTTTGACACAATGCTAACCAGACCAGCCGACGCGTTCTTGCCGAACAACGTTCCTTGCGGGCCGCGCAGCACTTCGATCCGCTCGGCATCGACGAGGTCCATGAATGCCTGGCCGGAGCGGCTCAGCACTACGCCATCAACGACCGTTGACACGCTCGGCTCGGCGGCGATCGAGAATGTGATCGTACCAACACCGCGCATCACGATCGCGCTGTTCGCACTGGTTGTGCCCTTGCGGAAAGTTACTGAGGGAACAAGCTGCGTCAGTCCCTCCAGGCTTGTCGTCCCGGTTTGCTCAAGTCGTGCGGCGCTTACCGCAGTGATTGCGATCGGCACGTCCTGGACGTTCTCGGCTACTTTCTGTGCGGTGACGACGATTTCTTGGATTCCACCCTCTGAATCATCTTCTTCCTGCGACCAGGCAGGGGCCGCGGCAACCATGGCCGCCATGCTAGCCGACAGCGTTAGTGCACGCGCAGTGGTCAGGTAGGTCAACTTCATCAATCCTCTCCCTTCACATTTCAGCGCTTCACACGGGCACTCCTCTTCCCCGCAAATGCGCGCTGAATTTGAACTTGATCTGCGCTTGCCTCACCGATATGTCAAGCGTTGTCATACGAGCTGACTACAAGAGTGATAAATCGGCGAGGCGACGGTTGAATTGAAGGGAAATCCCGCATGAATCTGCGGATTCAGGCTGACGGAGAGGCGCTTGAGCTCTTTTTTGGAGCACGGCTGGTGCTGCGCCATTCCCCATCCTGTCCAGCGGTGGTCATAGCCCGTGGCGCCGCGACGGTCGAAATGTACCGAGGCAACTTTCGCATAGAAGACCGTCCTTCAGGACACCTTACACCCTCCGAATGGCAGACATCCTCAAAGCGCGTTGAACTGCTCGCTGGCGGGGAGTCGGTGGCCAGCATGGAGATTTCCGAAGACGGACTGGTGATCAGAGCCCTCGTGCCTTCTTACGACCGCATCTGGGTACGTTTTCACGCAGAGCCCGGGGAGTGCGTATGGGGCGGTGGCGAACAGTTGAGCTACCTTGCTCTGAACGGCCGACGCTTTCCGATCTGGACCAGCGAACCTGGGGTCGGCCGCGACAAGTCGACAGAATTGACAAGGCTGATGGACGCTGCCGGAATGGCTGGCGGGGATTACTGGAACACAAACTACCCCCAGCCGACTTTCCTTACCTCGCGCTGGCTGGCAATGCATCTCGACGCAAGCTGCTATAGCGCACTCGATTTTACCGATCCCGCGCGTCACGAGGTCGAGGTCTGGGCCGGAGAAGCGCGATTCGAGATTTTCGCCGATGAAGGGCCGATGGGTCTGGTCTCTCAGCTCTCGACCCGCTTTGGTCGCCAACCTGAACTGCCTGACTGGGCAATTGGTGGTGCAATCATCGGTCTAAAGGACGGTGCCAACAGCTTCAAGAGGCTCGAACGTTTCCTCGCAGCCGATGCCAACGTTTCAGCGCTTTGGTGTGAGGACTGGGCGGGAATTCGCGAGACAAGCTTCGGCCGGAGGCTGTTCTGGGATTGGCATCTCGGGGAGCGAAGTGCGGCTCGCTATCCACAATTACCAGATCGGATCAGCGAGTTGGTCCAGCAAGGCATCCGGTTCCTTGCTTACGCTAACCCCTACCTCTGCATCGACGGCGATCTCTACCGGGAGGCGGAATCGGGAGGCCATTTGTGCCTCAGGCTCGACAGCGACGAGGCTTATCTCGTAGACTTTGGCGAGTTTGAATGCGGCGTAGTTGATTTCACCCGTGCGGAAACGTGTGACTGGTTCGGCGAGCGCGTACTGGCCCGCGAAATGCTCGACAATGGAATCGCCGGATGGATGGCCGATTTTGGAGAATACCTCCCAACCGACCTGCGGCTTGCTGACGGCTCTGACCCGATGGATGCACATAACCGCTGGCCCGTGCTTTGGGCGCAGGTCAATGCAAAGGCGCTCGCGAGCCGCGGCAAGACCGGCGACGCGCTGTTTTTCATGCGCGCGGGATTTTCGGGCGTGCAGAAAGATTGTCCGCTACTGTGGGCCGGCGACCAGTCGGTTGATTTCACGCGGCATGACGGGATCAGCACCGTGATTACCGCAGCGCTGACTGCTGGACTTGTAGGGAATGCATACAGTCACTCTGATTGCGGCGGATACACCTCTCTCCACGGCAATGTTCGTACAGAAGAATTGATGCAGCGCTGGTGCGAACTTGCAACATTTGCACCAGTCATGCGCAGTCACGAAGGCAATCGGCCCGACGACAATCTTCAATATGACAGCACCCCTGAATTGCTCGCCTGCTTCGCTCGCTGGAGCCGGGTGCACGCTCGCCTCGCCCCCTATGTCCGACAACTGTGCAGGGAAGCAGCAACCAGCGGTCTTCCCGCGCAGCGACCGCTGTTCCTCCATTATCCAGATGATCCAGCGCTATTTGCCGTGCAGGACCAGTTCCTATACGGAGCGGATCTCTTGGTGGCTCCCGTCTTAGAGGAGGGCGCGGTCGAGCGGCATGTCATCTTGCCAGGCGAAGCGCCATGGCGTCATTTGTGGACCAGCGAGGAGTTTGAACCGGGTGTGCTGAAGATCGCAGCGCCTATTGGACGTCCGCCCGTATTCTATCGGCCCGACAGTACCTACGCTGGTCTTTTCGCGAACCTCGGAGAGGAAATCTCGGCATGAACGAGCGCGCAACCATCAAAGATGTCGCGGTCAAGGCGGGCGTTGCTGTGAAGACGGTGAGCCGCGTGCTAAATGGGCACCCCTATGTCAGTGTCGATACCCGCGAGCGGGTCGAGTCGGCGATGAAAGATCTCGACTTTCGCCCAAGCGTGGCAGCTCGCATCCTCTCAGGTGCGAAATCCAATCAGGTTGCTCTGATCTATGACAATCACAGCCCCTACTACATGTTCCAGATCCAGAAAGGCTGCTGGGATGAGTGCCATGAGCGGGGCATCCGGCTGCTCGCCCAGCCGGTCGATGTCGACGACCCCGATGTTGGAGAGCAAGTGCGCGGACTGGTGACGGAGACCCATGTCGACGGAATAATCCTTTCCTCGCCCGTAACCGATTGCGAGCCGGTACTGCAGATGCTCGACCAGCTCGACATTCCCTTTGTCAGGATTTCGCCCGGCACCAATCACGCGCTGACCAGCTCAGTGTTCATGGACGACGCGCAAGCCGCCGACGACATGACCACGCATCTTATCAATGCAGGTCATCGCCGCATCGGATTCATCAAAGGCCACAAGAGCCACATGGCGAGCGAGGAGCGCTTGTTCGGCTATCGCCGTGCGCTCGACCGCGCGGGCATTTCGTTCGAACCGGGACTGGTTTGCGATGGGGAATTCGATTTCGATAGCGGCGTGAGTGCCGCGCGCGTTCTGCTTGACTTGCCTCAGCCGCCGACGGCGATTTTTGCCGCGAATGATGACATGGCAGCTGGCGTGCTGGCGGTGGCGCACGATCGCGGGATCGAAGTGCCCGACGATCTCTCGGTTGCTGGGTTCGATGATACTACACTGTCACGAACCGTGTGGCCACCGTTGACCACTATCCACCAGCCGATGGCCGAACTTGCCCGCACTGCTGCTGAAATCCTCATCTCAGGCGGAGAGATCAGCCATCGCCGCTTGCCACACCAGTTGATCGAGCGGGCCTCCGTTGCACCGCCGAGAAGGGACACTGAATGAGCCTCATGCCTGCCATACCGCCCACTCGAACGCTTGGAAGCAGCGATATCGTGATCTCATCCCTCGCTTGGGGCATGTGGCGCCTCGCCGAGGACGGACGCACTGCTGCAAATGCTGCGCGGCTGCTACACTGCGCGCTGGATGCGGGGATTACTCTGCTCGATACCGCCGACATCTACGGCTTCGACGGCAGTGGCGGATTTGGCGACGCTGAGGCTCTGCTGGGCGAAGTGCTCACAGCAGAACCGGGACTGCGCGGCCGCATGGTGCTCGCCACGAAGGGTGGGATCATGCCTCCGCTGCCCTATGATCAGTCTCCGGACTATCTGCGCAGCGCGATCGAAGCGTCACTGCGCCGCTTGCAGGTCGATACGATCGACCTTTACCATATCCACCGGCCCGATATCCTGACCCACCCGCAAGAGGTCGCACGCACGCTCGACGATGCCGTGGCCGCGGGCAAGATCCGCACGCTTGGCGTGTCGAACTTCACTACGGCGCAAATCGACACGCTTCAGTACTTCCTTGGGCATGGACTTGTTTCGACACAGCCTGAAATAAGCCCGCTGCGCATCACCTGTTTAGCGAATGGCGAACTCGATCAGGCCATGCGAATGGGGCTAACCCCGCTGGCCTGGTCACCCCTGGGCGGTGGGCGCCTGGTTCATGCCGAGAATGAGCGGGACCGCGCAGTGGCCAATGCGCTCGACAGGATCGCGGAAGAAGCAGAAGTCAGCCGGTCGGTAGCAGCCTACAGCTGGCTGATGGCGCATCCCGCAGGGATCGTTCCGATCATCGGATCACAAAACCCGGACCGGATAGCCGAAGCGGCACAGGCAACCGCCATGCGCTGGACACGGCAGGATTGGTATGCGGTGCTTGTCGCCGCACGAGGAGAGAGGCTTCCCTGATGACAAACATTGAAGACAGCGGGCAACAGTGTGAAATCGCGTGGTTTTCGGCCCTGTGCGACGATGACTACGAGTTCCTGGGAGTACCCGACAAATACCTCAAATCGAGCTGGGAGCATTGTCGCAACATCGTTTTGCGAGCAGAGGAAGGCGGGTTCGACAACATCCTCCTGCCTTCGGGTTATGAGCTCGGCCTCGACACCACCGTTTTCGCTGCTGCAGTTGCGACACAAATCCGGCGTATGAAGCTCTTGTGGGCGACCCGTATCGGTGAGGACTGGCCGCCACAGCTCGCCCGCCGGATCGCTACGCTTGATCGCATTCTCGGGCCGGATGCGTCAGGAACGCAGGGTCGGCTCAATGTGAACATCATTTCTTCAGATATGCCGGGACAAAAAATGGATGGCGGGCCGCGTTACGGCCGTGCGACCGAAGTGATGAAAATCGTTCGTACGCTGCTCAACGGCGAGCATCTCGATCATCAAGGCGAGCATTATCAGCTCACTCTCGATCCCGCGCGGATCACCACAATTTCGGGCAAGTGCCCACCCTTCTATTTTGGCGGGCTGAGCCATGAAGCGCGAGAGTGCGCGGCAGAGGGCTGCGATGTCTACCTGATGTGGCCCGACACGATAGACAAGGTTCGCGAGAATATCGCCGACCTCAAGCAGCGTGCAGCAAAATACGGTCGTTCTCTCAAGTTCGGTTACCGTGTGCACGTGATCGTCCGGGAAACGGAGGACGAGGCTCGCGCCTATGCTGACCGCTTGCTTTCGAAACTGGATGACGAGGCAGGCCGCGCGATCCGGGAAAAATCGCTCGATGCGAAGAACTACGGTGTGCAGCGACAGGCCGAATTGCGCAGCGCTGCCGATGGCGACGGTTTCGTGGAGGAAAATCTGTGGACCGGGGTCGGCCGCGCTCGCTCGGGCTGTGGCGCCGCGATCGTAGGAACACCCGACCAGGTCCTGGCCAAGCTGCGCGCCTACCAGGCCGAAGGGATCGAAGCTTTCATCCTGTCTGGCTACCCCCACGTGAATGAGTGCGACATGTTTGCCCGCTACGTCTTGCCGCAAATTGAACACGGCCCTCTGCAGTTCTGAACAGGGCCGAATGGCAGGCTCCCCTTCCCGCTTGTTCGATTTAGCTGTCATCGGAGGCGGCGTGAACGGCTGCGGCATCGCGCGCGATGCTGCAGATCGCGGTGCGGAAATCCGCACCCGCTGCCGAGTGAGTAGGCTGGCTCGCACAGACGGAGAATGGCGGATCGAAGCCGGCGGCGAGACATTCCGTGCACGTGCCGTGGTCAGTGCGACCGGCCCAGCCGTATTGAAACTGCTCGGGCTGGCCGATCAACCGGCAGTAAACAGTATGTGGCTGGTCCGCGGTTCGCACATTGTAGTGCCAAAGCTCTTCGACCATTCATTCGCATATTTCTTCCAGCTGCCCGACGAACGCATCTTATTTGCGATCCCCTATGAGCGTGACTTCACGCTGATCGGCACCACCGATGTCGACCACGAAGGCCGATTGGACGAGGTCACGGCAAGTGCTGAAGAGGTTGCTTATCTTTGCGAAGGCGCCAGCCGTTTCTTCACTACGCCAGTAACCCCCGCTGATGTCGTCTGGACCTTTTCAGGCGTTCGTCCACTAATCGGCGATGGTTCGGGAAGGCCTGAAGCGGCCACCAGGGGCTATACTCTGGAGATGTCCGACGAAAACGAAGGCCCCGCCCTGCTGTCGGTATTCGGAGGCAAGCTCACCACCTATCGACAGCTGGCACAGCATGCTGTCGACAAGCTGAAAGAACGCGTGCCATCCATCGATAGCGGTGGCTGGACGGACCGCAGCGCCTTGCCGGGAGGCGACCTTCCGGTCGGCTCTGCAGAAGTGAAAATCGCCGAGCTCACGGCTCGTTATCCTTTCCTCGAACGGAACTGGGCCGACCGATTGCTGCACGCCTATGGCACGACTGCCTGGACCATCCTCGGAGATGCAGCGTCCCTCAACGACTGCGGCGAGCATTTAGGGCAAGGGCTTACCCAATGCGAAGTGGACTACCTCATGGCGCAGGAATGGGCCTGTTCCAAGGATGATATACTTTGGCGTCGGACCAAGCTGGGCCTCCACATGTCGTCCGTTGAAACGGCACATTTGTCGGAATATCTCAAAGAAAAGGCTATTGCATGAGCATCAGGATCGTCGGAATCGGCGGAACGGTCAATCCGGGAAGCACGACGGAACAGGCCCTCCGCCTCGCTGCTGCACAGGCAGCAGGCGAAGGCGCCGAAATATCAGTATTCGGAGGCGATTATCTCGGCAAGCTTCCCCATTACCGGGGTGAGGGCCATGAGCCTGGTAGCGGTGCCGAACTGGTAGAGGCGGTCAAGCAAGCGCATGGGTTAATCGTCGCAGCGCCGGGTTATCATGGCACGATTTCAGGCCTTGTGAAAAACGCGCTCGATTATCTGGAAGACCTCGCCAAGGACGAGCGGCCTTATCTTGATGGGCGTGCGGTAGGCTTGATAGCGACTGCCTATGGCGATCAGGCTACTATGAGCACGCTTTTGACCCTGCGGAGCATCGTCCACGCACTTCGTGGTTGGCCAACCCCGATGGGGGCGACAATCCGGACTTATCAGGGGCTCTTCTCACCCGACGGTGAATGCCTGGAAGACCGCGCAAGGCTTCAGATCGAAATGGTCGGGCGACAGACCTTTCGCGGTGCGCGCGCCCTTGCCTCGCTCGATACGGGTGCGTGATGGAGAGCCTCGATCATGCGCTGGAAGCGCTTTCGCAAGGCCGCCTCATAATCATAACTGGCGACCGGCTGCGCGGTGGCGACATCGACTTCTGCGTCGCGGCAAGGCATGTCACGCCTGAAGCCGTCAACTTCATGGCAACGCACGGCCGCGGCCTCATTTGCCTAGCCCTTACCCCGGCAACGGCACTGAAACTCGGGATAGGGCTGATCAATCCAGGCCGCGACCAGCAATCGGGTCGACCGCATGGTCGCTCTATCGAGGCTGCAAGCGGTGTGACCACGGGCATTTCGGCTGCAGACCGGGCACATACCATAAAAGTAGCGACGGATCCTGATGCCAGCGCGAGCGATCTCGTCTCGCCTGGGCATGTCTTCCCATTGATCACCGCAGAAGGCGGCGTGCATCAGCGCCCGGCGGCGGCCGAAGCCGCAATTGAACTGTGCAGAATGGCCCGAGCAGGCGATGCTGCCGTGATCTGTTCTATCATGCGCGACGACGGTGAAATGGCGCGGCTTGAGGATCTGAGTGACCTCATCGCCAAGTACGGATTGCCAGTCGCGGACATTTCCCAGTTGATCGGCCCGCGATCCGCCCCTTGACCGTATGGCCCGCCAATAGATTGAGGATCCGTTGCAGACAGGGACCTCCACCTACCATTGCCAATCCTGCCGGGCCGATCCGGCCTTTCTGAACAAGCCCGATACTCCGACATGCTGGACGAGCTCCGCATGGCAGTGCAGCTCAAGTCAAATAGCCTCCGGCAAATCGAGGCGGGTCACACGTCCGGGCTTATCAACCATAGGGTCTTTGACCTCCGCCAATGCCTCCTTCGCCTTTTCGATTTGCATCTTGCTCAGTGCCATTGTGTGCATAGCTTAAGTGTATCGCTCCTTTTCCGCTCCCCGGACATTTCCCTCACAATGACCTCGCTCCAAATCGGGCTGCAAGCGAATACAAGCAGACGCAAGCAGACGCGATAAACCCGTGTCACCATGATTTTTTTAGTTTTGTAGAAGCATGTGCATTCGAGAATGCTTGCGGAAGAGAGATGCGCATTCCCGACACACGGATTGCGATCGCGAGTACACGAAATCTCGGCCAAACGAGGCTAAGTCCACTTTTCGCAAGCCAAGATCGATTTCCATCCCTATGGGAAGGCCAAGCACGCAGATTTGATTGCGCGCACGCTCGAATTTCCGAGAGCGGAAAGCCCACTTGAATAACGATTGGGCATATCTCCTTGATATTAGGCCGACACAATGACTTTTCCTGCCCTTCCCGCCAGCCTTGAGGCCGCCCTTGCAGAACGCGGCTATGCATCCGCAACACCTGTCCAGACCGAGGTCATGAAACCAGAAGCAGTCGGGCGGGATCTTGTCGTCTCCGCTCAGACTGGATCGGGCAAAACGATTGCATTCGGCATTGCAATAGCAAGCGATCTGTTGGGTGATTGCGATAGCCTTGCATATGCAGACCGGCCGCTTGCCCTGGTAATTGCGCCGACAAGGGAGCTTGCTCTTCAAGTCAGCCGCGAGCTGGAATGGCTTTACCGCAAGGCGGGTGGACGCATCGCAAGCTGTGTCGGCGGCATGAATCCCCAGGGGGAGCGCAAAGTGCTACGCTCAGGACCGACCATCGTAGTCGGCACACCGGGCAGACTTCGTGACCATTTGGAACGCGGTGCGCTGGACCTGTCAGGCTTGAAAGCTGTGGTTCTCGATGAGGCAGACGAAATGCTCGACATGGGCTTTCGCGAAGAGCTGGAGGAGATCCTCGACGCGACCCCCGCGGAACGCCGCACCTTGCTGTTTTCCGCCACCATGCCCCGCCCCATCGAGGCGCTCGCGCGGCGATATCAGCGCGACGCCTTGCGCATTGCCACAATCAGCGAAGGGCGAGGCCACGGTGATATTTCCTATCAGGCGGTGACAGTCTCCCCGCCTGAGATCGAAAACGCCGCTGTCAATCTGCTACGCTATCACGAAGCGGAAACCGCGATCCTGTTCTGCGCCACGCGCGAAAAGGTGCGCCACCTCCACGCCACGCTGCAAGAGCGCGGCTTTGCGGTCGTTGCCCTGTCAGGCGAGCATTCTCAGTCTGAACGCAACCAGGCGCTTCAGGCGCTGCGTGATCGGCGTGCTCGCGTCTGCGTCGCCACCGATGTTGCTGCGCGCGGGATTGACCTGCCAACGCTGAGCCTTGTGATCCACGCGGAAATCCCGCGCGATGCGGAGACCTTGCAGCACCGGTCGGGTCGCACGGGCCGCGCGGGCAACAAGGGCACGGCGGTCCTGATCGTGCCGTTCTCGCGCCGCAAGCGGGTAGAGAGTATGCTGCGTCATGCCAAAATCAAGGCAGAGTGGATTGACGCGCCCGACCGCGCGGCGATTAAGGCCAAGGACCGTGAGCGGCTGCTCGAAAAGTTGCTTCAGCCAGTTGAAATGGACGAAGGCGACAGCGAATTGGTCGAACGGCTCTTGGCCGAACGCACCCCGGCGCAAATCGCCGCCATGCTGGTGCAGGCGCACCGGGCGACCATGCCCGAGCCGGAAGAGTTGATCGCCAACACGCCTGACGCGCGGCGCGACGCACAAAAGGATCGTCACCGCCCCGGCTTTGAGGACACCGTATGGTTCCGCATGCCGTTGGGCCGACGTCAGAATGCGGACCCGCGCTGGGTTCTGCCGTTGCTGTGCCGGCGCGGCCACATCTCCCGCAACGAAGTGGGCGCAATTCGTATTGGCCCAGATGAAACCTATTTCCAGATCCCTAGCGCTATCGCCGACAAGTTTGCCGATGCTGCTGCCCGATCAGCAAAGGCAGATAGCGAGGAGGATCCGGTTATCATCGAACGGTCGGAAACCGGTCCGCGCGATGCAGCAAAGAGCAATCGCAAGCGGTTCACCAGAAACAAGAGCGATTCCACAAGTTTCAAGGCAAAACCCGCTTTCAAGAGTTTCGAAAAAGCCGCTGGCAACAAGACCAGTAAACAGGGCAAGCCACATAAAGGCAAGAGGCCCTCACCTGGAAAGGGCTCGCCCAAGAAGCACGCAAACTAGCCAATCAGCTTGTGGTTTGTTTGGTAGCGGAGGAGGGACTCGAACCCCCGACACGCGGATTATGATTCCAACGGGAGCGGCTGGTAGACGCGTCTACGTAGACTGACATCGGCTCAAAGGCCGTCTGCTTTCGACCCACCCTACCCTCTAGCCTTATGTCCGCAATTGGGTCGAAGGCGTACGTTAGCTACTGCCGAATGCCGAGTGGTATTGGACCCTTCCGCCAACATTGGATTGTCCACTAAAAGCTAGCCGTTGAAAATACTCGGGCGGCACGCCCGCCAGGCTAAAATTTGGATCAGCGACAAACCCAAATCGCGCATAGTAGTGCGGGTCACCGAGAACGACGCACCCTAATGACTTTTGCTGGCGCAAACGCTGTAGGCCGTTTTGGATCAATGCCGCCCCGATACCTTTGCCTTGACGATCTGGGCTCACTGCGACTGGGCCAAGCCCAAACCATCCACGGTAATGTCCATCAATCGATACAGGTGAGAATGCGGCATGGCCGACGACTGTATTGTCGAGGACCGCGACGAGTGAAACCGTCAAATTCCCTGACTTGCGCAGAACCTCGACGATCTCAGCTTCGTCCCCTCCGCTATGTTTAGCACCAAGAAATGCGGCAGTGATGATCGCAGATATTGCGCATTCATCTTGAAGCTGTTCTGATCGTATTTCCATGCCTAAAGCATGCACCCAAGGCGGAATGACTTCAATTGGGTCGTTAGCAGGCTGCCGGCTTTTCTCGTTTCGCTCGACGGCGAAGCGGTCTGTCCACTACCAGGCAGACTACTCAGGCTCACCTAATGGGACTATTTCAGAAGGCTTCGAACGAACGCGACAATGCCGGACACGACAACGGCAAAGAGTAATGCGATGCCGACCTTTCCAAACATGTTGTCATAGAAGCTTTCCGGTCTTCTGAACTGTAAGGCCAAGTCTGGAGACTGCGTCACAAAGACCATGAATATCGCAACGCCGACAAGAAGCGTTAGCATAATAGGCCCTAACGGCCCCTTGATCTTGTCCTTCGCCACTGACTTCTCCCGAACTGGAGGTCTCAAATTACCATAAAGAAGCAGAATGTCTGCAATTGGCGCTAAGTTGCCGTTCAACTTTCCGTACAGTTGAGCACCGTGCGACCATTCGTCTCTTGTGCTGAATAGACCGTGAGCTCGCGCTTGGGGTGAAGACGGAAGATCTCGCGTGCTAATGGGTTGATGAAGTGGGTCTCGATACGGTTGGCGATGCCACGACCGCCTTCGAACCAGTCGGTGAGACAAAGGTCGCGTATCTGGCCCAGTGCTTCATCCTCGATTATCACTTCGACTGCGTGTTCTGCACGAACCGCGTCCTTAACCCGCCCAATGATTGCGAGGAATATTTCGTAGGCTACGGTTCCGCTAATGAACTCAAACGCAACGATGTTTTGGCCAAGGCGGTTATAAAGCTCCGGTCGGTGTAGTTCGATGCGGAAATGGTTACGGATGGCCTCGATTAGCTTTTGCTCAAGCTCTGCATAACTGTCTCCAGGCAGAATATTCATACCGAGATTCTGCGTGTGGTCTTTGCCAATCATTCCAATATTCGACGTGAAAATGATAAGTGCTTCTGAGAAGTATGCAGTCGATCCACGCGAGTCAGTGAGGCGGCCTTCATCGAGTATCTGAAGGAACATGTCGAGAATGCGCGGATGCGCCTTTTCTACTTCGTCGAATAACACGACGCTGAAAGGCTTTTTGTGCATCGCATTGACCAATTGGCCGCCGTGCTCGTGCCCGGGGTGGCCTGGTGGCGCGCCGATCATCCGGCTGATCGAGTTCTCTTCCATAAACTCGGACATGTCAAAGCGGTGACACGCTGTGTCTTCACCGAAAAGGAGCTCGGTAATTGCCTTTGCAAGCTCAGTCTTGCCGACACCCGTTGGCCCAGCAAGAAACAGCACGCCACGAGGGCGACTGTGGCGGGAGCTGGTCTGCGAACCTGACAAGCCCACGATCGAGCGGATGAGGATATCCAGCGATTTCTCAATCGCACGCTTCTGTCCCTTTACACGCTTGGACAAGATCTCCTCCGCTCTAGCCACTCTGGCTCGCATGATCTCCGATTTCCACGGGTTGCGGCGCGTTCCGAGACGGTCCATGCGGATCGCATCAGCAATGTCCTTCGTTGCGATCTTCTCGCCATGAGCCAATTCGGCAACCTTGCGCATACCTACGAGGGTCAAGCTGTCAGCTTCGAGCGCAAATTGCTCAAGGAAGGCCGAGATTTCGGCATCATCTAAAGTATCGTAGTCGCAAAACATCGGCAGAAGTGTTTTGGCGAAGACGTGCCTATCCTCGAGGTTTGGAAGCTCAACGAAGACCTCGCGCAGCGTATCATTGCCGCTGGTGAACCAGGCAGGTAGATCGCCAGGCCTGTCGATCAGCCAGACTGTCGGGCTGACACTCGATTCTGCCGGGTTCAGGGCTTGCTGTGCCGAATGATGCGCTTCGATAAGAACTTCGGAAAGCCCGAAGGGGTGTGCCTCGAAGAGATGCGAAGCATAGTCGACGAGAAACAGCAGGCGCGGCGTGGAGGTAGTTGTGATTGCCTTATGTATCCGAACGAATTCTTCGGGGTTCCCAATCGCTCTGCCCAAAGGAATGCTTGTTTCGGCAATTACATTCGCCGGACATTCGTCACATTGGCGATGCAGTCGCAGCCCCGCATCAGGGTCGTAAATGATTAGCCCATCAAAGCCCTTATCGCGACCAATGCGCCAGAGCACTTCCTCGAAGCTGAGGAAGTCCATTCGGTCGTTAGCAGCAAAAGGAAACAAGTCTCGGAGGTTTCCTGTGACAGCGAAATGGACGCGCCGATTCAACCCAGAATTGAACTCATCGAACCAGACTGGCGCTGCGTTGATTCTGCTTCTATCAAGCTGCGGTCCTGAGGCATTCGCTGGTAGACGCAGCCCAGTATCTTCATGCATTTCGACACCCCTATGGCCTCATTTAGCTCTTTCCCTAGATCAGGAAGAGAGTGGCAAGTCCTTGATACCTGTCAATCGTCGTTGCCTATTTTCTGTGGTCGGCATCTATGGGAAAGCAGGATTTGGTGTCGGGAAAGAGATCATAAAGACGTCCGCGTCCCACCCAGAACACGACATTCAGTCGAACTCAAGAGTCTACTAAAATCAGACGGTATAGCGATGTCCTAGAAACTGCGACGCTGGCATATCCGGGTGCCGCCAATGAGGCGCTTATCCCCTAATCTGCCATCCACGTAACGAGATCCTGGTAGCGGAGGAGGGAAATATAGGGAGCGTATAACATGCTGATTTACCTAATCAACTTTTTGAATCACCTTGCAAATACCCCCATCAATACCCCCAGAATCGGACAGATGAGATAAAGCGCCTTTGGCAAACGATGACATGTTATTCGTAGTGACAGGTGAAAGGAGCGTCGGCCGTTTTCGGGCCGATCAGAAGGCGAAACGCCAGGTCATGAACCATCCGCCCGATCGTACAGCGAGGACATGTCATGGTCTGGCATGGACGGCATATTGTGGCCCGCATGCGGATCGGGTGTGTCGCTAGGCTTCGCATTCATCGGCGGGGGAGTGGCCGCAGGTGACGGCGCTACTACCGGAGTGCTCGCCGGTCGGTCTGGTTGCCTACCGGCAGTCACAGCTTCATCCGACCGGTTCGTGTTGGCCTCTCCAGCGGGAGAGGCAGCGTTGTCTCTTTCGCCTTCGCCAGGACCTGTGCTCTCGGTCGGCGGGGCCGTATACAGTGGCAAGGCTTCAGCTTCTGATGAAGTGTCCTGCGTCTGATCACATGCAGCGAGCCCTAGCCCCAGTGCCGCCGCAGCAAGGGGGGCAACAAACCCGTTCCGATTCGATCTGCGCATCATTCTATCCTTCAAAGCCAGGAGATACCAAGATGATTGGCACCGTGCGCAAGCTCGCCGCCCAGAAATCCCTGCACCAGCACTAGAGCGGCCATGGCAAAGATTGCGGCGCGAAGCGCGGTCCGGCTCGCGGAAGCACGGCTCGCCAGATAGGCCATCGCCAGACCGAGGACCGCGATCAGCATCCCGTTCCATCGATGGACCTGCATGACGGCATCGCCGCCGAACCAAAGGCCGGTGTGGATCCATCCGAACAGGACTGCGACGACTGCGCCGATTGCTCCGCCGTGGACGAGTACGCGCACCGCGCTCTCAAGCCCTGCATCTTTCCGGCGCATGACGAACAACTCGGTGGCAGCAGCCATGAGAAACAGGGCGATCGGGAAGTGGATGGTCGCCGGATGCAGTTTTTTCAGGACGGCGATGACGCCGGAATCGCCCTCATCAGCATGGCCACCAGCCTCGTCATGGCCTCCACTTGCTTCGTCGTGCGCGGCTGAGGGCTCGCCGACCGCTCCGCCGTCGCCCATCTGCGCCATGGCCGCCTGGTCATGCGCATCGCCATTCGCGGCGGCAGGCGCGGCGCTCGTCTCTTCGCCATGCTTTTCGTCGCCATGAGCCTGAACTGGTCCGACGATGAGCAAGCTGGCAGCTACAATAGCCATGAATTGTATTCTTTTCATTCTCTAAGGGTTCCGGTCTTGGCGATGGTCGTGCGACCTATTGTGTCTGTATTGCTCTGCGAACCCTCATCTCTTGCGGTGATGGAGCGTGATGATCCTCGGCGCGTGAGGGTCCAAATTTAACTCATGAGGGGGTCGGGTCTCTTGCCAATATCACAGCCTTGTTAAGAGGGCGGCCGGCCTTAGGCACGAGCGAGAGTCCGGCCACCATCTCCTAATCGTCTTGCGCCATGTTCTGGTGAGCCGCCATCTGCTCCATCATATCGTGCATCATCATCATGCGCTGGTGACAGGCCGCCATCATATCGGAATTGCCGCCCTGCATCATGCCCGCCATGTGCTCTTGCATTTTTGCACGATGTTCGGCCATAAGCCTTTGGCGTTCGGCAGGATCGCTCGCCGCGTGGGCCTGCTGCATCAGCGCGCGCATTTCAGCCATCTTCTCGCGATGCGCCGCCATGGCCTCCGAATCCTGCATCATGTGGCCAGCGTGATCCTGCTGCTGTGCCGCAGCCTGAGCTCCGTGGTCATGCTGTTCCTGGGCCATCGCCGGAGTGGCTGTCAGGCCAGTGGCGAGAATGAGAGCTAGAGCTGTCCGTTTTATAATCGATTTCCTTACGTCGGTCATGCGATGGGTGCTGTGCGCATTCATTCTCTTTACGCAGCCAACATCTCTTCCCCTCAAACAATTTCCGCGCCCACCGGAGACGGCTGAGCCGATGGCACAGCCGGTTGCAGGAATGGTGTTTTTCGGTCACCCTTTTTAACCGAAGCCGGTAGAGATGAATGGAACAGATCATGGTGACAACAGAGCTGTCGGAGAAGCAGTCGTGAGCACGGTCAATGAGGACGGCAGCTGGGATATCCCGGAGCCCGATCATGCCGAGCTGGTGCAAATGCGCATGCGCCTCATAACTCTCGAGAACATAGTTCTCGGGCTTTTGTCCGGGGCGAGCGATGAACAAATCGAACGGATCAGGAAACGTGCGGACATGATCGAACCGCGCCCTGAGGCGAGCCGGCATCCGTTTACCGAACTGGCAGCAGGTGACATGCGGAAATTTCTCGAACGCGCTGCTCGCATGGCCAAGACCGAGAGGCGCGAAGACGGTGACTGATCCAGGCTTTGGGGCAGCAAAGACGTTACGCAGGACGTGGAACTCCGGCCAGCCGCTATTTCCTTGCGCACATCATTCCGGCGTATCCGCAGCATGACCAGAACCCATTGGCTCATCTTCATTTGTGGAAGCCTGATCGCGTTCGTCTGGGAGATTTTCCAGATGCCGTTTTTCAAGCCGGGCAATCTCGAGACTTATGAGCAGACCATTCGCTGCGGCATCGCAAGCCTGGGCGATGGCGTGATCCTGCTCACAGCTTATAGCCTTGCTGCACTGCGCGGCGGGCACGCGTGGCCCTGGCAGTCAGACAAGCTACCCTATGCGATCTATTTCGGCTTCGGGCTTGTCGTCGCCATCGCCGTCGAAATGATCGCTACGTCGCTTCCTGCAAACAGCTTCCTGAGCTGGCGCTACAGCGATTTAATGCCACACGAGCCAGTGACGGGACTGGCGCTGATCCCGATCGCAATGTGGACGATCGTACCCGCACTAACGATCCTGCTGATCCGCTTTGCCCGCGTCGAACCTGATTGAACAAGGAGCGGCTTCAGGGAGCATTTGGCACAGGTTTTGCCCGCCGCCTGATCTTGGGAAACCGGTTGGCAAGCAGCACGAAGCCCGAAACCGCGATGATTGTCCCGCCGATCCCGAACAGTAGCAGCCACCAGCTGTTGATCCGGTCGCGCTGCGTCCAGTCCATGATATGCAGCCCCCAGACAAAGTCGAACAAGCGCCAGGTGTCGCTGCGGGCAGCGAGCACCGAGCCGCTCGATGCATCGATGTAGACGCGGGTATTATCCTCATCGCCGTAAGTGATTTGCCACGCCGGGAACGGACCGCGGAATTCGGTCCCGACTGCGTCTTCCACGAAAAGTGTTTTCGCTATGGTGGTTCGCGGCCCGGTCCAGGCACGTCGGGCGATGGCCTGTGCGCTCGCAGCGGGAAGAGGCGAGAGGAGCATGCCGCTTTCCGGATCGCGGAGCGTGACGCTTCCATCTTCCCGACGGACCTCGGTCACGGCCCTGCCGCCGACCGCGCGCGTCGCAAGGGAAACCACCCCCTCGCTGCTATCGAGCCATTGGGGCATGACAGCATCAGCGGGCAGGACCTCCGGCGCGCGCGAAACGACATGTTCGGACCGAACCTCTTCGATGTCGAGGAACGACATCAGCGCCCCGGTGGCCATCCATAGTAGCACCTGGACGCCGACAAAGATCGCCAGCCATTTGTGAAGCTTGCTGCCCAGCACATGCAGACGCAGCTTGAAAGAGCGAGTCGCCAATCGGTGTTCCCCCGATCAAATCAGTTGTTACGCGGCGCTCGTGACGATGAATGGTACTGAACGATCTTCCAGCCATCCGCATCATGGGCGAGCACCGAGGTCGCAACGCCTTCGCGGTCGATCACGCGGCCGTCGGCCAGTTCGATCCGATAGGTGTACGTTTCGCGGCCATAGGCCATATGTCCCATCCGGGTGACTGCGAGCGTCGGTTCGCCGAAGGTGAAGCTGGTTATTGCATCGAGTTCCGGTCCCAGATGATGCTCCATGTAATGCGTGAAGCTGCCTTCCGCCTTGCCGTTTTCGTAAACGAAGGATTCCTCGGCAAACAGCGCGGCCATGGCCTCTGCATCGCGCGACGTCAGGGCATCGCGATATAATGTCAGAACCGCTTCTGCCCCAGCGACGTCGTCGTTCATCGCAGACATATGCTCGGCATGGTTCATGCCCTGCTCCGTATGGTCCATCGGCGTTGATACCGAATGTTCCGAATGCGCCGAATGGTCCATGGATTGTGCCAGGGCGGGAGCGCCCCCTGCAGCCAAGGCCAGGGCGACCGCGCTTAGAGATAGTCTTGTTCTCATTGTATATTTCCTTCTCTTAAAACCAGAATCGTAAGCCTACGACGTAATTCGTCACGCTGGGGTCTTCCCCTACGGCGCGGGCATAATCGGCGCTGTCACCGATCCGCCATTCCTGGGAAACGCCAACATAGGGCGCGAATTCGCGTCCGAACTCGTAGCGAAGACGCAGACCTGCCTCGATCCGGTCGAGACCTGCGCTGATACCGAGTTCGGGAATGTCCTGTGCCGATAGCGCGAGTTCCGCCCTTGGCTGGAGGATAAGGCGCTGGGTGATCCGCTGGTCGAGCTCGCCCTCGATACGCGCGGTCACATCGCCCTTGGTGGAGACGAAGGCCGCGGCATCGATCTCGAAGCGGTACGGCATGAGACCCTGGATACCGATCACCGCATGGGTGCGCTCCGGAGCGGTGAGGTCCTGGCGAACACCCGCCTGGAAATCGAAGAAGGGCGCAATGGCGCGGCTCCAGAGCGCCTGGACCTCGGCGCCTTCTATGGGTTCGCCAAAGCTGCCCTCACCTTCGGACTTGAACCAGAATTTGTCGATGTCACCGCCATAATATCCTTGGATGTCCCACAGATATCCATCCTTCCCATCGCGGGCGCGGTATTCGAGCCTGTCGCCCTGAAACCAGAAGCGAATCCCGCCGTCGGTCTCGCGGACAAGTTCGCGCCGCGCTTCGTTCATGGCTTCCTCGCCCCAGATCGCAACCGCCGCGCGCGCTGGGCCGCTCCCTGCTTCTGGAGGAGGCGGCAACAGCGGGATATCGGCATCCGAGCCCATCTGCATCGCCGAATGGTCCATGCCCTGCATGTCCTGCGAAGGCGTCTGCCCATGGTTCATCTGGCTGTGATCCATCTGCCCATGGTCCATCGACGAACTGGCTTCCGCCTGTCCCATCTCGCCGTGATTCATCTGCGAACGATCCATCGCGCCTTCGGCAGGCTTGCCCTGCGGCATCGAGCCGTGATCCATTCCTTCATGACTTTCGGGCGATGCCTGTGGACGGGCAGCGTCAATCGGCATTGTCATGCTCGAATGACCGTCCCGAGCGGTCATCGAACCATGATCCATGGTTGAATGATCCATCTCGGAGTGGTCCATGGCGGCTTCAGACTGAGCAGCCGGTTCGCATGCTCCATCTGCTACCGGATGCCCCATCGCGCGATGGCGCTCGGCTTCCTCCTCGCACTTTGTCTTCGCGTCAGCCTGCGCCTCGGCGCCTTGCTGCGGCTCCGCCGGCGAATGACCGGCATGCTGCGCCGCCGCGGGGGAGGCGAGAACTGAGCCGGCTGCGACCGATGCGAGCAGGCTGGCAATACGAATTTTCATGCTTCGCTCCCGTCGGGATTGGCGACCGTGACGATCTGAAACATCCCGGCATGCATGTGATAGAGAAGGTGACAGTGGAAAGCCCAGTCGCCCGGCTCGTCCGCCGTCAGATCTAACTGCGCGCTGCCACCCGGCTGCAGGATTACCGTGTGCTTGAGCGGTTGACGATCGGCCGATGCGCCATTGACCAGCTCGAAGAAATGACCGTGCAGGTGAATGGGGTGCGCCATCATCGTATCGTTGACGAGCTTCACGCGCACGCGCTCGTTATAGGCGAAACGGATCGGCTCGTCGGAGACGGCGGAGAACTTCTTGCCGTCGAACGACCACATGTAGCGCTCCATATTTCCGGTCAGATGAATTTCCATTCGCCGTGACGGCGTGCGGCCCTCGCGGTGCGGCGTCAGAGCGCGCAGCTTGCGATAGTCGAGCGTGCGATGCGGGACATCGGCGAGACCGATGCCGGGATCGCCCATACGGTCGACCGGGTTCATCGAGACCATGTCGAGACCGGGACCGACCTTGACATCGGGTGGCAGGAGCGAGGTATCCCGCATCTGCATACCCGACATTCCGGCCATGCCTGCCATCTCGGATTGGCCGGAAGAACCATGGTCCATCCCTGCCATGTCGCCGCCACTTCCATGGTCCATACCCGACATGCCGGCGTCGCCAGACGAGCCGTGGTCCATGCCGCTCATGCCCATGTCAGCCATGGTCAGGAGCGGTGGATCGCGCAGCGGCGGAATGGCGGCGCGCGCGCCGGGTGCGCTCGCCAGCGTGGCAATACCCATGCCCGAGCGGTCCATCGACTCAGCGACCAGCGTGTATGCCTGTTGCGCGCCCGGCGTCACGACGACGTCATAGGTCTCGGCCACGCCGATCTGAAACTCGTCGACCTCAACCGGCTCGACGTTCTGCCCGTCCGCCTGAACGATGGTCATCGGCAGGCCGGGAATACGAATATTGAAAAAGGTCATGGCGCCGGCATTGATGAAGCGCAGCCGCACGCGTTCACCCGGGCGGAAGAGATATTCCAGGTTGTCGAGCGGTCCGTGACCATTGAGGAGGTAAGTGTAGGCAGCGCTCGACACATCGAGGATGTCGGTAGGCATCATGCGCATTCTGGCCCACATACGGCGATCCTCGCCCGAAAGCGGATAGTCGTCGGTCCAGGTATTCTGGTTGTAGTTGAAGTAGCCTTCGCCCTTTTTGAGCTTGTCGAATATCGTGTGGGGCGACATTTCGCTGAATTCGCTCAGCACCACGATATATTCACGGTCGGCCTGAACCGGATCGGGCCCCGCCGGATCCACCACGATAGCGCCGTAGTGCCCAGCCTGTTCCTGCAGGCCGCTATGCGAGTGCCACCAGTAGGTGCCGGACTGGCGCACCGGAAATTCCGCAGTGAAGGTTTCGCCCGGTTTGACGCCCGGAAAACTCACACCCGGCACGCCATCGAGCTCGAATGGCACGAGCAGCCCATGCCAGTGGATCGAGGTGTCTTCCTCGAGCTGGTTATGGACGTTGAGCCGGACGGTTGTACCTTCCTTCAAGCGCAACAAGGGGCCGGGAATCGAGCCGTTGACGGCGATGGCTCCACCGCTTCTGTTGCCGGTCGCGAAGGCTGATCGCGCGACAGTGAGGTCGATATTCGGTCCAGCTACCTCGTCCAGCCCCTTGCGGGCGTTTCCCGCCAAGATGTTCGCACCGCGTGCCCATGCCGGCATTGCACCGGCGAGGCCGAGCAGGCCTATTCCCCCCGCTCCTGTTCCAAGAAATTTTCGGCGATTAACGGCTGGCATAGGGGGCTCCTGAAAATGCGTATACCGTCACTTACGCGGCCACCTGCGCTACCCCTCAAAGTTTTCGAACCGCTCCTTCAGCCGGTTGCGCGCGCGATAGATGCGCGTCTCGACGGCCTTCTCCGTGGTGCCGAGCAGCTCGGCAGCCTCGGCCTGGCTGTACCCCTCGACAGTGACCAGCACGAGCGCCTCTTGCAGCCGCACCGGCAAGCGCCCGATTTCGACCTGGACCAGCCGCAGCTGTTCGCGGGCTCCGGCAACATTTTCGGGATTAGGGGCATCGTCGGCAACGGCGTCGGCTTCCCGGCCGCTCGGCAAGCCAAGGAAGCCCGCAACTTTCCTCCGGCGAAGCTTGTCGCGGCACTTGTTGAGAACGATTGTCGTCAAATAGGGACCGATGGGCTTGCTCGGGTCGAGGCGATGCCGTGTCAGCCAGACCGAAGCGAGACCGTCCTGGACGACATCTTCGGCCTGCGATGGTGAACCCAGCATACGCGTGGCAAGCGCGATCAACCGGGCGATCTCATGTTCGACGAGAGTTGTGAACGCCCGCTTGTCACCGGCTATTGCCCGCCCGATCAGCGCTGCGTTCGAAGTGTCATCCACCGCTGCCAAGGCTGATCAGTCACGCGGATCGCGCGTGAGGGCCGCGGACACTTTCCGGTCGAACTGGAGCTGCTGATCGGGATCGAGAATTTCCCGCATATCGAAGACGTGCCGCACGGTCGCTTTCTGCAATTCGCCCATGCGCGCATGCACCTCGTCGATCGCGGCACTGACTTCGGGCCCGTATTCGTGCTCGGTTTCCATTGCCTGGGCGAGCTGTGCGTTGGCTGCGCGCGCAGAGGCTTCGAGCCTTGCCTGTTCTACCGCGAAACGCGCTTCGAGCGCATCGAGCCGCTCCTCCTGGTCAGCCGTGAGCGAGAGTTCATCGTGCACGAACTGGTGCAGGCTGTCCTCCGCATCGTCGTTGGACCAGCGATCGGCGGCAAGCGCTCCGAGGCATCCGGCGAGCGCCGCCAGCAGAACCGCGAGGACAAGGTGAAACTTCTTCAACGCCTATGATCCCACATGAAGCAAAGCAGCGGGTGACAGGGATTCTCCGCCAACGAGGCTCTCGCCAACAATTTCTGTAGGAGCGCCATATTCGGAAGGCCATCCGCTGGTCCCTGCGCCAGCTGCCAGCCCGACGACAAACAGACCGGCGAACAAGGCCATTCTGCGTCGCTGATCGACAATTTCGCCAAGCTGTCCCGCGCGCTGCCAGACGCCGTTCATGAAGTCGGGCGGCACGTCGCCAGCCTTCTGCGAGGCCATGGTGCCGAGCATCGCATCGAGTGTCTGATTTTCACGCATCCCTTGCTCCTGTCGGTTGCACGGTTCCTATACGCGACACTTCGCGCAAACCCTCAAGTTTCTTTTTTGAGGGCTGCGGGTTGGCGACGCGTAAGAGGAGATATCTGTAGCAACAGCGGTATGTACCAGCGTCGAATGGGAGCCATGGCATGAAAAGCGCGGCAGTTCCGTCAAAAGAACGCGAGTTCACTCCGCCGCTGGGCAAAAGCTGGCTCACGCCGTTCTATGACCGCGCGATCGCAATCTTTACGCGCGAGAGCCGGTGGCGCCGCGCGATCGTCGAAGAGGCCGTATTGGTGCCGGGCGACAAGGTCATCGATGTCGGGTGCGGCACCGGGACCTTGCTCAGAGCGCTGATGGCCAGCTGTCCCGAAGCCGGCTTCATCGGCGTTGAGCCAGACCCCGCCGCGCTGGCGATCGCGCAGCGCAAATTCGGTGCCGGAGTCGATATGGTCCGGTGGCACAACGGCTTTCTTGACAGTCTCGAGCTTTCCGACGGCTGGCAACCAGATAAGATCGTCAGCAGTCTCGTCCTTCACCAGGTGCCCGTTTCGCAAAAACGCGCGATCCTCGAGCAGATCGAGAACCTGCTGGCCCCCGGGGGCATGGCGCTGATTGCCGACTATATGGGGCAGGATGCTCCAGTCATGCGCGCGCTGTTCCGTTCGAGCGTTCAGCTTCTCGACGGCGTGAAGGACACCCAGCCGAGCGCCGACGGAGCCGTCGAGAAATTGCTCGCCGAGATTTTCGCAGACGCCGAATTGCTCGATCGTATCCATACCGCGACCGGAACCATTTCTCTCTGGCGCGGCATCAAGAAAGGCAATGTCCAATGAACCTCACGAAAGATTCGAGACCGCTACGCCGTTCGCTGGCGGCCTCGCTCCTCCTCGCCCTTGCAGCCTGCTCGAATGCAGCGCAGGCCGCGACCTACACGATGTTCCGCGACGCAGGATGCGGCTGCTGTCTCAGCTGGGCCGGTCACGTCGAACATGGGCTCGAAGCAGAGGTCGCCTCGGTCGACACCGACGACATGGCTGCGCTCAAGACAGCCAAGGGTGTGCCACAGGATCTGTGGTCGTGTCACACGATGGAAGTCGATGGCTATATCATCGAAGGCCACGTGCCGGCCGATGCCGTCGCGAAGCTATTGCGCGAACGCCCCGAAGGCGTTGCTGGCCTGGCTGTGCCCGGAATGCCGCTTGGCTCGCCCGGAATGGAAGTCGGAGAGCAGGTGCAGCCCTATGATGTCATCGCCTTCGGCCCAGGCGGGCGGAGCGTGTTCGCATCCTACCCGTGACTATGGACAAGCCATTTTCGCGCCAACTCTAACGGAGGACCATCATGTCGGACTATTCGGTCAAAACCTCAATTCTCATATGGGGCTGGACACTCAGCCTCTTCCTGCTTTTCAGCTACCTGATCTGCATCGGTTTCGGCCTGCTCGCGCCCGAACAGGTGCACATGCACGAAGCGTGGGCGCCGCTGCTTCCCGGTTTCGAATGGCTAACCCTCTCGGGCTTTTTGGCAGGCGCTCTCGGCAGCTTTCTGTACGGTTGGTACATCGCGGTCATTGGGGTGCCACTGCTGCGATTTTTCCGTAACCGGTTCAGGACGTAGTAAATCGGCGGCGATGGACGCGTGCCTTGATACTCGCCGAGCATTTTCAGCTGCGCAAGCAGTCCGCTTTGGGCCGCAATTTGCTCGAGCGCCCCGAGCAAAACGCAACCCTCCGGATTTGTCCTGAAATATTTTTGAGGGATGAGCCCCGGCTGAACGTACTGTCCGGCATGATCTTTCTTGAACGGGAGACCATCGACAGGGGAAAGTCTTGCAAGACCATGAGCACGAGAATCAAAGCGAGACAGCTGGCTCGATAACCCTGCTGGGCGGCGTGGCGATGGGAACCGGCGTCATGATCGGTGCCGGCATATTCGCGCTGACCGGGCAGATCGCCGAGCTTGCCGGTCCGCTCTTCCCCTTATCCTTCATCGCTGGCGCGCTGGTAACCTCGCTGGCGGCCTACAGCTATATCAAGATGTCGAACAAATGGCCGTCTTCGGGCGGCATCGCGATGATCTTGCAAAAAGCATACGGACCCGGCGTGATCGCCGCCTCTGCCTCGCTCCTGATGGCGCTCTCGATGGTCATCAATGAAAGCCTCGTGGCCCGCACCTTCGCGACTTATGCGCTGCGCCCGTTCGGCCTCGAAAGCAGCGGGTGGCTCGTTTCTCTCGCAGCGCTTGCCCTCATCATCTTCGCCTATCTCGTCAATGCAGCGGGCAACAAGTCGGTAAGCGGCTTCTCGCTCATCATGTCCGCCATCAAGATCGGCGGCATCGCGCTGTTCGCAGTCGCGGCGATCTGGGCCAGCGGTTTTTCATCAGGCGCGTTTTCGCAGCCCGTTTCGCTGACGAATGCAGAAGCCATGCTCGCCTCTGTTGCTTTCTCGATCCTCGCCTTCAAGGGCTTCACCACGATTACCAATAGCGGCGGCGAAATCATCGACCCGCACAAGAATGTCGGTCGGACCATCATGATCTCGATCGCGGTCTGCATCGTGATCTATCTGCTCGTCGCATTGGCGGTGGGTTCGAGCCTGAGCATATCCGAGATCGTCGAGGCGCGCGATTATTCGCTCGCGGCAGCGGCGCGTCCGGCGCTGGGTGAGCTGGGCTTCTATTTCACCGTCGCGATCGCGATCGCCGCCACGACTTCGGGCGTGATCGCGAGCGTATTTGCTGTGTCGCGCATGCTTGCGATGCTGACCGACATGAAGATGATCCCGCACAGCCATTTCGGCATGAGCGGCGGAATTCGCAGCCACATGCTGGTCTATACGGTGGTCATTGCCGGGACGCTTGCCGTCCTGTTCGATCTGTCGCGGATCGCCTCGCTGGGCGCCTTCTTCTACCTCGTCATGGATATGCTGGTGCATTGGGGCGTCCTGCGTCACCTGCGCAAGGAAGTCGGCGCGCGCGCAACAATACTTCTTACAGCACTCGCGGCAGATGGCGTGGTCCTTGCAGCTTTTACCGCGGCCAAATTGCGCAGCGATCCTGCCGTTGTCGCCTATGCGGCGATCGGCATCGTCGCAGTCTTCATGGGAGAATGGATTTACCTTTCGGACAATTCCGAAGCGCCCGCTTCTCACAAAGATGATCGGTCAGAAGAGAAGAGTTGATGGCAACTTTTCGCTGGGCCTTGAGGCTCTTGCAGCGGGGTTTTTCGAAACCGTTCACCGAAAACCGGCGTTGAGCACGAGACACGTCAGGCAAAACAGATGGAGCGATTCATGACGACCCGAACAGCGGCGGTCTACCGCATGGTAATGGAGGACCATGTCTGTCCCTATGGCATCAAGACGGTCGATCTTCTCAAGCGGCAAGGTTTCGAGGTCGACGATCATCACCTGACCAGCAGGGAGGAAACCGACGCATTCAAGGACAAGCACAACGTCGAGACCACCCCGCAGACCTTTATCGAAGACAAGCGCATTGGCGGCTATGACGATGTCCGCGAGTTCTTCGGCAAGAGCCGTTCGCAGCCAGAGGAAGGCGAGACCAGCTATCAGCCGGTCATTGCGATTTTCGCGGTCGCGCTTCTGCTCGCGCTCGGACTGAGCTGGGCTTTTTTTGATAACCTCTTCACTGTCCGGGCCGCCGAATGGTTCGTGAGCCTATCGATGACCCTGCTCGCCGTTCAGAAGCTTCAGGACGTGCGCAGTTTCTCGACGATGTTCCTCAACTACGACCTACTCGCACGGCGCTGGGTGCCCTATGGCTTCGTCTACCCGTTCGGCGAAGCCGCTGCCGGCATTCTCATGACCGCGGGCGCGCTGACTTGGCTTTCTGCTCCGTTGGCATTGTTCATCGGCACCGTCGGCGCTGTCAGCGTCTTCAAAGCTGTCTACATCGACAAGCGTGAGCTCAAATGCGCCTGCGTGGGCGGCAGCAGCAATGTGCCGCTCGGCTTCGTCTCGCTGACCGAAAATCTGTTCATGATCGGAATGGGTCTGTGGATGGGCGCGAAGCTTCTCGCATGATCACCGCGCTCCTTCTCGCCGTCCTTCTGTTCCTCTCGGCTGTCGCTTCGCACCTTGCCATTCTGGGTGTCGGTCACCGGCTTCTCGACCGGCGCCGCGATACGCTGGCAAAGCTTGCCGTTTCGCTGCTCGTGCTCGCGTCGCATTTTCTGGTCGCGATCCTTTTTGCAGCAGGTTTCTGGCTGGGCGCGCAATGGGGCCTGGGAGGTTTCGACAAGGCGCCTTCCATGGACTGGATGGACTACTTCTATTTCTCGCTCATCAACGTGACCACACTGGGCCTGGGCGACATTTATCCGACCGAGCACCTGAGAGTTCTGGCCGGCGTCGAGGCCCTCACCGGCTTCGCTCTCATCAGCTGCTCGGCGCAGCTATTCTGGACCATGATGCAAAAAGGAGAAAAAGCATGACTGAAAAGACGACCCACTCGGACAAGGGAGGGGGCGGCAGCTACTGGCGATTCATGGCCATGGTGTCGACCTCGACCGTGATCATGTTCTTCCTGATGTATGCCAACACCTTTACCGTCGATGATCTTTTCTGGAGCGAAACGCGCTTCTGGATGATGTTTGTCATGGGCGCGATGATGATGGTTGTCATGCTGCTCTTCATGTGGGGCATGTACAAGGACCGGACCAAGAACTTCATTATTCTGGGCGTCGGCGCCTTCGTGTTCGCCCTCGCGCTGTGGCTGGTGCGCAGCCAGACCACCGTCGACGATACCGAATATATGGCAGCGATGATCCCGCACCACTCGATCGCGATCATGACCAGCGAACGCGCGAGCCTGAAGGATCCTCGCGTGCGCGAACTCGCTCAGGCCATCATCGTCGCCCAGCGCCGCGAAATCGCCGAGATGAAATATCTCATCGACGATATCGAACAGAACGGTCCTCGGACCGAAGAACGCCTGCCCGAGGAGATGCAGCCATGAACAAGATAGCTTTCACGGCGCTCATCGCGCTACCGCTTGCCGCCTGCAATTCGAACACCGCTCCGGGCAACGACCGCGAAGCCCAGCTCGACCCGCCTGCCACTGCCGCGCCGATCGAGGATGCGGCCAGTGCACTGGCAAATGTTGACCCGGGCCTCATGCTTCCCGGGACCATGAATGACGCGGACCTTGCTGCTCTGGGCGCAGGACAGGCCTGCCAGTTCCGCCTGACCGAAGTGGCCTTTCCCTCATTTGTCTATGACGGTGACGGGAGCGGAGCGATCAAGATCAATGGCAAATTGATCCCCGTCGCTTCTGATGGTCCCGGTAGCTATTCGAATGGCGAGCTTCGGATCAAAACCCGTATGTTGGATGGTGAAGGCGATGCGGGCTTGCAAATGCAGGAGATGATCGTCGCAGCGCCAAGAGCCAAGGATGAATTCGGCTTTTGGGGCTATACCACCTGTCCGGCTGAAGGAGCCTGAAACTGGCAGGGCGCACGGGCGGGCCACCGGCTACCCCATGCGCCCGCGCCTCCTCCGTTCGTCGCCCCCGCCAGTTTTAACAGGAACAAGCAGATGACTGATACGAGGCCCATCGCTGTCTTCGGGGCGGGCGGGAAGACCGGCACCGAGCTATTGAGGCGTGCCCTTGCCTCGGACATACCGATCCGCGCCTTCGAACACACAGTGCCTGGATCAGACGAGCGGGTGGGCGACTTCGAATATATCGAATGCGATGTGCTGTCGGACGATTTCGCGGGCGATCTCGATGGCTGCCGCGCGGTTATCTCGACGCTCGGTGTCGCTTTCGGTCCGGGCAATGCGATGGATCCACCGCCGCTCTATACCGATGGCACGCGCAACCTGCTCGAGGCGATGGCACAGACGAAGATCGACCGCATTGCCGTGATCTCCGCTGCCTTCGTCGAACATCAGTCGAGCGTCCCGGCGTGGTTTGAACTCACCGCCAAGCCTGCATTGTTCAATATACTCGAGCAGATGCGCGCCATGGAAGCGATGCTCAGCGACGCCCAAGGCATCAAATGGACGGCCGCACGACCGGGCTGGCTGCTGGATGAGCCTTACACCGGCGATGCCGTCATTACGGACGAACGCTTGGCAGAAGGCTGTTTCCGCTGCCGTCATGCTGATCTCGCGGCGAGCCTGCTCGATTTCGTGTGCGAAGATACCTGGATCAACGCAAAGCCTGCCATCGGCAGGCCCGAAGCCGAACATTTCGAAAGTCCCGCCGCCATCAAGGCCGAACTCGGGATCGATTGAGCGCCGTATAATTTTGCGATTTGTGACAGGCCCGCACGTTGCAAGTTGTGAGCAACAGACAAGGAAATCGTATGTTTCTGGAGAAAATCAAAACCCCTGGCCTCTCGCACCTTTCCTATATCATCGGCTCGGGCGGACAGGCAGCGGTCATCGATCCGCGCCGGGACTGCGAGATCTATGTCGAAAAGGCGCGGGCCGAAGGACTGGAGATAACGCACATCTTCGAAACCCATCGCAATGAGGATCTGATCAGCGGCTCGCCGATCTTGGCCGATTTGACAGGAGCCAAGGTCTATCACGGGCCCAACGCGGCAGGCGAGATCGTTTTTGCCAATACCGCACGCGAGGGCGATTGTTTCGAGCTGGGTCAATTGCGGATCGAGGTGCTGGAAACACCTGGACACACCGACGATCATCTCGCTTTCATCATCCATGACGGCGAATATTCCGAGGGACCGGTCGGCGTCTTTACCGGCGATGCCCTGTTTGTCGGCGATGTCGGGCGCACCGATTTCTATCCCGAGCGCAAGGAAGAGGTCGCAGGCCTTCTGTTCGACTCACTGCAGAAACTTTGCGGCCTCGGCGATCAGGCGATTATCTACCCGGCGCATGGTGCGGGCTCGGTCTGCGGGTCGGGAATGGCGGATCGGGAATTCTCGACAATCGGCCACGAGCGACGCAACAACCCTCGCCTGCGCATCTCCGACCGCGACGAGTTCATCAAGGCGAAGGTGGCAGAACACCACCACCAACCTCCCTATTTCCGGCTGATGGAACGGCTTAACCTCGAAGGGGCCGATGCCGCGCCGCGGGTCATACGACCAAGGCGCTTAGGGCTGGGAGAGCTTGACGAGATCGAAGCCGATCACTTGGTCGATGTGCGCGAGCCGCTCGCCTACGCTGCCGGCCATCTGCCGGGTGCCATGTGCCTTCCGGTGGGAATGATACCGGCCTTTGCCGGATGGTTTCTCAGTGAAGGCGACAGGATCGCCCTCATCGCTTCCGAGGAAGACCAGCTAGCCCAGGCCATGGCCCATCTGGTGCGTATCGGTCTCGATAATGTTGTCGGCGGCTATGTCGGCGTGGTTCCAGCTGCCGCACAGGGCAAAGCGATGCGCAGCATTCCCATGATCGGCACAAAAGAAATCGCGCGCAGGCTCGATCAAGACAGCGGCGAGTGGACCTTGCTCGACGTGCGCGACGCGGACGAACGGCAAGTAGCAAGGATCGACGGGTCAGCACATATCTATGTCGGTGAGCTCAACACGCGGTGGGAAGATCTCGACCGCGACCGCCATTACACGCTGATGTGCGCGAGCGGTATGCGGGCGAGCGTTGCTGCGGGCTGGCTGGCAAGCCAGGGCTTCAAGCGCCTCGACATCTATCTCGGCTCCATGGGCGCTTGGAAAAAACGCGTATAGCTGAAGTTTGGCCTCTCAGACTTCGAGGCGCAGACCCCGCAGCCGCAGCGCATTGCCTATCACCGATACGGAAGAGAGGCTCATGGCTGCGGCCGCAATCATCGGGCTGAGCAGCACTCCGAAGAAGGGATACAGCACGCCTGCCGCGACCGGGATGCCGAGTGTGTTGTAAGCGAAGGCGAAAAACAGGTTCTGCCGGATGTTGCGCATCGTCCCACGCGACAGCACGATGGCCTGCACCACTCCTGTCAGGTCGCCGCGAACCAGCGTCACGCCGGCGCTTTCGATTGCGACATCGGTGCCGGTGCCCATGGCAATGCCGACATCGGCGGCGGCCAGTGCAGGCGCATCGTTGATCCCGTCCCCTGCCATGCCGACGCGGCGACCTTGCGCTTTCAGCTCTTCGATCTTGCGGTGCTTGTCTTCGGGCGAGACATTCGCATGCACTTCATCGATTTTCATTTCGCGCGCGACCGCTTCGGCAGTGCTGCGGCTGTCGCCCGTCAGCATAACGACCCGGATGTCGCGCTTGTGCAGCGCCGCAATAGCCGCTGCGCTGGTAGGCTTGATCGGATCGGCCACCGCGATAAGGCCTGCCGGCCGGCCATCGAACGCAACGAACATCACCGTCTGACCCTGCTTGCGACCATTTTCGGCCGAGCCCAGCCAGGCCTCGTCATTGATCCCGACGCGCCGCATCATCTTCTCATTTCCGATCGCAACACGGCGGTCCTGGACGTTGGCTTCAACGCCTTCCCCAGTCGTCGAAGCGAGATCCGTGGCATTGGCAGGAGAAACGCCGCGCGTCCGCGCGCCCTCGACAATGGCATAGGCCAGCGGATGTTCGCTCCCCATTTCGACACCTGCCACCGCAGCCAGGAAATCGCTTTCCTTGATGTCATCTGCCGGCGTCACCGCCACCAAATCGGGTTTGCCCATCGTCAGCGTGCCGGTCTTGTCGACCACCAGCGTATCGATTTTCTCGAGTGTCTCCAGCGCCTCGGCATTGCGGATCAGAATCCCGTGCTGGGCACCCTTGCCTGTGCCCGTCATGATCGACATCGGCGTAGCGAGACCGAGCGCACAGGGACAGGCGATGATCAGGACTGCAATGGCATTGACCAGCGCATAGGCAAGCGCTGGTGCGGGCCCCCAGATTCCCCATACCACGAAGGTGGCGATGGCTATCACCACCACCGCAGGCACGAACCAGCCCGCCACCTGATCTGCCAGTCGCTGGATCGGTGCGCGGCTGCGCTGCGCCTCGGCCACCATCTGGACGATCTTGGACAGCATCGTGTCTTTGCCCACACCGGTCGCGCGCATGACGAACCCGCCAGTCTGGTTGACCGTGCCGCCAATGACTGTGTCGCCAGCCTGTTTGGCGACCGGCAGCGGTTCGCCGCTGATCATGGATTCGTCGATGGCGCTCGATCCCTCTTCGATCTCGCCATCGACCGGAACCTTATCGCCCGGTCGAACGCGCAGACGATCGCCTGTGGCCAGCTGGTCGAGCGGCACCTCGCGCTCATCGCCGGAGCCGAAGATCTTGACCGCGCTGGGCGGCGCCAATTCGAGCAATGCGCGCAAAGCGCTCGAGGTCGAGCCTCTTGCCTTGAGCTCGAGGACCTGTCCGAGCAAAACGAGTGTGGTTATGACCGCTGCCGCCTCGAAATAGATCCCGACCCGTCCCGAATGGTCGCGGAACGCCGCAGGGAACAGATCGGGCGCGACCGTCGCCACCACGCTGAACAGATAGGCGATGGCAACGCCAAACCCGATCAGCGTGAACATGTTGAGATTGCGCGTCTTGAGCGACTGGACGGCCCGAACGAAGAACGGCCAGGCTCCCCAAAGAACAACCGGTGTGGCAAGGGCAAACTGCGCCCATTGCGCCCAGGCAGGTTCGATCAGCCGGTCGAAACTGAGCCCCGGTGCCATGTCGCTCATCGCGTAGACGAACAAAGGCAGCGTGAGCAGCGCGCTCCACCCGAACCTACGCCGCATGTCGACCAGTTCGGGATCGGGGCCATCGTCTAGCGAAACCGTTTCCGGTTCGAGCGCCATGCCGCAAATCGGGCATGAACCCGGCCCGGGCTGGCGGATTTCAGGGTGCATCGGGCAGGTGTAGATCGTGCCTTCGGGCACATCCTCGACCGCGTCGAGATGCGCGCCCGAGAGATAGAGCTCGGGATCGGTGACGAACTTGTCGTGACATCGCGGCGAACAAAAATAGTGCTCGGCCCCCGCATGCTTCGCGATATGCTCTGCTCCGTCGATCGCTACGCTCATGCCGCAGACGGGATCGATGGCGGTGCCTTCGAGCAAGCTTGCGTCCGTGCTCATCGCTCTTCCTTTCTCACTCTACAGCAGACCTCTTACAGCCTTGTGCCGAATACCTTCGAATTGCCGTCACGATACCAGATTCCGGTCGCCCCGCATCTCATTGGGCGGCACCAGGTTTGCCAGGCACCACCCAACCGACTCACTGCTTCGTGATCGACGTGATCACATTGCCTTCAGAACCAGTACGAAATTCAAAGGCAATTCCCTCACCGACGCTTACTTCGCTGCGCAGTTGTTCATCGGCTCCAAAAGCCATGGTCATCGCAGGCCATTCGATCGCCGGGACCGGACCGTGGTCGACGGTTATCGTGCCCGCTTCGGCATCGATTGCAGTGACCGTGCCTTCTGCGTTGGCGGTTTGCATTCCGCTGCCAGGTTCCATCATCGGCATATCTTCGCCGTCCATCATTTCATTCTCTGCCATCGGCATGTCGTTCATCTGGGCAGTGTCCTGGCCAGAATCGCAGGCCGCCATCGCCAGCGGAAGGGCCAGTAGGCTCATGAGGGTTGTGGTACGCATTCTTCTTCTCCTTGGGGTTGGGTTGGCCGTTCGGGCCGGGGGCGCCGCATCAACAAATATGCGGCGGGGATAACGAACATCGAAAGCAGCGGTGCGGTGATCATGCCGCCCACCATCGGCGCGGCGATGCGGCTCATGACCTCCGAACCTGCGCCGGTTCCAATGAGGATAGGGAAGAGACCGGCAAGAATGACGGCCACGGTCATCGCCTTGGGACGCACGCGCAGAAGAGCACCCTCCCTGATGGCTTCGCCCACGCCGTCCGCATCGAGGGCACCGCTGCGCCGGGCCAGCGCAGACTTGAGGTAGATCAGCATGATGACGCCGAACTCGGCAGACACACCGGCAAGCGCAATAAAACCCACCGATGTCGCAACAGACTGGTTGTAGCCCATCAGATAGAGCAGCCAGAAGCCGCCGGTGAGGGCAAAGGGCAGTGTGCCCATAACAAGTAGCGCTTCGTCGAAGCGGCGGAAGATCAGGTACAGCAAAACGAAGATGATGCCGAGCGTCGCGGGAACGACGACCTGCAACCGCTCATTGGCGCGGGTGAGATATTCAAACTGGCCCGCGTAAGAGATGCTCACACCGGCAGGCAGATCGACGCCCTCTGACACCGCCTCCTGAAGATCGCTTACGACCGAAGTAAGATCGCGCCCGCGCGTGTCGACATAGACCACGCTGATAAGACGGCCCTGCTCATTCTTGAGCATGGGGGGGCCATCGCTGACGCTCACCTGCGCTACGGTGCCGAGCGTAATTTGCTGGCCAGAGGGGGTTAGCAAAGGCAGCGCGCGCAGTTCTCCGAGACTGTCGCGGATCTCGCGCGGATAGCGGACATTGATAGGATATCGCGCCAATCCTTCGACTGTCCGTCCGATATTCGCGCCGCCGATCGCGCCTGACACAATTTGCTGAACATCGGCGATATTCAGCCCGAAACGCGCCGCAGCGACCCGGTCGATGTCCACATCGACATAGCGGCCTCCCGAAAGACGCTCTGCCAATGCGGAGCTGACGCCAGGAACCTGTTTTGCGACATTCTCGACCTGCAAAGCTACGCGCTCGATTTCGGCAAGGTCCTCGCCGGACACTTTCACGCCGATCGGGCTTTTGATACCGGTCGCGAGCATATCGATGCGGTTGCGGATCGGGGGCACCCAGACATTGGCGAGTCCCGGCACCTGCACAGCACGATCGAGCTCGTCGACGAGCTTCTCTGGCGTCATGCCCGGCCGCCAGTCTTCGCGCGGCTTGAACCGGATGGTTGTCTCGAACATCGTGAGCGGCGCGGGGTCGGTCGCTGTATCGGCCCGCCCCGCTTTTCCGAAAACGGTGTCGACTTCCGGTACGGATTTGATCAGTCGGTCCGTCCGCTGAAGCAATGCGGACGCTTCACCAGGAGACAGGCCAGGCAGAGCGCTCGGCATGTAGAGGAGATCGCCTTCATCGAGCGGGGGAAGAAATTCTCCTCCAAGACGGGTGAACGGGATCAGCGCTGTAAGGAATACCAGTCCGGCCACAACCAAAGTGGTTTTCGGTCGGCGCATTACCCAATCAAGACCGGGCCGGTAGGCGTTGGTCAGCAAGCGATTGAGGACGTTGGTGTCCTCCTTGGGTATCTTCCCGCGGATCAGCCAGCCCATCAGAACGGGAACCAGCGTCACCGACAGAATGGCGGCCGCCGCCATGGCATAGGTCTTGGTAAAGGCCAGTGGGGAGAAGAGCCGCCCTTCCTGCGCCTGCAGAGTAAACACCGGCAGGAACGATAGGGTTATGATCAGGAGGCTGAAAAACAGCGCTGGCCCCACCTCTTTCGATGCGTCCGCAATCAGTTTCCAGCGCTCATCGTTGGACATCTTCTCGTCGGGATGGTCCTCTTCCCAATGCTCGATATGCTTGTGCGCGTTCTCGATCATGACGATGGCAGCGTCGACCATCGCGCCGATTGCGATGGCGATGCCGCCCAAGGACATGATGTTCGCATCGACCCCCTGGAACCGCATCACGATAAAGGCCGCCAGCACCCCCAATGGAAGCGTGACGATCGCCACCAATGCTGATCGCACATACCACAGGAACAGCGCGCAAACGATCGCGACGATGATAAATTCGGCGATGAGTTTTCCGGTCAGGTTTTCGATCGAGGCGTCGATCAGCTTCGAACGATCATAGGTCGTGACAATCTCGACCCCTTCAGGAAGACTGGCCTGGAGCACGTCGAGCTTCTCTTCGACAGCCGCGATCGTTGCCCGCGCATCCTCGCCTTGTCTAAGCACAACAATACCGCCTGCGACTTCGCCTTCGCCATTGAGTTCGGCGATTCCTCGCCGCATTTCGGGGCCAAGCTGGATCGTGGCGATATCGGATAGAGTAACCGGTATACCGTTCCCGACTGATTTGAGAGGGATCTGCCGGAAGTCGTCGAGAGACGTGAGATAGCCTGAAGCGCGGACCATAAACTCGGCCTCGCCCATTTCGACCACCGATCCGCCAGCCTCTTGATTGGAAGCTTGTATGGCGCGCACGACATCGCTGTAAGTGACGCCAAGCGAAGCCATGCGATAAGGCTCCAGGACGACCTGGTATTGCTTGACCATGCCGCCGACGCTGGCGACCTCTGCGATGCCCGGAATGGTCTGCAGCTCATAGCGCAAGAACCAGTCCTGAAGGCTCCGAAGGCCAGCAAGGTCGCTGTTCCCCGTTCGGTCAACCAGCGCATATTCGTAAATCCAGCCTACGCCCGTCGCGTCCGGCCCGAGCGAGCTGGTCACTCCGTCGGGCAATTCGTTTTGCACCTGGTTGAGATATTCGAGCACGCGCGAACGCGCCCAGTAGAGGTCCGTCCCATCCTCGAAGATCACGTAGACGAAGCTGTCGCCGAACATCGAATAGCCGCGCACTGTTTCCGCGCCCGGCACCGAGAGCATCGTCGTTGCGAGCGGATAGGTGACCTGGTCCTCGACGATGCGCGGAGCTTGCCCCGGATAATTCGACCGCACCACGACCTGCACATCAGACAGATCTGGGATCGCATCGACAGACGTTGCGCGCACCGCCCAGAAGCCGGCGAGCGCGACCGCGAAGGCCGCCAGAACGATGAAAAACCGATTGGCGATCGAGGCATCGATTATGCGCGCGATCATCGGTCGGTCTTCCGAATGGATTCGATGCGCGGACCGGTGTCGTGCTGCGAGAAGGTAAACTCGACCTTGTCGCCCGGTTCAATACCGTCAACTAGAGCGGCGTCGGCGAGGGCGAAGGGCATGACCATGCTTGGCCATTCGAGGGCGGGAACCGGCGCGTGGTTGAGAGTGATCGAAGCACCAGCGATTTTCGTCACTCTTCCCGTAGCGGTGTATGCCCTCATCTTTGGCGAGCCGTCCGACGCCATGCTCATGGTCCCATCGATCGACCTGACGTCGATCCCGCCAAGACTTGCTTCGGAGTCGATCAGGAACTGACCTGAAGTGACGACCTGCTCGCCCTCCGCAAGGCCTGCGAGTATCTCTGTCCTGCCATTCGCTTCGCGCCCGATTTCGACCTCGGCAGGCAGGAACGCGCCTTCATCCTGCTTGAGCATCACGAGATTTCGGCGTCCGGTTCGAATGACCGCCTCCGACGGTACCAGCAAGGCTCGCCGTGTGTCGGGTGAAAGCGACACCTGCGCGAACATCCCTGGTTTCAACCTGCTGCGCGGATTGGGTAGCTCAGCCCGGACGGTGATGGTTCGGCTCGCGGCATCGGCGCTTGGAAGGATGGCAACAATCCGTCCCGCAAATCGCTGATCCGGATACGCTGCCAGGGTCGCACTGATGGGCTGGCCCTGCCGGATATTTGCGGCCTGGGCTTCAGGAACCGAAGCTTCAAGCCATATCGGCGAAAAGCCCGTAATCTCGGCCAAAGTCTGACCTTCCATTACAGTCATGCCGGAGCGCACCCCAAGCATTGTTACGGCACCGCCCACCGGAGCCGTGACGGTGATCGTGTTTTGGGCTCTGCGTGTGCGTTCGACCGATGCGATCATTGCGTCGTTCATTCCAAGCAATCGCATGCGCTGCCGCATCGCATCTGCCAGCGCCCGATCGCCAGTATTGAGCACAGCAATGTACTCGCGCTGCGCGCCGCCCCAATCAGGGACCAAAATATCGACGATCGGAGCGCCGCGACTGACGACATCGTCCTGCGTAAGGCCATAGGTGCGTTGGACGTAGCCCCCCGCGCGCGGCTGGACGATAGCTATATCCCTGCTGTTGTATGCGAGGACACCCGTAACGGTGATCTCCGGTTCGAGAACGCCGAACTCGGCTGCTGCGGTGCGAATTCCGAAATTCTGCACAAGGCCGGGATCAATCCGGACGCCCGCTTCCGCAGCTTCTCCGGCGCACTTGGGAACCAGCATCATGTCCATGAAGGGCGACTTACCGGGCTCGTCAAAACGTTGTCCGGGCACCATCGGATCGTACCAATAAAGCACATCCTCACAGTCAGTATCCGTCGGCGAGCCAGCTCCGCTGCTCTCGCCGCCGAGCATGTGAAGACCGTAGCCAGCAGCCAGGCTGACAAGGGCAATACCTAGCCCAGCCGCAAACATGCGTCGGCGCTGCGTAAATCGTTCGAGCACGGAGTTCATGGCCTGCCCTCCCCGTATGTGAGTTGTAGCTCGACCGCCGCCTGCACGGCCGCCTGTTCGCGTTCGAGAATTTCCAGCTCGAGCAAGGCAAGTGCGGATTTCGCCGCAATCACATCGACGAGATCGGCACGCCCGGCCGCAAAGCTGGCTGTCTCGAGGTCAACGCGGTCACGCGCGAGCGGAAGAAGTTCATCACGCGCGCGGCGCCATTGGCGCATAGTGCTGCGCCAAGTGGCGAGATCGGCTTCGAAATCCGCGACCAGCGCGCGTCTGCGATCCTCGCGTTCGGCCAAAGCGGCAGCGGCATCGGCTTCGGCGGCGGCGATGCGCGGATTCTGCCGCCGGTCGGTGAAGATCGGAAGAGTAATCGACCCCATGACCGACACCGCATCGCCAAACGCCTGGTCGCGACGACCATAGTTGACGCTCACCCCAAAATCCGGCCTCTTTTCAGCGCGAGCGAGCGCGACACCGGCTTCGGCCCGGTCTCGTTCCGCATCGGCCAGAATGAGTTCGGGATTCCCTTCCAGTTCGAAGCGAAGCTGGTTTTCATCCAGAGCCGCCGTGGGAGCCTCACCCAAGGCAACCGGGTCAGGGAACGGTATGTATCGGGAAAGCTGCGCTTGCGCCGTCTCGCGCTCGGCCTCGATCGACGTCGCTGCATCCTCGATCCCAAGCAATTCGCGCCGTATCACGAGGCTTTCGGCCGGGCGGGCCGAGCCCGACGCAACTGCGCTATTGGCAACAGGGATGAAGGCTCGCAGCTCATCGAGCGCTGTGCTGGCGAGATCGAGGCGTTCTTGCGCGTAGAACAAGCTGACCCAAGCGGTTCCAGCGCTTGCGAGAAGATTGCGCTCCGCCATACCGAGCCGTGCTTCCGCCACCCGAACTTCGGAACTGGCAACGCCATACCTCGCCCGTCGCCGCGCAAGATTGGGTATCTCCTGCTCGATACCGATGGCGACTTGCGTAGGAAGTTGCCGGTCAAGCTCGAACGCCGCGGGTCCGCTTACCGGAAGGTTCATAACCCCTGCGCGTAAACGCGGGTCGGGAAGCTCGTCCGCCGCTTCCGCAGCCTCGCGCCGTGATTGTACACGCAGCGCGCCAGCTTCCAAAACGGGTTGCTCGCCCCGCACCGCTGCAAGTGCTTCCTCGTATCCGACAGACTGCGCTTGCGCAGCTTGCGCGGCGAGCAGTGCCGAAAACGGCACCCAGCCAATTCGCCAATCCATAATTCTCACTCTTTCAAAGCGAACTGGCCGGGAACGACTTCGGCGTACGCGTCAATCGACACGGCGCAAGTCAAGTAATCCGTCAAGCTCGCAAACGGCGCAGAGCACCGCCCGGGAAATGCTAGATGGTGAGTTCGGTTTGTGGAGGCGGAGATTCCGGCGGTCGAGGCTGGCTGTCGAGCCTGTTGGCGCTAGCGGCCAGATACGTAGGCGCAACAGGAAACGGTCCTGCATGCGCCAGTCCCGGACCCGCAAGCGCCAGCGGTGGCAGGCAATTCATGGCTACGAGACAATCGAGGCTCATCTCGCAGCATGAGCCATGCTGTTCGGCCGGGTCCGTTTCGGAAACCATCTGTTCGGGCATCGCGTGTTCAGACATGCCGTGCTCGGCCATGCCTTGCGCCATTTCAGCACAATCAGCCGACCCAGCCATTTCGCTCTGCGGAACGGCCGCCTGCGCAGCAACCTGCACAAGCAGTCCAAAGCTGAAGCAAATCAGGGTCAAGGCGCGAACAAATTTCACGAAGCTGCGATAGTCTGAATAAGGAGCCGAGGCAATCCAGCGGCCAAAATGCAAAATTCGAGCATCATCTTCGGAATTCGTCGCCTTTGATATGTTGGGTGCCCGCTTCCTCATGCTTATCCCTGTGCGCATCGCGAAGGATATCGATCCCGCCATACAGGGCGATGCCAGCAACCGCGATCCCAACCACGAGATCCGGCCAATTTGCGCCTGTAAGCATAACGATGATCCCGGCGACGATGATACCGCCGTTCGATATGAAATCGTTAAAGCTAAACGTGGTCGCTGCGCGCAGATTGACATCCTTTTGCTGAAGCTTCTGGAGCATGCGCAGGCATATGAGGTTCACCACCGCCGCGATGCCCGCCATGGCGATCATCATCAGGCCGCCCGGCTCGGAGCCTTCGATGAAACGCCTGACGGCATCGGCGATAACGCCTCCGGCGAAGACTAGGAGCATAATGCCTGAGAAACGCGCGGCCCCTCGTTTCCAGGATTGCGAACGGGTGAGAGCCAGAAGACTGAGCGCGTAGACAAATGCATCGGATGAATTGTCGAGCCCGTTGGCCAAGAGCGCGTTCGAGTCCGCAAAATAGGCAACGACAAAGAAACCAACCGCGATTGCGACGTTGAGCCACAATACGATCCACAATGTGCGTCGCTTGTCCGCCGAATCCAGATCGAAGTCATCGTTGCAGCTCATACTGGCTTCCCCGTTCTCTCTTTTGTGCCGCCCTTCTCCTTATACGCCAGCAGCCGGAGCGCGTTGGCGACCACGATCAGTGTCGATCCTTCGTGAACCGCGACAGCGGGGCCTATCCCGAGACCGAAAATGGTTGCCGGGATGAGCACGACGACAATTCCGAGACTGACGATCATATTCTGCCGGATGATCGACCGGGTCTGTCGGCTCAGATCGACGGCGAAAGGCAGTCGGGCGAGATCATCGGCCATCAGCGCGACATCGGCTGTCTCCAATGCAACGTCCGATCCGGCAGCCCCCATTGCTATTCCGACCGTTGCGTTCGCCATGGCCGGAGCGTCATTGACCCCGTCTCCGACCATCGCAACCTTGTCCTGGCCGGCAAGCTTGCGGATGGCCTTGACCTTGTCGTCGGGCATGAGATTGCCCCAGGCCTCGTCGAGGCCGACTTCCTTTCCAACCGCATCGGCCACTCTTTGGTCGTCGCCCGAGATCATGATCATTCGGGTGATCCCGAGGCCGCGCAACGCTTCGAGCGTCGCCTTTGCCGCCGCACGCGGCGTGTCGAGCAAGCCGATCGCTCCGAGATCGCGCGTTTCCGAGCGAACGCCCATCGTCGTCCGCCCGCGCTCGCGCATGGACTCTATAGCATCCGACAGTTCGGCACTGAGCGGAGGGACCCCATCTTGCCCGAACATTTCGAGCTTTCCGATCCACACCCGCTCACCGCCGACAAGCGCGGTGATGCCCTTGCCTGTGAAGCTTTCGAGATCGGTTGCTTCGGGCAGAGTCTCATCGCCAAGCCGCTGCTTGCCGTCCCTGACAATCGCCTGTGCCAGGGGATGATCGCTCAGATTTTCAGCCGCCGAAGCAATCGCAAGCAGTTCGTTTTCAGATACACCCTGCGCGGGTTCGACATCGGTAATGCGGGGTTCGCCTTCGGTAAGAGTACCGGTCTTGTCGAACGCGATGGCCTTGAGCGCACCGAGATCCTCGAGCGGCGCGCCGCCCTTTACCAGAATGCCGCTGCGCGCTGCTCTGGCCACTCCGGACAAGACCGCGCTCGGGGTCGCGATCGCCAAAGCGCAGGGGCTGGCAGCCACAAGCACCGCCATCGCCCGGTAGAAACTGTCGCGGAAGGGTTCGTCGATGACGACCCATGCGAAAAGGAGCAGGCCGGCCAGAGCGAGCACGGCAGGCACGAAAATTCGCTCGAAGCGCTGCGTGAAGCGCTGGGTAGGAGATTGCTGAGCCTCGGCTTCGCTCACCATTTGGACGACCTTGGCTAGGGTCGTATCGCTCGATCGCCGGGTCACTTCCACTTCGAGTGCGCCCGATCCGTTGATCGTCCCCGCGAAGACGCGATTGTCATCCGCAAGATTGTCAGGATTGGCGCGCGCAGAAGCGACATCCGAAACCGCGCTCTTGTCGACCGGCACGCTTTCGCCGGTCACCGGAGCCTGATTGATGGCACTGACGCCGTCCAGGATGAAGCCATCAGCCGGAAGGCGTTCGTTCGGACGCACGATTACCACGTCGCCTAGCGCAAGCTCCTCGACCGGGATCTCAACTACGTCAGTTCCGCGCTTTACCCGTGCGGTGTCCGGGGCAAGCCCGGCGAGCGCTTCGATAGCTTTCTTCGCGCGCCCCATCGCGTAGTGTTCGAGCGCGTGGCCGAAACTGAACAGGAACAGCAGTAGCGCGCCTTCGGCCCATTCCCCGAGAAAGGCGGCGCCCGCAGCGGCGACAAGCATGAGGCTGTCGATTTCGAACCGGCGGAGGCGCAAATTGTCCCACGCCTCTCGGAGAGTGAAGAAGCCTCCGAAGAAATATGCCACTATATAACAAGCGAACGGCAGCCAGACCGGATGCCCGTCCCATAGCTTCTCGATCCCGAAGCCGATGGCGAGAAATGCGCCCGAAGCGAGCGAGAAAAAGAGTTCAGTATTAGCGCCGAAGATGCCGCCGTGACTGTGCCCGGAATGATCTTTATCGTCATGGCGGTGTTCTTCAGCATCTCTGGCATTTGCGGCGATTTTGTCGGCCTTGATTGAAACCCCCAGTTCTTGCAGCGCATTGGCAATCGCGGTCTCATCGGTACGCCGGCGGTCGAACTCGGCGACCAGCTTTCCGCTCGCATCGGCATTTGCTTCAAGTACGCCGGATTCGCGGGCTACCAGATCTGCGACCGTCTGCGCCCGGCGCACCGAATTAATGCCCTCGGTTTGCCACACAACATGCCCGTAGCGCCCGGAAATTTCCGCTCCTGCTACGTGCGCAAGTTCTCTGATCCGCGCGATCGTGAGACGATCGGGATCGTAAGATATTGCAAGCTGGGCAGGTGCACTGTTCGATCCTTCAACGACCTCGACCCCATGCACACCTGCCCGCGAACTGAGCAACGACTGCAGCCGAGCGATACATCTGTCGGTGTCGCTCGGAATGTCCGGGAGAAGCGACGATAGTTCGAGTTCGATATTCCGTGTCACTAGCTGTCGCTCCTCGCTGCTGCTGATGTCTCAACCTGGGTCGCGCGCGGTTTTCTCGCGAAGATCAGGCTTACAATGGCAGGCAATACGAACAGGGTGAGCGCGGTGGCGGTGATCAACCCACCAATGACAACCGTAGCCAATGGACGTTGCACTTCGGCCCCGGTTCCCGTCGCAAGCGCCATCGGAACAAAGCCGAGCGATGCAACTAGCGCTGTCATCAACACCGGCCGCAGCCGCGCGATCGCGCCCTCGATGATCGCGTCGCCCAGTTCCAAGCCTTGCTCGAGACGCTGCTTGATCGCTGTGATCATGACGAGGCCGTTCAGCGTCGCAACTCCGGAGAGAGCAATGAACCCCACCGCTGCCGAGATGGAAAAAGGCATGCCGCGCAGAGCCAGGAAAAAGACCCCGCCAGCCAGTGCCATAGGGATTGCGCTGAACACCGCCAGCGCAGGGACCCAACCGCCGACCGCCAAATACAGGAGCAACAAGATGACGCCGAAGGCGAGCGGAACCACGATCAGCAGACGCTGCTGAGCCTGTTGCAGGTTCTGGTACTGACCGCCCCATTCGATGAACGATGCGGACGGCAAATCAACATTCGCGGCAACCTCGGACTGTGCCTGCTCGACGAATGACCCAAGATCACGTTCACGAACGTTGGCGGACACAATCACCAGCCGGCGACCCTGCTCGCGCCGGACCTCGGCCAAGCCATCGATCACCTGAAACTTTGCCACTGCGCGCAACGGCACGGTTCCTCCATTGGGAAGCACGATCGGCAATGATCCGAGCTGGTCGAAGTCATTGCGATTTGCATCCGATAGCCTGACCACGACATCGAAACGTCGATCGCCTTCGAACACCAGCCCTGCGTTTCGACCTCCAAGCGCTATGGCAACGGACTGCGCCACGTCTTCGACCGTGAGGCCGTAGCGCGCAATCGTTGGCCTATCGAAGGCTATATCGAGCGTCGGAAAACCCGAAACCTGCTGGACCTTCACATCGGCCGCGCCCTCGACACCGCGGAGCACGACCGCGACCTGGTTTGCAGCCGCAGTCATGGCCGTGAGATCATCGCCGTAGAGTTTGATCGCGACATCGCCGCGAACGCCTGCGATAAGCTCGTTAAAGCGCAGCTCGATGGGCTGGCTGAATTCATAGAGATTGCCAACGAGATTGCCGAGCGCCTCTTCCATCTCGCTTACAAGTTGATCCTTAGACAGCGAGGGGTCAGGCCATTCTTCGCGCGGTTTGAGGATAACATAGGCATCCGAGATGTTCGGCGGCATGGGGTCGGTCGCGACCTCTGCCGTGCCGGTGCGCGAAAATACCAGCTCAACCTGCGGGAATTGCTTCAATCGCGCTTCAACCTGGCGCTGCATTGTAAGCGACTGCTCCAGTGGGGTGGAAGGAATACGCAATGACTGGACAGCCAGATCACGCTCGTCGAGCTGCGGTGTAAATTCGCTGCCGATGAAGCTGAAGACAAGCGCCGCGAGCGCGAACACGCCGACTCCGGTACCGATGACAGGCCATGGACGGGCAAGCGCTCTGCGCAGCAGCGGACCATAGCGCTCCTTTGTCATTCGGATGGGCTTTGCTTCCTGTTCGTTGATTTTCTTGTTCAGCAAGAGAGCGATCATCGCGGGGACGAACGTGAGCGAGAGGATGAATGCCGAGGCAAGTGCCAGCATCACCGTGATGGCCATGGGCGAAAATGTCTTGCCCTCAACCCCGGTGAAGGTGAGGAGTGGCGCAAAAACCAGAAAGATGATCGCCTGGCCATACACCGTTGGCTTGATCATCTCATGCGCCGCTGCCCGCGTCTCGGCAAGGCGTTCGCGCAGTGTGAGCAAACGTCCCTCGTGCTCCTGCCTTGCGGCGAGGCGCGCGATGCTGTTTTCGACGATGATTACAGCGCCATCGACAATCAGGCCGAAATCAAGCGCACCAAGACTCATCAGATTGCCAGATACGCCAAGCCGGTTCATGCCAATAGCTGCCATCAGCATCGACAAAGGGATGACCAGAGCTGCAATGATCGCGGCGCGGATGTTTCCAAGCAGCAAGAACAAAATAACGATGACGAGAAGCGCGCCCTCGACAAGGTTGTTGCGTACCGTCACGATGGTCGCATCGACGAGTGTCGAACGGTTGTAGACGATCTCCGCCTCAACTCCTGCTGGAAGCGACGACCGTACCTCGTCGAGCCTGTCGGCAGCACCCGCAGCTACGGTGCGGCTGTTTTCGCCTGCGCGCATCAGCACAGTACCCACGACGGCTTCCTCGCCATTCAGCGAGGCTGCACCAGTGCGGAGATCGCCGCCAATCTCGACCGTTGCCACGTCGCCGACGCGGATCGGCACACCTTCGCGCGTTGCCACCACTGCCTGCGCAATGTCTTCTACGGAATTCAGCCGGGAATCGACCCGTGCAAGAAGAGCTTCGCCAGCCCTTTCGACAAAGTTGGCGCCTTCGGCTTGGTTCGCCGCTTCGAGCGCGGTAATCAGCTGGTCGAGCGAAACGCCGTAGCCGTTGAGGCGGTCGGGGTCTGGCTGCACCAGGTACTGCTTCTCAAAGCCACCGATCGAGTCCACGCCCGCCACGCCGTCGGCCGTACGCATCAGCGGCGCGACAACCCAATCCTGTACCGTGCGCAGATAGGCGGCTCTTGCCACCGCCGTGTCCAATCGCTCGCCCCGGTCCGTGAGAAAGCTGCCGTCCTTCTGCCAGCCAACAGCACCACCCTTGGGCGCATCGGTTCCACCCGGATGCTCGAATTCGATGGTATACATCAACACCTCGCCGAGACCGGTTGCAATCGGACCCATTGACGGCTCCGCACCTGCAGGAAGCGAAGAGGCCAGGTTGGCGATCCTCTCTTCGACCTGCGACCGGGCAAAGTAGATGTCGGTGCCTTCTTCGAAGATCGCGGTGACCTGGCTGAAGCCGTTACGCGAGATCGAGCGGGTCATCTCAAGTCCCTCGATACCGGCTAGTCCGGTTTCGACAGGGAAGGTTACCTGCGTTTCGATCTGCGAGGGCGAGAGGGCCGGTGCCTCGGTGTTTATCTGCACCTGAACATTGGTGATGTCCGGCACCGCATCAATCGGCAGTTTTGCTAGATTGAACGCGCCCCAAATGGCAACACCTAGGGCAAGGGCTACGACCGCCCAGCGATTGCGCACCGACCAGTCAAGGACGCCGCCAATCAGGCCATCATGGCTGCTGCGCTCCTCCTCGAAACCGCTTTCAGACCGATCAATGTCCATGTTCGGCCTCCTCTTTTCCGAGTTCGGCTTTGAGTAGGAAGGCGTTTTCGGTCGCGATCCGCTGGCCATTCTGCAATCCGGACTCGATCACGATGCGCCCTCCCGAGCGCGATCCCGTCACGACAGGCATCGCCCGAAACCCGGTACGCGTGCGAACGAACACGACTTCACGGCCTTCGACCATCTGAACTGCGGATTCAGGCACCGAGATCGAGGTCGCATCGGTTTCACCTGAGGGTCGGATGCGCGCCTGCAAGAATGCGCCTGGCTGCAATCCAGGGACCGCTCCGGCGAGTGAGATTATCGCTGTCGCGCTACGGCTTTCCGGATCGAGTGCCGGGGTCACCGAGCGCACACGTCCGCCGATCTCCCGGTCCTGCCCGAGCTCCAACGTAGCTTCATCGCCCGGCCGAATTCTCGCAGCATCGCTGGCAGGCAAGGCGACCTGCACCTGCAAGCCGCTCGCGTTCACGATCTGGAACATCTCTTCACCGGCGGAGACGTAGGAGCCAAGCACGATCGGCGCGCTGGTGATCTGCCCTGAAATCGGACTCGTCACGGCCAGCGAACGCCCATCCCCGCTGACACCAGCAGCAGCGGATGCGGCTTGTGCGCGTGACAGCTCCGATCTTGCCACTTGCAGATTGGCCTGCGCCGCTTCGAGATCCTGCCGGGCCGTCACATTGGCCTCGAACAGCCGCTTTTCGCGGTCGTAGAGCGCAGACAGTTCATTGACCCGCGCACGCGCGGCAGCGACCTGCGCAGCCAGTCCGGCAGCATCAGCGCTCTCGATCCGCGCGATCACCTCCCCCTGCCTGACATAATCGCCAAGCATCTTGTTCACGCTCTTCACCACACCGGATGCACGCGCATCGATCCGTGCGCTGGCATTCGGCGCCGCGGCGACGGTCGCTGGGAATACAAGCTCCGTTGCTGCGCCGAATTGGACAGCTTCGATTTCTATCGACGAAGCTGCGATCTGCTTCTCGTCGATCAGCAGAACGCCTTCGGGGACTTCGCTCTTTTCAACTTGTTCCGCTTGCTGGTCGGGTCCGTTTGAGTCAGCGGGCCAGAAGACCGAGGCCAAGGCGGCCAGCAAGATCAGGACGCCGCTTACGGCGATCAAATGGCTACGTTCCATGGAAATGGGCCTCACTGTGCGTTGAGCCAGATGAGCCGCGCCGCGAGCAGGCCGCGGGTCTCTTCTGCCTGAATCAGATTTTCACGAATGGCGTCGCGCGCTTCGGCAGCCGCCAGAACTTCGATCAGCGGAAATCTGCCATTGCGGTAGCCGATTTCGACGAGCCTGAGCGCTTCCTCAGCCTGCGGCAGGGATGCGCTGGAGAGGGTCTCCACACGCGTTTCGGCGGCCAGATAAAGCGTTCGCGTCCGCTCGAACTCCACGCGGTAGTCCGCCTCGGCTATCGCCTCGCTCGCGCTTGCCGCGCGGTATTGCGCCTCGGCGGCTGCGATGTTGCCCTGGTTGCGGTTGCGAAAGGGAAGCGGAATGGAAATCCCGACGATGAACGCTTGATCGTTGCTTTCCTCAAAACGGCGCACGCCTGCCGACAGCGTTGGGTCGGGAACGCCAAGCGAGCGCTCACGCGCAATTTCGGCTTCAGCAAAGCTGGTTCGAGCGCCCGCAATGCGCAGTTGCAACGGATTTTCGGAAACCGGCGGTGCAAGGGGCGGCGATAAGTCAGGAAAGACGTTCGATACTGCGGGATTGGGCTGTCCGGATACCCAGAGAGCCGCGAGCGCCTGACGTGCTGCTAAATCGTCTGCTTGTGCAGCCTGCAATTCGGCCTCCGCCTCGGCAAGCGTAGCTTGTGCACGCATAGCTCGAAGAGGCGGCTCCCGCCCGACCTCTACAAGCACGTTGGCGATCCGCGTCAGTTCACGGTTTCGCTCGACGATTTCCCGCGCGAGAACGAGGCGTTGGCCTGCGGCGACAGCCTGCACATAACGCTCGCGCACCCCCAAAGCGAGTTGCGACAAGGCAAATTCGCTCTGCAAGCCGGCGAAATCGGACGATGCGCGTGCGCTCGCGATGCGTGCGCTTCGCTTGCCGCCGAGTTCGAGCGGCTGACCGATCGCTAGGGTATATTCGGTCGACCGCAGCCCGGAGAAAGCGCCGGAGCCCGCGATGTTCTCGGCCTCGAGCGATAGCTCGGGATTGGGTCGGAGGCGTGCTTGGTCGATAGCCGCACGCGCGGCTTCGGCCTCCGCCTGAGGGCCGTAAACCCGGGGATTGCTGGAAGGGTCATCTTCCCCTTCAATGCCGACGCCCGCTCGAGCGAGCGCTTCCTCGAGTGTAACTGTTTCCTGTGCCAATACTGGCGAACCCGTGGACACGGCAATCAAGGCCGCGGCCAGTGCAAAGCACCGCATTATTGTATCTCCTGACTGAAACCAATCGAGCGCACGCGCAGGCGCACTCGCACATGATTTGCTGTCAGGCTTTGGGAGGTTGGATCAGAACCGGCGGCGCGCGCGAGGTGAGCATCGAAGTCGCCAGCGGACCCTTCAGGCTATTCGTGCGCGCAAAGGGCGACCCCAGGAACACTCCACTATCGGCGAGGCTGAAGCTGCAATTGTGATGATGCGTTGCCGAATGGTCCTGACCATCATGGTCCGGCTCGGGATCATTGCTATCGAAGTGGTCCGCCCCATGCGCATAAACGTGATCGGCCGCATGAACGAAGCTTTCGCCTTCTGAAGCATGCGCGTCAGGTAACGATAGGACACTACCGAAAAGAATGGCGATGATCGCAAGGAAGGGGAACACAAGACGCGGCATGTTACTCAACCCTTTAGGAGCCTTGCAAAGCTTGCGCAACCACGGCTGTCTGAGCGCTTGTCTTTTCATGATCACGATTTGGCACCGACGAATTCATACGCACAACCGGCCAGAAACTCGCGGAAATGAACTTCGCGCAAAACTTTGCGTGCTGGAAGCCAAGGGCGGAACTCTTCATATTCCCGCGCCACACCAAATGGTTTGGTCAGCACTATGCCGATTTCAATCAGCCATCGCGGCCAGCGCTCGGGGTGCTTCAGGCCAAGCAGGGCCATCCGGCCACCCGTCGGGAGAGCAGCTGAGGCGCGCTCGATGATCGCGGCGTAGTCAGGTGGCATTTCCAGTCCAAAGGTGCTGATGACTGCGCTGGTCTCGCTCGGAAAGCGGAAGGCGGCTACGTCTGACTGCACAAATTCGACATTGCTAGCTCGCAGGCGCTTCGCTCGTCGACGGGCTTGGTCGAGCATGCCTTGCGAAAGGTCGACCAGCGTCACCTTGCCGCTTGGTCCTACTCTCTCAAGCAGAAACGCGAGGTTTGCGCCGGTGCCAGCACATAGATCGATCACATGGTCACCGGCGTTGAGTTCAAGCCGGTTAACCAGATCGCGTCGCCAGCGACCAAGACCGGCCCACCGAAACCCCGACACCAATCGGTCATAGATTCCCGCGGTCTTGTCGTAGAGACGTTCAACCTGTTCGTTGGATAGAATTGCCATGGCGCGTGCTAGCGAACCTCGTCCGAAGAGATGGTGAAAACCTCCGCGAGGTCGTCCGGGTATGGCATTGGCGCGAATGCGCTCACGTTTGCGCGTCCGGTATTGCCCCAGGGGAGCCGTCCGGTGAGATTGCCAAGGGGAGCGAGCGCAAGACGTATGACCTGCCCCAGAACTTCGCGGCCATCGCGGGTTTCAACTGCATAGCCCAGCATCGTCATATGTGAACGAAGGTGCGGCCCGAAGAAGCCCTGGCCCAGAATATGTTCCCGCTCGAGCGCGGTCCAAGCCAAAGCCCGGTCACCAGACTGCCTGGCGGCACGGAAAACGCACCGCTCAGCTTCGATAAGTTCAATAATGTCCTTCTTTGCCACAGGATTTTACCGTTCTGCTTGCATCTTCGAATCGTCTTATGCACCTTGTAGTGGCTACAAGGTCAAGCATTGCGAGAAACCCATGAAGATTGGTGCCCTGGCGCGGAAGACCGGCACGACCGCCGAAACGATCCGCTACTACGAACGGACCGGATTGCTGGAGGAACCACCACGCACCGCCGGAAACTACCGGGACTATGGTTCGACCGAATTGGCCAGATTGCGGTTTATCCGCCGCGCACGCGACCTTGGCTTCACCATGGCGGAGGTGCGCCAATTGCTTTCTTTGTCGGATGATCCATCGCAATCGTGCGAAGCCGTGGACTCTATTGCCAGCCTCCACCTACGCGAAGTGGATCGGAAGCTTGGTGACTTGCGAAAACTGCGAACCGAACTGCGCCATATGGTCGACGACTGCCAGCACGGAGCGGTTGGCGAATGCCGGATAATCGAAGTGCTTTCCGGCTAGCGGGACAGCGCGCGTTTATTCGAGCGGTGACGGGACGCAAACCATGATCATCTCGAAATTCGGGGCGTGTTCTGACATATCTCGTCGGTGCGTTCGACAACAGAACCAATCCAGTCATCGATCTCGGCTTCGACCCAAACCGTGCAACGGGGACCGAGCGAACGCGACTTTGGAAAACGGCCTTCGCGCATCCGCTGATAGATTGCCGTTCGGCGCAGGCCCACGCGCGCCATGACCTCGGGAAGACGAATGAGCCGGTCTGGCGTTGGCTCGACAGGAACGGCTTCCGCGTCCGTTTCGATACCAGTCGTCATTTCAGAGAGCGAAGCTTTGTTCATCCTGCCGCTCCAGTTGCGCGAGGTGATCCGACAGGAGACCGGCGGTGCGGTGCGCGGTCCCCTTTGCCCAGCGCGGTCTCACATCGAGCAGCCTCTGGCCCAGCGCTTGATCCAAAGCAGACGGCAACTCGCTTATGAAGGTTTCAAGAAATTCCAGCACGCCGCTATTCTGCCAATCCTTGCTACGCTGCGAGTACCCCGCGAGTGCCAGCATCAGGGAGGTGCGCGGCGCGTGTCCGCTCGCGTCAAGGATGGCCAGCGCCTCTGGCAGTGTGGCTGACCTTGTCCCGGCGAGGATGCGTCGGAGCGCGTCCTTGTTGATATTCGTCTGTGCGGCAATCGTCCGCCGGGACTTGCCACTTTCGTCCACGGCATGGTCGAGGAAAGCGGCGACTCCTCGCGATAGTTCTTCCCATTTGTCGTTTGTGTTTCGCGCCATTGTTCCTGCTTCCGGTGATCTTCAGCGAATCACCAACAGGCTAGGCGACGCGTCAAACTGTAGGAAAGGAAAAAGAACAAATAAGGAACACGTAGGAAACTGGCTCATCGTCACACGATTTGATTCGCGCAGATTCCGGTCCCTCGATCTCAGACTTCGGTATGGGTGGCGCAATGATCGGTATTCTTGGCCGCAATGTCTGCACCGGTCGCGCAAAGCCTGGTCAGATTGCCCAGAATCGACGATTTCTCTTGGTCGGAATGCCGCGTGCGTCAGTTTCCGTTTTCCTACACCCTGCCTTCCAATCGAGGAAAGAACATACAGCGAACGCATCGCTGCCAATGTTCGAAACGGAGTTCCTCGATGAACAATGCAATCACCCTTCCCCGCCCATCCGTTAAAGGCATTCGTGCCCGCGACTATATTCTTCCGGCCGCGATTGCGCTCGCCTGCGCCGGTGCCGCCTATGCCGGTGCCGACACGACCTTTGATCCGGCGCTGCAGAAGTTCACTGACTTCCTCGAAGGTTCGGGCGGCAAGATCATCACCGTCCTCAGCCTTGCCGGCGGTTTGATCGCGCTCGCCTCGGGCCGCTTCGCCCTTGGGCAGGTCGCGGTCCCGGTCGGTGTCGGAATTGGCGTCGGCACAGGCGTGCCGATCGTCACCTCGGTCGTGACCGCAACCATTTGATCGCGGTCTAACGACGGGAGGGCGGCATGGCCGACAGATACCTCGTTCCACGGCGGCTCGACGACCCGGAGCTCATCGGCTTCTGGACCATCGACGAGTTTGCGGGACTGCTCGTCCCCTTCGCGTGGGGCATCCTTTCGCAGCACATCCTCATCGGCACAGCCCTGTCCGGGCTCACCTGGTTCGCCCTTCGAAAGGCGAAGGCGTCAGGTGCCGGGTCGAAACTGGTCCATGCTGCCTACTGGTATCTGCCGGGGAGCTTCCTCGGTCTTAAAGCCACGCCGCCCTCCCACTGCCGCCTGCTTGCAGGCTGAGGGAGGAACCCATGAGACACGAATTCGCCTATGAGGAAGCGCAGCGTCACCTCAAACAGCGCAACCGCTTCGCCGCGCTGTCAGCCGTGCTGGGCCTTACCAGCCTGCTGGCGGTCGGCGCGGCGGCGACGCGCGAGGAAAGCGTCATTTTGGTGCCTGTCACGACCGAGCGCCTGACGCTCGGGAGCGGCGGTACCGATGCGCACTACCTCGAACTCGTAACCCGCGACACCGCGCTCATGCTGCTCAATCGCGCACCCGAGAGCCTCGACTACTGGATGGAACAGGTCCTCAAGGTGGCAGATCCGTCAGCGCACGGGAGCCTCAAGGCCGAGCTCGTCAAGATCGTCGACGAGCAGCGCGGTTCGGACATCAGCCAGGCCTTCGTCATCTCGCGGATGGAGGTCGACGCGCAGGCGCTCACCGCTGTCGTCACCGGCACGCTCAAGACCTTCGTCGGTGCGCAGGTGATCGCAAGCCAAGAGCGCAGCTTCGAATTCAGCTGGAACCGCCGCGGCCTCAGTCTCGGCCTTACCGGCTTCCGCCAGCTCCCAACCGAAAACGAGGAGGAGAACCCATGACACTCCTATCCCGCCCCTTCCCCGCCGCGCTGACCGGCGTTGCGCTGGCAATCGCCACGGCCGCCTACGCTTCACCGGCACATGCCGACCAGTTCGTCGAGGCCGCTGATGGCGCCGCGATCGACTGCGTGCTCGCACGCGGCGCGCTGACCCGTATCGCCCTCATCGAGGACGGTTTCGGCAATGTCTCGAAGATGGCGAGCGGCTATCCCTACAACGATTTCGAGGTGACCCACGAGCCGGTGCGCGGCGACATCTATGTCTCGGTGCCGCTGCAATATGCGAGCGCAAGGGTCAGCTTCTTCGCGACGAGCAGCGCGGGCTATGTCTACAAGTTCACCTGCCGCGTCGAAGGCGAGGAAGCGAGCCAGCTCTTCGTCACCAATCCCGCGCTCGCCAAATCCCAGGCGAGCGAGTGGGAAGGCCAAGCCCCGACCCGCGACGAGGCCGCGATCCGGCTGATCGAGGCGATGGCGAGCGACGGGGTTCTGCCGGGCTTCCGGGCCCGCACCGAACTCTCTCGACCACGCCGAACCGACAGTCTCGAAGTGCAGCAGGTCGCCGAATACGAAGGTGCCGAGCTGATCGGTCAGGCCTTTACTCTACGCAATCTCGGCCCGATGCCCGTCGACCTTGCCGGTGAACGCGAGGCGCCCGCCGGGGCGCTGGCCTTTGCCTATGGCCGAGACAGCCTCCAGCCCGGCGAGAGCACGCAGGCCTTCCTCGTCTTTACAAAGGGAGGGCTCGAATAATGGCCGATCCCGACACACGCGATACGCCCGCGGCAGCGCCCAAGGACGAGACGCGCGGCGAAGCCCGGCGCAATCTCAACCGCACGGTGGCGCAGAAGCAGAAGCTGCTGCTCGCCGGGATCGGCGGGGTGGCACTCATCGCCGGTTCGATGTTCATCTTCGGTGGTGAGGATGAAGCGAGCGCCGACGGCGCGGGCGCGACCACGATCGAGACCGGCGCGCTGGTCAATCGCAATCTCTCGCAGCGCGAATTCGTCGCCACTTACGGCAACCGCCTCGATGCGCAGGGCAAGGCGATCAAGGACCTGCAGGAGAGCCAGCTTCCCAAGGCTTCTATCGAGCAGGAGCTCGAAGCGCTGCGCGGCGAAAACGCGCGGATGCTGAGCGACGGCCAGGCGGCGATCGATGCGATCTCGGCGGAGAACGCCGCCTTGCGCTCAGAACTCGAAACCGTCCGCGCCAATCCCCCGATCGCGCCGGCGGCCGCAGTCGATCCGCAGGCTCCGGGCTTTGCTCCCGGACCGCTCGAGCCGCCGAGCGAACCCAAGGCAAGCCTGCTGAGCTTCTCATCCGAAAAGCCGGGCGCAGCCAAAGTCAAGGCAACCGAGAACGCGCCGCCGCTGCTGCTCGAGGCAAGCCGCGATTACCTGCCGCCCAACAGCTATGCACCTGCTACCGTGATCGTCGGGGTCGACGCCTCGACGGGCGTGACCAGCCAGAGCGATCCGCTGCCCGTTGTGCTGCGCATCACCGGCCCGGCGCGCTCGGTGCTGCAGGGCAACAAGCTCCTCACCACCGATCTCACCGGCTGCCTCGTGAACGGCGCGGCGCGCGGCGATCTCTCGGCCGAGAAGGTTTACGTGAAGCTCGTGCGCATGACCTGCGCGCAACCAGGTGGACGCTTCGCGGTCAGCGAGGTCAAGGGGTTCATCGCCTTCGCCGGCAAGTCGGGCGTGCGCGGCAATGTCGTCAGCCGCGAAGGCAGCCTCGTCAGCCAGGCGCTGCTCGCCGGAATCGTCGGCGGCTTCGGCCGCGGCTTCTCGGCCAATGCCAACGGCATCTTTGCGCAGCCTGTCGGCAGCGACGGCAAGCGCGACGCGCTCTCGCCGACCGACATCCTCGCAGGCGGCCTGGGCCAGGGCGCGGGCGAAGCCGCCGACACCGTCAGCAAATACCTCATCGAACGCGCAGAACAGTACCAACCCGTCGTCGAGATGCCGACCGGCATCGCAGTCGAGATCGTCTTTCTTGACGGCGTCCATGTCAGGAGCACACCCCAATGAACTACTCGAACCAGCGGCCCGGCCTCAAGGCGCGCGCCGCGCACATATCGCTCGCCGCCGCCAGCGCAGCAGCCCTCCTTACAAGCGGCGTCGCGATCGTAACCGCCATGCCCGCGCAGGCCGCGATCACGCGAGATGTGGTTGAAGCGCTCAAGCTTCGTCTGCCCAGAACGCCGATCGACGCGCTCGATTGCACGACATTCGCGCCATGGTGCGAGGTCGTCTCGGGAGAGACGCTGTTCTACATCGACGAAGCGGCACGCTACCTCTTCGTCGGGCGGCTCTACGACATGGAGGAGCGGCGCGACGTGACTGCCGCGCGCCTGCTCGAACTCAACCCCGACCTGCTCGCCGCCGGCGCAGCCCGCCACGCCGGCGAGGACACTGGAGGGCGCCATGACGTTGCCGAAACCCGCGACAGGCAGGTCGCGACGCATGTCGATCTCAAAGCCCTTCCCAAGGAAGGCGCGATCCTGTGGGGCAATCCCAAGGGGCTGAAGCTGGTTGTCTTCTCGGATTTCCAGTGCGGCTACTGTAAGCGGCTCACCGGCGAACTCGAAAAGGCAGGCGTTCTTGTCGAGGAACGGCCGATCTCGATCTTCGGCGCGTCGAGCCGCCGCTTGTCCGAGGCGGTGCTGTGCGCCGCCGACCCGGTCGAGGCGCTCCATGCCGCATACACCGGCAAGCACCTCGAACCGCGCGCAACCTGCAAAAAGTCAGCTGCGCTCGATGCCAACGAAGCCTTTGCACAGGCCAACGGCTTTGCCGGAACCCCGGTAATCGTCCGGGCGCGCGACGGTGCGGTGCTGCACGGCTACCGTGATGCAAAGACACTGCGCGCCTTTGCCAATGCCAAGACCGGATCGAAGCAATGAGCGGCGGTGCGACCCGTGTCGGAGCGACGGCAATTCTCGCGTTGATGATCGCCGGCTGTGCGACGCTTGGCGGCAACGTCAAGGGCGACTTTTCCTGCCGGGCACCGGAGGGAAGCTGCGCGCCGACCTCGATGATCGACGATACCGCGACCCGCGTTTCACAGGCAGAACGGTCCGGTCATGCCTCTGCGGGAGCGCACAGGGCCGGTGATCGCGGATTGCGGATCGTTGTTGCGGGCTACCGCGACGGGGCGGGCCGCATCCACGAGGCCCGGGTTGTTCATGTCGTGCTGCCCGATCGCGCTGCCGAGCGCTGGCGCGCGCCGCGTTCGACCGGCGACGTGCTTCGCGCACTGGCGCGTCCGGCTGAAGCAGAAGTCGCCCCGCCCGCCGCCGCAGAAGCAATTCCTTTTCAGCTTTCCAATCCGTCCCCCCAGCAGCCTCCCGATGTCCTGGTCATCCCCTCGCAGGATCTGACGGAGCTGCCCGGCGCCAAAGCGCCGGACCCCGGGGCACCTGGTCGTCCCCCCTCCCCCGGCCAGGTGCCCCACCCCGTTCTGCCCGAAGGAGAGCCCAAGTGAACCTCTCGCTATCCTCTGCGCGCGACGCGCTTCTCGCTGGCCTGTTCGGCGATGCGAAAAGGGGCGACCATGCGCAGCCGCGTTTCGCGCTCGACATGCTGTCGGACTGGCTTCCGTACCGCGTCTATGACGAGGGCCCGGGGCTCTACCGCAACGCGCACTCGAAGGGCTTCATTCTCGAAGTCACCCCGCTCATCGGCGCCGACGAGCGGACAGGTGAGATCCTCGGCCAGTTCTTCTCCGAGAGCCTGCCGCAAGGCGCCTGCCTGCAGGTGCTGAACTTCGCGTCCCCGCGCATCGGCGCCATCGTCGGCCCTTGGTTCGCGCCGCGCTACGAGCAGGGCGGGATCTACGAAGCGATTGCGAAAGCCCGCACCAACCGGCTCTACGATCTCGTCTGGAACTCGGGCTCGGCACACGCGCCGTTTCATGCACGCCAAGTGCGTCTGGTGCTCTCGCTCGGCGTTCCGGTGCCCGGAAGCGTCACCGATGCAGAACTCACCGAATGCCGCGACGGGATGGCAGGCATGCTGAACTCGCTCGGCCTTGCATCGAACAGGCTCGAGCCCGCAGGCCTGCTCGCACTGGTCGACGAACTCACCTCGCCGACGACAGCGCGCGAACCCGATCTCACCCACTGGAACCGCGAGGACACGCTCGACGCGCAGGCCATCCGCCGCGATATCGAACTCGAGGTCGAGGACGACCGGCTGATCTTGCGCACCGAGCGCTTCCGCGAAACCGGACGCGGCCGCGACGGCGTGCCGCAAATGGGTGAGTGCTATCCCGATCGCTTCGATGTGCGCCACTACGGCGTGCGCTCTACCCCTGAGCGCTGGGCACCGTGGGAATGCGCGCGGCTCATCGGCGACATGTTCACCGACAAGCTGCGCTTTCCCTGCCCGGCTGCGACCATGCTGTGCCTGCATTATCCCGACCAGGAAGCCGCCTCGGCGCGCGCAGGCTACAAGTTCATGCGCACCACCAGCCTGTCGGAAACGAAGAGCGCACGTTTCCTGCCTAAACTGTCCGAGCAGTCGGCAGAATGGAGACATGTCCAGGCCGAGCTCCAGGCGGGCAAGAAGCTGGTCAAGCTGTTCTACGGTCTCACCACGATCTCGCCGCTCGGCGAAGGCGATGCGCATGAGCGCACGGTCAAGGCTATCTACAAGGCAGCCGGCTGGGACCTCGCCGACGAGCGCTTTCTCCAGCTCCAGGGTCTCGTCGCGGCCTTCCCGCTGAGCCTCGCCGACGGGCTTGTCCACGACCTTGCTCGGCTCAAGCGCTTCCGGACCATGCTCTCGACCACCGCGGCCCATATCGCCCCGCTGCAGGGCGAGTATCTCGGCGGCACTATCCCGCACCTGCTGCTTCTCGGCCGGCGCGGCCAGCCCTTCTTCTGGTCACCCTTCGAGAACGCGGCGGGCAACCACAACATCGCGATCTGCGGGAAGTCGGGCTCGGGCAAGTCTGTGCTCCTGCAGGAACTGTGCGCAGCGCTACGCGGCGCGGGCGCGAAGGTCGTGGTGATCGATGACGGACGCAGTTTTGAGCATTCGGTCAAGCTGCAAGGCGGCCGCTTTGTCGAGTTTACGCTCGCCTCGGGCTTCTCCTTGAATCCATTCTCAATGGTCGATGATGCCCGCGCGCATGAAGACGAGGATTACCAGCTCGACTGCTTTGCGATGATCAAAGCGATCGTCGGCCAGATGGCGCGGCCAAGCGCCGCCCCCTCGGACACCGAGCGCGGGCTGATCGATCTTGCAGTGACCCAGGTCTGGAATACGCTCGGCAGCGGCGGCGCGATCGACGACGTCGCGCATGCACTCCATCAGAGCGACAACGAGGCGGGCAAGGACCTCGCTACCGCGATCGCGCCCTTCTGCCGCGGTGGCAGCTACGCCGGCTTCTTCTCCGGGAAAGCGAGCTTCGCGCTCGAAGACGATTTCACCGTCTTCGAGATGAGCGACCTCGCGTCCCGCGAGGAGCTTCGAAGCGTTGTCCTCTCGGCAATCATGTTCATGACCGGTCAGGCGATGACGCGCTCGTCGCGCTCGACCAAGAAGCTGCTGCTGATCGACGAGGCCTGGGCGATGCTCAAGGGCGGTTCGATGGGCGAGTTCGTCGAGACCTATGCCCGCACCGCGCGCAAATATGGCGGCGCGCTTGCGACCGCGACTCAGTCCTTGAACGACTACTACAAGTCCGATGGTGCGCGCGCCGCGCTCGAAAACAGCGACTGGATGCTGGTGCTCCAACAGAAGCCCGAGACCATCGCCGATTTCCGCAAGGAGGCCCGGCTCGACATGGACGACCGGACCGAGACGCTGATCCGCAGCCTCAAGCGCTCGGGCACCGAGTACAGCGAGATCTACCTCAAAGGTCCCGAGATGGAAGCCGTTGGACGCCTGGTGCTCGACCCACTCTCCGCGACGATCTTCTCCTCCGATCCTGACACCTATGCCGCGATCCACCGCCATGTCGAAAACGGCATGCCGCTGGAGCGCGCAGTCGCGCTGGTCGCAGGTGTGGAAGGAGGCATGTGATGGTGCTCGAGACCACCACGCTCGTCGATCGCGTGCCGCTTCCGTCAGTCAGACAAGCCCGCGACAAGCACCGTGTGATCGACTGGCTGGCGCTGTTCCAGGGCACCTGCCTGGTGCTGATCGAAACGGCAAGCTTCGCGGCGAGCACGCTGCTGCTGGTCCTCGGCCTGCCGCTGTTCGTGTTCCTGGCTGTAGCAGGCTGGGATCTCACGGCGCTGTTCGCGCAGCTCGGCAATCTTGCCGACCATTACCGCACCGCTGAACCGGTCGCGCGCCGCTTCTTTGCCCAGGACCTCCAGATCGCATTCCTCATCGCATCTGGCGGCCTCGCCCTGCTGCGATTGCCGGCTTTCTTGCACCGCCTCGATCGCCGCCTCTCCGAAGGATCTCCTCGCCATGGATAGACTGAACCTCCCGCTGCGCCAGCTGGGCCCGAAACTCCTCGCTTTAGCGGTGCTCGTTGCCGCGCTCCTGTGGGGTGCGTGGATTACGCAGCAAGTCACTGCCGCGCCCAAGCAGCGGATCGTCACGGTCCGGCTTGCCGAGACCATCGGGACATTCGTCGAGGAGGCCGCGCGCGCCGATGCCGATCCGGCGGTCGTCCAGGCGGCTAGCCTTGCCTACCTCAAGGCCGCCGAAAGCGCCGTCGCCGACATGGGCCATGACGGCCGCGTGGTGCTGGTTGCCGAGGCCGTGCTCGCGGGCGCTGCCGAAGACGCAACCCCCGAACTCGAGCAGCGCATTGCGGACCAGCTCGCCGGGGAGAAGCAGCCATGAGCCTGACCCGCTCGATCCTCCGTACGCTGCTGCTCTCGGGGCTGGTCCTGCTACCGCTCGCCTGGGCGCCGCTCGATGCCTTCAGCAAGGACCACGCGTTCCTCATCAATGCGAGCCCGAGCCTGCCCAACTGGGCGTTCTGGCTCGACAAGCACGCGCCGATCAAACGCGGCAGCCTGATCTTCTTCGAGCCGCCGCAAAGCGAGCTGGTCGAAAGGCATTTCGGAAAAGGACCGCAGATGTTCGGCAAGCGCGTGCTTGGCATGCCGGGCGATGTCGTGCGCCACGAGGGCGATGCGGTCTTCATCAACGGGAAGCAGGTCGCGAGCCTGCTCGAGGTCACCCGCCTTGGCGTGCCGCTCGCGCGCGGTCCCGAAGGCGCAATACCGGAAGGTTGCTACTACACCGGCACCAGCCATCCCCGCGGGCTCGACAGCCGCTATGGCGCAATCGGCTTCGTGTGCCGCGGACAAATCCTTGGCAGCGGGAGGGCGATCCTGTGATGCGCTCCCTCTTTCCGCTTGGCGCGCTTCTCCTCGCTGCGCTCCCTGCCAGCCTGCAGGCACGAGACTACGGCCAGCGCGGCGCGGTCTTCCCCGTGATCGAGCGCGATCTCTTGGAACAGATCCATACGCGCCTCGCCCAGATGGAAAAGTCGGGCGAGACCGCGCGGCTCAACGAGGAACTCAAGCGTCGCACGATCGCCCGCGTCAACCGGCCTGATCCGGTTGCCGGCGTGATCCGCGCAAGCGCAAGCCGCAGCTGGGCGTTCGACCCGACGATCACGCTTGCTGCCGATATCCGCGGGGCCAAAGGCGAGCTCATCCATGCTGCCGGAACGAGGGTCAACCCGCTCGACAGCGTCAAGCTGCGCGGCGACCTCCTGTTTCTCGACGGCGACGATCCGGCGCAGGTCGCCTGGTCGCTGAGGCAAGAGGTCAATGCCAAGCTGATCCTCGTCAAGGGTGCGCCGCTCGAGCTGATGAAGGCCCGCCAGCGAAGGTTCTATTTCGACCAGGGCGGCAAGCTGACGCAAAAATTCGGCATCAAGGCCGTTCCCGCGCGGGTGCGCCAGAACGGGCGCGTCCTCGAAGTCAGCGAGATTGCGCTGTCGCGCCGGAAGGCACAGCCATGACCGGAATCCGCGCCTTCCTCGTACTCTTCACGGCGATGCTGTCGCTGGTCTTCGCATCACCAGCTTCGGCCGATGCCGGTCCGGGCAAGTGCACCGGGCAATTCGTCAACCCCATCACCGACATCTGCTGGTCGTGCCTGTTCCCGATATCGGTCGGCGGGCTCGAAATCTGGCCGAGCAATCGCCCCGATCCCGACAATCCCGATCTGCCCGTTTGCCTGTGCGGGCTTCGCCCTGGCATCGCGATGGGGTTCTGGGAGCCGGTGCGGCTCGCCGATGTCAGCATGAAGCCGTGGTGCTTCGTCAATTTGGGCGGCATGAAGCTCGATCCCGGCTTTGATATCGGCTTTCGCTCGATCTCGGGTCCTTCGGCGGTGGGCGGCGCGAGCCAGTATTATTCGAGCTGGCACGTCCACTGGTATGCCTATCCACTGATCTACTGGATGGAGATCGTCGCCGATTTTCTGTGCCTTGAGCCGGGCTCGATCGACATCCTCTACATCTCCGAGATCGATCCGCTGTGGCAGGACAGCGAGCTCACCGCGATCATCAACCCTGAAGCGGTGCTCTTCGCCAACCCGCTGGCGCTCGCCGCCTGCGCTGCGGATTGCGCTGCATCGACCGCGAACCTGCCGCTCGACGAGATGTTCTGGTGCGCAGGCTGCCAGGGCTCGATGTACCCGATGAATGGCAATGTCTCGGCCTCGATCGGACATGTGCAGGCCTCGCGGCTCGTGCTCTCGCGCTTCGCTTACAAGCTCCACCGCGAGCTGGTCTCGTGGGGGACGATGGGTTCGAAGGGTCTGTGCGGCAAGTACCTCATGCCGGTGATGCGCAAGCAGCAATACCGCTTCCAGGCCACCAATCCCAATCCGGCGACGAAGGGCCGCTACGCCTGCCCGCCCGTCGGTGCCTCCACCACCTTCCAGTCCCCCGGACAGGTCATCCCCGCCATCGGCGAAGACATGGGATACCTCGTCTGGCGCAAGAGGAATTGCTGCGCGCTATGAGAAACGCCTTCCCCCTACTCGTTGGGCTGAGCCTCGTGATCGCTGCCGGATTTGCCGCAGCTTCTGCGCAGGATGCCGGGCCCGACCTTGACCTGGCTGAGATCCGCGCGCGCGCGGCCGAACATGCCGCCGACGCCGAGGCTCTCGCCACATCGGTCAGGACAAAAGCGAATGCCCTCGCAGACGACGCGCGCGCCGCTCAGCAAACGGCTTTCGACAATCGCGCAGCCTATGCCGAGACTGCGCAGGCGACCGCGAATGCCGGGCCGCTCGATATCGATGGCATGATCCGCGCCCAGGCCGATGCGGAAGTCGCAGCGATGGGCGACACGCCCCGGTTCATCGCTTTTGCCTCATTAGCAATGCCCGAGCCCTCATTGAAGGCGCTGGTTCGCGATGTCTCGAGGGCCGGCGGCGTCACCGTGCTGCGCGGATTCCCCCAAGGCGACAGCGCGCGCTTCAAGAAGCGCATCGCCGCTATCTGGAGCGATAGCGATGATGCCGACGCGCTCGGGATCGACCCGCGCCTGTTCCGCGCCTTCGATATCAAGGTTGCCCCGAGCTTCGTGATGATCGCGAGCGATTTTGCCCCGTGCGACGGGTTCGACTGCAATGACGTCCTGCCGCCGCACGACCGCCTTGCGGGCAATATCAGCGTGGCCGAAGTGCTCGACACCTTTGCTTCGGGAGGCGGTCCGGGAGCACAACTCGCTCGCCTCCACCTTCGTCGCCTCGAAGGAGAACGGCCATGAGGCTCACACAATCGCTTCGCATAGGACTGCTCGCCCTTCTTGCCATAGCCGCGCCCCTTTCCGCGCAGCAGCAGGACGCGCGGGCCGATGGCAAGGCATTCGGCGAAAGCCTGCGCGGCGAAGCGCAAGAAGCTGCCAGGTCGCAGCCCGACGCATCCACCCTCCCCAACTACGATCGCAATGCCGTGCGTGACCTCGAAACGCTCGCCGACGATCCCGACCGGATCGAAAGTAGCGCGGCAGCCGCTGCCACCGGACACCAGGGCTATCGGGCGGTGCGCGACAGCGTGGCCAATCGCGCGCGCTTCGATCCAAGTGAGATCGAGGACGTTATCGCGCGCAGCCTCGCCATCAACGAGACCCCGCTCGACTATACCAGTGGCATGGATATCTCCGGCGGTCAGGGCAATTGCGTGCCGCTGCCGCCCGGGTCCGGATCGGCAGGGACCTACACCGCGACCTGCAACACCGGCACGCGGATCGACCAGTCGGTGGGTCAGTGCGCGGTGCCGCTCGTTGCCAGCGTGACCCGGCGCCAGCAATGGCACTATCTCTGCAATGAGACCAGCACAGTCTATGGATATCCCTGGTGCTCGGCATTCGATGGAGGCTCGTGCCGGATCACCGGGTATCGGCCCGGCCCCTGCCTCCAGTGGCGGCAGGACCAGTTCTATAGATACTGCACCGAACCTGGCGACCCCATCGCCGAAATCACATGCGACACTCCAGATGCGCGCTACACGCCCTATGCGGTGACCACGGACAACTCGATCGATACCTTTTCCGACGAGAGCCAGTGCACCGGATTTGCCGATAATGGCGATTGCACGCTCGACAATGAGATCTGCACCGATGCCGATCCGCAGACCCGCGTGATCGACGGTGTCTCGGTTACGCGGCCCTGCTGGGAATGGCAGCGCAGCTACACCTGCACATCGCGCGAGGCGGCGAGCGACTGTTCCGACATCGAAAGCCATGGCACCTGCCGGTTCATCGGCGAGGATTGCTTAACCGACGAAGACCCGTGCGAGACCTGGGAGCGCATCTACGAATGCCCCCTCCCCGGAACTGACAGTTCCACCCAATATGTCTGCGACGGCGATGTCTATTGCATCGATGGCAGCTGCGAGACGATCGAGCGCACCGCCAACGATGAGTTCAAGGATGCCGCGGTCGCATTGCACGCCATGGACGAGGCGCGCGGCCAGTTCGATCCGAACACGCTGACGCTGTTCCGCGGCACGCGCAACACCTGCTCGTCCAAGGTCTTCGGCGTCTTCAACTGCTGCAAGGGCAAGGGTTTCCCGCTCATTCCGGGGATCAGCCTGCTGGTTGCGCTCGGCTGCGATCGCGAGGAAGTGCTACTCCACCAGCGCGATGCGCAGGGGCTGTGCGCCTATGTGGGGACCTATTGTTCGGACAAGTTCCTCGGCGTCTGCCTCACCAAGAAGAAGGTCTACTGCTGCTTTGAGTCCAAGCTCTCGCGGATCCTGCAGGAACAGGGACGTCGCCAGCTCCCCAAGCCATGGGACAAGCCCAAAGAAGAGCAATGTGAGGGGTTCACTCTCGACGAGTTTGCCCGGCTCGACCTCAGCCGGATGGATTTCAGCGAAGTCTATGCCGAGTTCACCGACGCGGCCCGACTTCCCGACGAACTCGAGACCAGCATCCTCATCCAGCAGAGGATCGAAGATTATTACGCAAGGGGCGGCCAATGACCCATCTGCATCACCTAACGGCGCTCGCGCTCGGCATAGCTGCCCTGCCCACCACTTCGGCCCAGGCGCAGGAGCGGCAGGACACAAGATCGACCACCGCTGCCGACGCGCTCTACTGCCAAGAGCGTAGGCTCGGCTACTGGTTCTACTGCGTGAAGCCCGCTCCCATTGAAGAGCCACAACAGCCTGAAGCCGAGCAGATCGCGGCCAGCCAAGAACTCGACGCGATCACCTCCGAGCTTCGCGAACTCAAGGCGCGCGCGATCCTCTATCCGACCGAGGCCAATGTAGCGGCCTATATCCGCTTCCAGCGCGCGCAGCTCGACCGCGCCTCGCTGTTCTCCGATGTCTGGCAGCGGGCGATCTGGCAGGACCCGGACCTCGACTACACGCTTGAACGCCCCGTCGGAGCGGTCGCCAAGAAGCAGTGGCAGGATGCCCGCAGCGCGGAGCGCGATCACGTCATGGCAACGCTCTCGCAGCGCTACGGCCTTTTCTATTTCTTCAGTTCGACCTGCGGACCGTGCGAAGTGATGAGCCCGATCGTGAAGGGCGTCGCCGACCGCTGGCGGATCACCGTGCGCGCGATCTCCACCGATGGCGGTCCATCCCGGCATTTTCCCGACTATCGGGTCGAGACGAACCAGCGCGGCAAGCTTGGTCTCGAAGGCAAAGCCACCCCCGCTCTGGTGCTGTGGGACAGCGTGACCAAACGCCCGATTCCGATCGGCTACGGCGTGCTCTCGGCCGACGAGCTGCAGTACCGCATCTACCTTCTCACCTCCAAGGAAGCCGGACATGATTACTAGCATCCGCAATGCGGCATTGACCCTTGCCGCCGCCAGCATGGTTGCCTCACCGGTCGCCGCGAATGTTGGCGACAGCATGGACCGCTTCATGGACGACATGGGGGCGGCGGCGAATGTCACCGGCCCGACCGCCTTCGAAGGCCAGTCGGCAGGCTATTACAGCCTCGGCAATGTCTGGACGCGCTTCCCTCAGAAGACGACCAACATCGCCAATCTCCAGCTGCCGCGCGCAAGGGCGGGCTGCGGCGGCATCGATATCTTTGCCGGCTCCTTTTCGTTCATCAACGCGAGCGAGATGGTCGCGCTCCTGAAGGCCGTTGCCAACAACGCGGTCGGCTTCGCGTTCAGCCTGGCGATCGATACCGTGTGCCCAGAGTGCAACAAGATCATGCAGGAGTTTAGCCAGAAGGCTCAGCTCATGAACAATCTCTCGATCAACTCCTGCGAGATGGCGCAGGGACTGGTCGGCGGACTGTGGCCCAAGGGCGATCTCGCCGACAAGGCGATCTGCGAAGCGATCGGGAACTCCGAAGGGATCTTTACCGATTATGCGGCCGCCAAGCACGGCTGCGGCACGCGCGGCCAGCGCGCGTCGACCAACGAGGGCGCCGGTACCGACTATGCCGACGTCAATCCCGGCGTGCCGCGCAACTACACCTGGCACGTCCTGAAAAAGAGCGCCTTCTTCAATCCGGGTGGTACCTTTGACCGCGAACTAGCCGAATACGCCATGACGCTGATTGGCACGGTCATCTACGTGCCGCCCAAGGATGATGAACCCGGCAAGTTCGTGCCGTTCGCGGGCGACGCGTCCTCGACGCTCGTAAGCGCGCTCCTAGACGGGACGCAGGGCCAGACCGTGCGCGTTTTCCGCTGCGACGAGACCGATCTCTGCCTCAATCCCACCTTCGAGCAGATGAGCCTATCGAATGCAAAGGCCATCCGCCCGCGGGTCGCGCTCCTCATCGGGAACATGGTCGATGCGATCCGGGCCGACACCGCGATCGGCAATGCCGAAAAGGAACTGCTGCAGGTCGCCGCTGTCCCCTTGTACAAGATCCTTACCGTCCAGGCCGCCTATGGACGCGGCATGCCGACCGACGACCGCGAAACGCTCGCCGAGATCGCCAGCATCGATCTGCTCTATGCCATCCTCGACCGGATCGTCTCGGAAGCCGGTCGCTCGATGGCGAGCTTCATCGCCGCCGATGAAGCCAAGCTTGCGATCTGGCGCGGCCAGGTCGCCGAAGTGCGCTCTGGCCTGGTCCAGAGGCAGGCTACTGGACAGGCCAAGGTCTCGGCGATCATGCAGATCATCGAGAAGACCGCGATGATCGAGAACGCGCTCGCCGCTTCGATGTCGCCCTCGATGTCCGCAGCGCTCGACTGGTCACGCGGCCTCCAGTCGCGCTCGATTATTCCCTGAGTCGAGCGCCATGGTCGAAATCTTCACAACCGGCGGCGGTGAGTACATCGTCAATGTCTTGAACGCCGTCGCCGCGTGGACCGGGGCCGGTGGCTACAAGAGCCTGATCCAGGTGGCGCTGGTCTTGGGCATGGCGCTTGCGGTCATTGTCGTCGCGTTCAACCAGGACTGGCGCGCCTGGCTCAACTGGTTCCTCGGCGCGACTCTCATCTACATGTGCCTGATGGTTCCGCGCATGGATGTGCAGGTCACCGACCGCGTCAATCCGAGCCTTGCACCGGCCACGGTCGCCAATGTCCCGCTGGGCCTAGCGCTCATGGCAAGCTTTACCAGCCAAGCGGGCGACTACCTAACCCGTTCCGCCGAGCTCGTCTTCGGCCTTCCCGACGATCTCAACTATTCGAAGAACGGCATGATTTACGGCGCGCGCCTGCTCGAAGCGACGCGGTCCCTGCGCATTGCCGACCCCGAATTTGCCGCCAATTTCGACGAACATGTCCGTCAATGCGTATTCTACGACCTGCTGCTCGGTCGCTACTCGATGAAGGAATTGTCGGAGAGCAACGATATCTGGGCGACCATTGCGCCCGGCAGTGCCGCGCGTGCGCAGCGCTTCCTCACCCGGCAGGCGGACGATAGCGTCACGGCCACGATCATCACCTGCCGCGAAGCATACACTGCGCTCTCCAACCAGTGGGCCGGGCTTATCGATGAGATGACACAGGTCGCCGGGCGCCAGCTCTACCCCCGGCAGACCGAAGCGCTCGCGAAGGCCAAGCTCATCGCCGACCTGCCGATTGCCTATCAATACCTCACCGGCGTCTCGAAGGATGCAAGCAGCATCTTCCGCCAAGTTCTGACCATCAACGCCATGAACCAGGCGATGCATGGATTTGCCGGAGCTAGCGGCGCATCGAGCGTCGATGTGTTCGCGCTGACCCGCGCCGATATCCAGACCGAACGGACCTATTCTTCGATCGCGCATAACGCGATGAAGTGGGTCCCGATCCTCAATGTCGTCCTGACGGTCGTATTCTACGCGCTTTTTCCGGTGCTCTTCCCACTGTTCCTGATGCCCAAGACCGGACCGATCGCGCTCAAAGGATACGTCACGGGCTTCTTCTATCTGGCAGCTTGGGGGCCGCTGTTCGTCATCCTGCACATGATCCTGATGCTCAAGGGCGCGAGCGATGTGGCGGCAGCGGGCGGCGCAAGCGGGCTCAGCCTCGCGACCTTCTCCGGCATGACCGACGTCAACAACGATATCGGGATCCTGGCCGGCTACCTCGTCGCATCGATACCGTTCCTTGCAGGCGGCGTCGCCAGGGGCGCGCTCGCAATATCGGGCCAGGCAACGAGCTACCTCAATCCGAGCCAGAACGCGGCAGAAGAGGCGGCGCGCGAAGCGAGCACCGGCAATGTTTCGCTCGGGAATACCAGCCTTGAGAACTCGAACGTGTTTTCGCGGCAGTTTGCGCAAGCCAGCCTCGCTCCCAACATTGGCTACGGCGCCGCGCAGACGCGAGCCACAAGCGAAAACGGCACCCAGACCACCGGCTTCCCTCAAGCCGAATTCGCCACCGTGCCGACCTCGAGCTATCCGTTCACCCCGACACTCGGGCAGGACTTCTCGAGCCGGCTTGCGACCATGGCGAGCCAGAGCCGCGGCCAGAGCGAGACCTTCTCGAACCTTGCCCAGCAGTCGACGAGTTCGGCTGTCACCCGCTTCAGCGAGCTACGCGATGCGTACACCCGCTCGCGCTCGAACGAGAGCGTCAGTGGCACGTCAACGAGCGACAGCATCGGCAGCGCCTTCAGCGAGGTCGACAACGCCTCGAAGACACTTCAGCAGCAATTCGGGCTGTCGCGCCGCGCGGCCGATGACATCACCGTATCTTGGTTCTTGAACGGGGATGGCGCTCTAGGACTGAAGGGAGAAAAAGGCGCTGGCTCGGCGAGCATAGGTGTTAAGGGAGGACGCAACCAGAGTTGGACCGACAGTGATATCGGGATCGCCTCCGAGGATCGCTCGCGCATCATGGGCGCGCTGAGCCAGATCTCGGACAGTCGCAGCTGGTCGAGCACGCGCGAAGGCTTCCTGCGCGAAACGAGTTCGAGTTCGGAGGCGCTGGTGTCAAGCAGCTCGGCCGGGATTACCACGTCGATCACCGAAGCGCAGAGCTATACCCGCGAAGCGCGCCGAGCCGAGGAGATCGCCAGCCGCCTCGAGAACCAGGCGAGTTGGTACGAGAGTGCCAATGCCGCAGGCACTCTCAACCTCAGCCAGGCCTATCGCGAATGGGGCATGGCGGAGATCGAGGCTAACCGGGATTACTACGGTCCGGTGCGCTTTGACGACATCGACTTCCAGATGAGCGTGCGGGGCCAGCAGCTTCAGGCGCGGTTCGTCGAAGGCTATGCGGACCAGCTCAATGCCGAGATCTCGGGCGACCTGGTCTTGCCGGCCTCTGCGTCCATCGCTCGGCCCTCGGCGAGCAGCGCCGAGAGCGTCCGGGGATCAGTGCGGCTTGACGGTGTGCCGGGAAGCCTGAGCGCCCCGTCCAGCGAACGTGAAGACATCGCCCGTGATGTCGATCGGGTGCAGCAACAGGGAGATCGACGGATCGGGACCGTGAAAGGCTACCTCGATGGCAAGACCCGCGATGCGAAGGGAGCCTCGGCCGAAGCGGCAGACGATGTTAAGGAATGGTAGGCTGCTAAAGGATGACGTCGTGCACAATTACGAACACGACAAAAGCTGCCAATGCAGCAAAAATCGCAATCAACTTGAGCCGTCCCCAAGGGTCAGCCCAAGTCTTTTTCCAGGTGTAGGAAGTGAGACGGTTCTCGGCGATGGCCCGGTCGACTTCACGAAGACCTTCCCAGTCCTGCTTGCCACCAGTGGGATTGTTGTCTGGATCGCTCATCGCTCATTCTCCTTCAGTGGTAAATCGGCGCTCTCACCTCTAAATCGTCCCAACAGATCGCTGATAAAATAGACAAGAAGCATCACGAAAGCGAGAACGCTATCTTGGCCTGCAGACTCGAAAATTTATTGCGTCGAAGATCGATCAGCTATGCGAGGACGGCGAGCAGAACGGGGCAAGACTCTGGCAGGTTGTGGTCCGTCGCTATGAGCAACTTGCCGCGCGCAAGTCCCATTCCTGATGGAACTGTTGGGATCTCCAGCCTCGACTGACTGCAGATAGGCTTCCAGCCGCTCTAGCGTTCGTCGACGCGGCCTTCGTCCTTGCCGGAGGTCGAGTACGAATCGAGGATCACCGACTGCGCGCCTGCCGAAGCGTGTAGCCGAAATATGATGATCTTTCAGATGCTTTTCGATCCGTTCCAGCAAGGTCATGACCCTTTCGCTCCGACTCGCAAATCCCTTGTGTTCCTGTTATGTTCTTAGTAAGATCATATCCGCGAGTCTAGGAAAATTCCTACGATTGAGATTCGAAGGACAGACAGATGGAACATGTCAGGGAAGAGCTCGACCGGCTGATTCTCAAGGGCGGATATGGCTACGCCTCGATATCGCGGCTGCTCGGCCGCAATCCCGCTTATGTACAACAGTTCATCAGGCGCGGCTCTCCAAGAAAGCTCGATGACGAGGATCGAAAGACGCTTGCCTGCTTCTTCGGTGTCGACGAGCAAGTGCTCGGTGGTCCGGCTAATCCGGTCACCGATGGCATGGTCGAGATCCCCGTACTCGATGTGGAGGCATCCGCCGGCTTTGGCGCGGTAGCTGCTAGTGAGACTGCACACACCCGGTTCGGGTTCGATGAGCGGTGGCTGCGGCACCTGACTTCGGCCAAGAGCGCCAGCCTGTCGATCGTCGGCGTCAAGGGTGACTCGATGGAGCCCACTCTCAGTGATGGTGACGAGGTTCTGGTCGATGCTTCAGATCACGGCTCGCGACTGCGAGACGGGATCTACGTCCTTCGTTCTGATGATACCCTCGTCGTGAAGCGGATCGCTATCAAGCCAAATGGTAGGCAGATCACCATTGCCAGCGACAATCCGGCTTACCCTACCTGGCACGACATGGATCGGTCGGAAGTTCACGTGGTGGGCCGGGTTATCTGGTTTGGCCGAGCCTTGTAGCGGCAGGACTTGGGCCGTTAGTTGACGGTCGGCTTTCGGCGCTGGTTTCGCAAAAAGCGGACCTTCCGCCTCCGACCCAATTGCGGATATAGATGGGTAATTGGAATTACCGCCATTCTTCGGCGTTGGCGTCGACTACAGCTGGTAAAGTTACCTTCTCTCGCGGCGACCGCTGGGCCCTTTAGGCATCGCCCAAATTGCGCTGCATTGCGGCCAAAGTAGACTTGAATGCCTCCAAGTCCTCGTCCTTTATTCCTGTGAGCAGGCGCGCATAGACCTGATCCGCTTCGACTCGCATTTTCGGAAGCAAGTCGATTGCAGCGGATCGCAGGTGCACCTGCCACACACGGCGGTCGTTTTTGGCGCTGCGCCGTTCGACCAAGCCCAATTCTTCTAGCCGGTCGATCGCTTGCCCGATGCTTGCCCGCTCCAGCTCCAATTGACCGGCCAATTCGGTCTGGGTCATGCCGGGTGTCCGGTAGAGATAGGCTAACGCACGCCACTGGGTGCGGGTGAGTCCAAACTGCTCGAGTGAGGAATCGAAGGTACGGCGCAATCGTCGCGTGAGCTCTTCCAACAGAAAAACCAACCGGTCTTGATCGGTCAGGAATGGCGCCGCTTTTTCATCGGGATCGTGGTCGAGCTTTGTTGCCATGCAAGGCACCTTAACACAGCATCGACTTAGATAAAGTCATTTACTGTAAATCAATTTACAATATAGTGGCTTGCGATATGGAGATTTTGACCACCAAAATTCATGGAGCGGGAGGACTCTCCCTTGCCGCAGAAGTGATTGGTGGCGACAACGCCATGCCCGTCCTGCTCGCACATGGCGGCGGGCAGACGCGCCGTGCGTGGAAGCGCGTAACAGGTGATTTGGCCGAAGCTGGCTACCGCACAATTGCGATTGATATGCGCGGTCATGGCGAGAGCGATTGGGCTGCGAGCGGAGCATACGATATTCGCGACTTCGCTTCCGATCTTGTAGCGATTGCATCAGGCATGGAGTGCAAACCAGCACTCGTTGGTGCTTCGCTGGGGGGACTGGCCGGGATCATCGCCGAGGGTTATCTCGCGCCAGACACTTTCGCTTCCCTGACCCTTGTAGACATTGCCCCGCGCATGGAGCCGGGCGGCGTGATGCGTGTGGTCGGTTTCATGGAACAGCATGTCGATACCGGCTTTTCTTCACCTGAAGAAGCGGCGGGAATCATCGCGAGGTACATGCCGCATCGCCGCAAGCGCGGGGCTGGAGAGGGACTGCGGCGCTACCTGCGCAAAAAGGATGATGGCCGCTACTACTGGCACTGGGACCCGGCCTTTATCCGTAACATCATGACCACGAAGCGAAGCGATCCGGCTCATCAGGATCGGCAATTCGATGCGCTGAGCGATGCGGCCAGTCGGCTTTCGTTACCAGTGCATCTCATTCGCGGCGGATCGAGCGATCTGGTTTCCGAAGAGGCGGTGGCGCATTTGCGCGACCTGGTCCCGAACACCGAATATTCCGACATCGCAGATGCCACGCATATGGTGGTGGGAGACGCCAACGACGCCTTTTCGGAAGCGATCCTCGATTTTCTGACCCGCCATCACTCTCCCCAAGGAACTACAGCATGAGCAAGGAGCACGGTCCAATCGATTGCGAACGTCTTGATGAGCTGTTGCGGATTGCTCCGTTTCATCAATGGCTCGGTCTGACGGTAAAATCGTATTCTAGCGAGCAGATTGAGCTCGAAATGCCGTGGCGCGAAGAGATTATCTCGAACCCGATGATCGGTTCAGCTCATGGCGGCGTGCTGGCATCGCTGATTGACCTCACAGGGCTCTACACATTGCTGTCGCAAGGTGTGACAGCGAAGGTGACAGCCGACCTGCGCGTTGATTATCATCGCCCGGCGACTTCTGGGCCCCTCATTGTGACGGGTCAGGTGGTCAAGGTCGGAAGGCAAATCTCGGTTGCCGAAAGCCGGATAGTTGGACCGGACGGCAAACTGATCGCCAGCGGCAGGGGTGCCTACATATGTTAGCGCGCGCCACCCTAACGGCTTTCTGTTTGGCTCTTGCTGCATGCTCAGGTGGCGTGGACGGAAGCGAGGCGGGGCAAGACGCGCAGTCAGGTCCGCGCAAAGTTCAGACAATGGTCGTCGAACCCGAATTGCTCGCAGAACCAGTAAAAGCATTCGGCACCATTGCAGCCAAGCAAAGCAGTTCGATCGGAGCGCTCGCAGAGGGGCCGGTTGAGCGCATTTTCGTAAAGGTCGGCGACAGGGTATCGCGGGGCCAACCACTCTTTCGTATCCGTCAGGCTGATTACCAGCGGCGCGTCGCCGAAGCGCAGGCCGCCGTCGATCTAGCTAGCGCCCGAGCGATCGAGGCAGAACGGCGCTACGAGCGCGTTATTGCGCTTGCACCTAAGGGTTTTGTATCAAACGCGCAGGTCGATGCGGTCGAAACGGAACTTGCCGTTGCACGAGCGCAAAAAACGCAGGCTCAGGCAGTGTTCGGCACCGCGCAGCAAGCGTTATCTGATACCATCACGCGAGCGCCTTACGATGGCGTTGTTACCGCTCGGTTGGTCGATGAAGGGGTCTACCTCAACAACCGCTTTTCGATGGGCGGTCAATCAGCAGCGCTCCAATTGCAGGAGCTCGGAACGGTCGCCGCCATCGTGAACGCGCCACAGGAATATGTTGACGCCTTTCGGCGAAATATGCCCGCTCGCGTCTACATCGAAGGGTTCGACGAGCCGATTGATAGCATAGTCTATATTATCAACGACCGGGTCGACCCTGAGAGCCGGATGGTCGAATTGCGGCTGCCGATTGCCAATCCAAATTATCGCATCAGCTCAGGTTTGGGGGCTCGCGCTGAAATCAACGTCCCACCCGTTTCGGCGATAATCCTCCCTCGAACCGCAATCCGTGGCGATAGTGCTGCCGCGCACGTTTTCATTGTTGAAAACGGGAAGGCACATGGGCGCGAAGTTACTTTCGAGAGCATCGATCTTGATCGGGTGCGCATTCTTTCAGGCTTGGCCGCAGGGGATGAATTGGTCCTCGATCCGCCTTCGACTTTGCGTGACGGTGAAACAGTAGAGTCCCGCCAAATGAGCGATGCAGACTGATATGTGGCTCGCTGACGTATCGATCCGGCGCCCCGTCTTCGCTACGATGCTGATCGCCTCGCTCGTGGTGCTGGGACTTGTTTCGTTCAATCGGCTCGGCGTCGACCTTTTCCCAAAGGTGGAGTTTCCATACGTTTCAGTAACGACGGCGCTTCCTGGCGCCTCGCCCGCATCCGTGGAGACCGAAGTTACCGACATTGTCGAGGAACAGCTCAATACCATTGCGGGATTGCGTCAGATGCGGTCGACCAGTGCGGAGGGTGTGAGCATCGTCAATCTCGAATTCGAACTCGAGGAAGATGCCGATGTGAAAGCGCAGGAGGTGCGCGACAAAATGTCGCGGCTTGGAGCCGATCTGCCTGCCGATTCCGAATCACCGGTCATCGAAAAGGTCGATCCCGATGCCGCGCCTATTCTCTCGGTTCTCATGTCGGGGGACATGCCCGCTCGTGACTTGACCGCTTTCGCAGACGAGGAGGTCAAGGAGCGTTTACAGCGCGTCCCCGGCGTCGGTTCAGTCGAGCTGGTCGGCGGACGCAAGCGGGAAATGCGTATCTGGCTCGATGCAGCCGCGATGCGCGCTCGCGGAGTGACTGCGGACGACGTACTCGGCGCAATTCAGCGCGAGAACTCCGAACTGCCGGGTGGTCGGTTGGTCACCGAGGGGCGCGCGCGCCAATTCGGTGTCCGCATACTCGCCGAAGCGGATAGCGCGGCAGAATTCGCGGCCATACCCATCGCCTATCGACCCAATGGCCAAACCGTTCGGATCGGCGACGTCGGGCGGGTAGAAGACTCGATTGAAGACGAGGCCAGTTATGCTCAGCTCGACGGTGAACCAGGCGTTGTTCTTGAAGTCCGCAAGCAAAGCGGTGAGAACACAGTCGCCGTCGCCGAACACATCCGCGCCGACATTGAGGAGCTGCGAGCTTCGGCACCAGAAGGCGTCACCTTCGTCATCGCGCGCGACACTTCTCGCTTCATCGAACAGGCCATCGGAGACGTGCTGTTCGACCTGTTAATTGCCGTGGTTCTGGTGGTCGCGGTGACATTCCTTTTCCTTCTCAGTTGGCGCGCTACGATCATAGTATTGCTGGCGATCCCCACTTCGATAGTCGCAAGCTTCATTGCCTTTGCGGCGTTCGATTTCACGATCAACATGGTCACTTTGTTAGCGCTGACGGTCGCTATCGGCCTGCTGGTCGATGACGCGATCGTCGTCGTCGAAGCAGTTCAAAATGATGTCGATGAAGGTGCTGACGCAACTGGAGCGGCTCACGCAGCCACTAAGCGGGTTGCGTTGGCTGTTCTGGCTGGAACTTTTGCGACTTTGGCAGTGTTCGTGCCAATCGCGTTTATGGAAGGAATAGTTGGCCGCTTTTTCTTTCAATACGGTCTTGCAATCGTCTTCTCCGTCAGCGTCTCGATGCTGGTTGCCTTCACGCTCACACCCGCGCTTTCGGCCCGGTTGCTGCGTCCCGAAGAAAAGGAGAGCGGCTGGTTCGCACGCATAGAGCGATTCCATGTCGGGATGCGACAACGCTACGAAAGGCTCGTATCTTGGGCGATCCGCCGCCGCTACGTCGTACTAGGCGGCGCCCTTGCCAGCGTATTCGTGGGGGGGGTTTTTGCGGCGCTCGTGCCCAGCACATTCATGTCCACTACGGACCGCTCGGAATTTCTCGTCACGATCAAGCTACCGCTCGGCACAGGGATAGCCGGGGCAAAGGATGCAGCGCAGCAGGTGGATGCCGCTCTGCGCGAAAATCCCGAAGTCGAACTCGTTTTTGTCAGTGCGGGCAGCGGGACCAATCCAAAGATCAACGAGCTCGATATCTATGTCGGCCTTTCGCACAAACGGTCACGCGACGTGACGCAAGACGATATAATGACCTTCGCACGCCAGGCAGCACTCGACGGAGTCCCGAAGGCACGCCAAGTCGCGGTGGAGGAAGTCCCGTGGGTTTCCGGTGCCGGGGTCGGACAGACCGCGATAGAGCTGATCATCACAGGGCCGGATACCGCCACAATCAATCGCTACGCGCAATGGCTCGAAAGCGAGCTGTCCGCGCGATCTGATTTCGTAGACGTGCGCTCCACATATGAGGGTGGCAGACCTGAGTTGCAGATCGCGCTCGACCGTGATCGGGCGGCGGATCTCGGTATTTCTGCGCGCGACCTTGCGGCAGCTTCGCGGACACTCGTAGGCGGGAGCGATGCCGGGACGTTCGAGACGGGTGGACGCCGCTACGACGTTCGGGTCCGGTTGGAGGAAAGCGAGCGACAGCGATTGAGCGACATAGAGGCGCTGCCCCTCAGGACAGCGCAGGGCAGTCTGGTCGATTTGGCAGCAATTGCCGACATTGATGTCACGCTGAACGCCGCAGAAATCGAACGCATTGATCGATCGCGCCAGATTTCGGTGCTCGCCAATACCGCGCCGGGTGTTCCGTTGAGCGTGGCCGTCTCGGATTTAGAGGGCTTGCTTGCCGCCAACCCACCGCCAGCTGGACTGTCTACCCAAATGGAAGGCACAGCGCGCCGCCTCGCTGAAACGAGCGAGGCCATTATCTTTGCCTTCATCTTAGCGATTGTCGCACTCTACATTGTCCTCGCAAGCCAGTTTAACAGCTTCGGGCAACCGATCATCATCATGCTCACCGCGCCGCTGTCCTTCTCGGGCGCGTATTTTCTCATGTGGGCAGCAGGTCAGGAAATGAGCTTGTTTGCGCAAATCGGCATGATTGCGCTTATGGGTATCGTGATGAAAAACGGCATCCTGCTTGTCGATCGCGCCAACCAGTTCCGCGATGCTGGCAAAGATGCTGCTGCGGCCATGCGCGATGCCGCGCCGGAACGGCTGCGACCAGTCCTCATGACCGCGCTGGCTGCCGTTTTCGGAATGATGCCCGTCGCATTGGCACAGTCAGACGCTGCGGAATGGAGAAACCCCATGGGATTCATCATTATCGGCGGTCTCACGACATCTACCTTCCTGACATTGTTGGTGATACCCGCAGCTTATGCGGCAGCCTCGGATTTGCGGAAGCTCGTGAGCAACTTTCGATCCTCGCTCTTGCATGGACCGTCCTAGGTCGAAGCGTTGGCTCAACCGTTACCGGTTTTGTGATCGGCGCAGGGTAGAACAAGCATTGTCCGCATTCACCTCCAGAAGCGGACGCTGGGCCATTTGAGATCAGCGCCCAACTCCAGTCAGATCTCAGTTTTCTCAGCGAGAGTAAGAGCATCTTCAATGTCGACACCAAGATACCGCACGGTGTTCTCGATCTTGGAATGACCGAGCAGTATCTGGATTGCACGTATGTTGCCTGTGGCTTTGTAGATGATTGAAGCTTTGGTCCGGCGCAGTGAGTGGGTGCCGTATTCCTCAGGACGCAAGCCAATAGCCGTCACCCACTCATCAACAAGCCGCGCGTACTGTCGCGTGCTCAAGTGGCGTGTTTGATCAACTCTGCTCGGGAAGACGAAGTCCTCCACGTCACCACATCTGAGCTCGAGTCACGCAAACAGGCTTGCACGCGCATCTGATGCGATCTCAAACTGAACAGGTCGACCTGTTTTGCGCTGCGTGATTGTTGCTCGCGTCCGGATTTCCGGGCCGCTGACTAGGTCGCCGATTTTGAGCTCGACGAGATCACAGCCTCGCAGTTTGCTATCGATCGCCAAGTCAAACAGAGCGCGGTCTCTTATGCGCTCCTCGCGATCAAGAAAGAAACGGATCGCCCAAATCTGCTTTTGATTGAATGGACGCTTGGGACCGATCTTAGCACCGAAGTTCCAAGGCACTCGGTTTTGAGAAGCAGGATCAAATTGTGAATAGGTCATTGTCATTCTCCTTGGCCGGAATGGCCGCAGAGAATGTCCGCTTTCGGGAGCTAAGATCTCGGATGGCTACGTCCGACATTGGGGCGCATTGCCGCCGTTCGCGCTCCTGACTAATCGGCAGGCCTCTGGGCGAAAGCTCTGTCATCGAAGGATCGGGAGAAAAAATCCGAAAATGGTTCTGCGAAGTGACGACTGCTCGCGCTTTATGCCCGTCAATCTCCGTCCATGATATGCAATGACATATGATTAGTCAGCCATATATGTCGCTACAGATTTCTCTTGCTTTTTGAGAAACCTTTGTATATGCTAAAACATATAAACGTCGATCAACATATGCAGAACTATATTTATGAGCACGGCAATCGAAGACATCGCCGCAAGCATCAAAGCGGCTCGGATAGCAAAGGGCTTTACCCAGAAACAGCTGGGTGAACGGGTAGGTTTGCCCCAAAGCCATATCTCCAAGATCGAAGGCGGGAGTGTAGACCTACAGATTTCCAGCCTTGTCGAAATAGCGCGCGCGCTCGACCTCGAGCTGAAGCTTGTGCCTCGAAGGACCATACCGGCGATCGAAGGCGTTGTGCGCTCACAGCGCGAAAGAAGCGAGGCAAGTCGAGCGCTCGCAACGATTGCTGAAACCAACCGGTTCGCCGAGCGAGTACGGCAGACCTATCCGAGCATCACCGAGGTGAATGAGCTGCAAAGCGCACTTAAAAATATCCCGACCGTTAATCTCAATCCCGAAACGCTCAAGGCCATCCAGCAGGCCTTGCAGCCCGTCGCCCATCTGAAAAAACATTTTCAGGACTTCGGCTGGGCGCTTGAACAGCAAGAGGGAACGAAGAAGTTCGCCCAACAGATCGCGGCATCCACACGTGCCCTCCAGCGCGTCAGAAACCTGCAGGTCCACGCAATCGATCGAGATAGTGCCCCGAGACGGCCTGCTTACCGGCTTGAGGACGACGCCACATGATCGACGCAGCGGCTCTCGATATCTTTCTGGGTAAGACGCGCGTTGGAACGATTGCGCGCCTCGATGGAGATGCGAGCATCTTCACATTCGACGAGGTCTACCTTGCCGACCAAAATCGGCCAACGCTGTCGCTCGCCTACAAGGATGCGAATGGCGAAATCATTGCGGACACACGCAGCTATCGAACGAAAATCGAGCCGTTCTTCTCCAACCTCCTTCCCGAAGGCACGCTTCGCGACTACCTCGCCCGCCGCGCGGGCGTAAAAGCCGTGCGCGAGTACCACCTTCTCGCACAGCTCGGGCACGATCTTCCAGGCGCAGTGCGCGCCATCGCCGTCGACGCCGAGGAAACGGAGGCCGACGAGCCCGATGCAGAAGTGGTGGAGAAGCAGGCAGAGCGCGCGCTGCGCTTCTCGCTTGCCGGCGTGCAACTCAAATTCTCGGCGATCAAAGCCCAGGGCAAGAATGGCGGACTGACGATCCCGGTCACAGGCAGCGGCGGCGACTGGATCGTCAAGCTGCCCTCTGCAAGACATCCGGACGTGCCCGAGGCAGAATTCGCGGCGATGAAACTGGCCGCAAAGATCGGGATCGACGTACCTGAAATCGACCTTGTGCCCCTCGATCAGATCGATGGCATACCCGAAGGTATCACCCGTTACGGAGAGTCCGCTTTTGCCATCCGGCGCTTTGACCGGGGTGAAGAAGGACCAGTGCACACCGAAGACTTCGCCCAGGTGTTCGGTGTCTTTGCAGACGATAAATACGAGAATGCGAGCTACCGCCAGATCCTCAGTGTGCTGGCGATCGAAACCGACGAGCAAAGCGTGGTCGAATTCGTCCGCCGGCTCACCTACTCGGTGCTGATCGGGAATGGCGACATGCACCTCAAGAACTGGTCGTTGATCTATCCGGATAGGCGCAACGCGCTGCTTGCACCTGCCTATGACTTGCTTTCGACGCTCGCCTATATCCCGGGCGACGATGCTGCACTCAAGTTTCATAGCTCGCGCGAGTGGGCGTCCTACACCTATGATGAACTCGAGGCGATCGCCGATAGAGCTCGGCTGCCTGCCAGGCTGATCACCGCGACAGCAAAGGATGTCGTTGCACGGTTTGATGACGCCTGGAGCAGCGAAAGCGGACACCTCCCCTTCCCCGATCATGTGCGAAGCGCGATCGAAAGGCATCGCAAGACTCTTGCGATCTGAGAGCGGTTCCGAAATCCGATCGTTCGCGCGTAAGCACCACCTGGACCAACTGCCGGGCCCAATTCGTCAGAAAATCTTGCACATAGCGGCCCTTCAAATCCCGAAGTCCAGTGTCTTGCTCTTGCTTCGGGCGAGTTCCTTTTCGGCCTTGTTGGCCTCTTCCGGTTTCAGCTGATCAAGTTCGCCGTTTTTCTTTTCTGTCGGCGTCAACTGTGCGGTGACCTCGAGGGCCGAGGCCTTCTCGCCTTTGTTGCGTGCCACGGCTGCTCCGAGCCTGTCCGAACTGTCGACGACGAGTGTCAGGTGATCGCGAAGCCTCGTGATCGTCACCAGGAACGTTTTCTGGTTCGACAGGTTGCGCTCGCGGCTGTCCATGACTGCAATGCCGCGATCGGATGTCAGACCCTGCGCCATGTGGGCGTTGAGCGCATAGGCAAGATCGATCCGCTTCAGCATCGGATCGTCCTTTTTGAGCTCAACCTGGTCTCCCTTGGAAGTTTCGAAAGTGACCTTCCCGCCGACAACGGCAACCACCTTGGCCTGGTCGGCATTGAAGAGGCCGCGGCGATGATCGTTGCGGGTCCAGCGGATCCGGTCGCCTTCATGGATCTCGAGCTTTCTTGACTCATGCAAGGTCAGATTCTGGTCGCCCTTCCCTGCCCTGATCCGCGCGGGATCGAACCGGAACCGCTTGCCGCGCTTGTCCGCGACTTCGACCTGCCTGCCCTTCCGGTCCTGTCCCAAGACACGATACTCGCCCGCTGACAGTCCCAGGGCCTGTTGCTTTCTCGAGACCTCGAGCACCCGGCCAGGCTGGTAGGCTGACAGATGTCGCAGTTCTTCGCGGGTCGTGTTGACGCGATCCAGCACTCCAAGCTCGGCCTTGCCCGGTCCGATCTCGCCATTGGCGAGAAGTCCCTGCTGGACGGCAGCATTGACCGCAGAGCGGATGGCGCGGCCCGAAGCGTAGATCGAGGTGCGCGAGCGGGTGTCCTTGTCGAGCGCCAACCAGGTGTCAGCAGCGACCAGCGCGCCATCGCCCTTGGCCTCGAGTGTGTGCGGCTGCAGGTGACGCAGCGCCGTGCGTACATCACCCGCCTGCGCTGCCGCCTGCGCCTCGCGGATGACGGGGTCGCGGGCGCGCAGGTTGGTCGCCATTTCAGCGCTCGCCATGCCCGTCCGCTGCAGGAGCGCGAAGGGTTTGCCCGCATCAACTGCGCCGAGCTGCTTGCGGTCCCCCATCAGGACCAGGCGGTGAACGCCAGCCAGATTGGCGAGGCGGACGAGCTTTTCCTTGTCCTCATTCGAGACCATCGAAGCCTCGTCGAGGACAAGCACATGGTCTTTCAGCGCCGCCTTTGCCTCCGCGCGAAGCGCCGCGTTGCCAGGATCGTCGAGCAGCTTTTTCCAGCCACCAAGAAAGCGGGCCAGCGTCTGCGAGCCGATGCCGGTGTCGCGTTCGAGCATCTGGACGAGCGTGTTCTGGATCGCGAGCCCGATGACCGGGCGGCCATCGTCGCGCAGCACCTCGGCGACGGGCTTCAGAACGCTGCTCTTGCCGGCACCTGCAATTCCCTGGACCGCGATCGTTCGATCTTCGGACGTCAAGATCAGCTTCGCCGCTCCGAGCTGACCCGCATTCAGCCGGAACCCCTGCCCTGCCATTGCAGCGGACTGGACACGAGCGTTTGCGCTTCCCGGCTCAACTGCAGACGAGCTCGCACCCTTGCCAGCGGCAACCTCGGTCAAGATCCGCTGCTCGGCGATCACCGCGTCTCGCGAAGCCAGCCAGCCCGTGTGCTCTCCCTTGCCCGCTATGAGGTCGCCGGAGCGCACCAAGGCGCGGGTCCGTTTTTCAATATCGGCAATCGTCGCTGGCAACCCGAAATCGAGCGCAGCCTTGTAGAGCGCGGTGCGCTCGAAGGCAGCCTCGCGCTGCGAAAGATGACGCACCGCCGAAGCGACGGCCTGTGCCGCTGCGATCGTCTTACGGTCCTGTCTGAGGACCGACTTGGGCACAAGCGGATCAGCCGGATCGCCCCTGACATGCGCGGCGAAGCGTCCCAGCCATGCGCGCCCGCGCTCGACAAGCGAGCCGAACCTGCCAGTTTCGATCGACTGTTTCAGTGTGCGGGTCCGGGCCCGCTCGACCAAGGGCGCGAGGTCCAACCCGATCGATTTCGCGGTTTCGCTCCAGAGCTTGCCCAAGGTTTCGCGGTCCTCGATCGTGTCCTTGCTGGCGCGCGTATCGAGCGCGGCGATGCGGCCTGCTTCAAGACCAGGACCGCGCCGCGCATCGAGCACTTCCTGGCGGCGGCTCGAGAACGCCATGACCTGTTCGCGGGTGATACCGCGCGCCTCGAAATTGCCATGCTTGAGGGTCGGTCCCGGCTCATAGCCAAGCTTCTCGACCGCGACGCGAAAGCGCGCCATCGCGATAGAATTGAGCGTGGTGTTGAGCTGCCAGAGCCGGTCGTTCTTGAGCGTACGCCACTTCCCGTCCTTGCCTTGCGTGACATTGGCGATGACCGCATGGAAATGGAGGTTCGGCTCCTGGTTGCGGTTGGTGTCGTGCTGGAACAGGCCGATCGCAAGGTTTCCGGTGGCCTGCGTTACGATCTTGCCTTTCTCCACCATCCGGGTCTCGGCCGCATTCTTCTCAGCCCAGTCCAGCGCTTCGAGGACGGCTTCGCGGTAGGCGGGGATGATCCGCTCGTCCTTCCCGACGAGCGCCAGCAGCGACCAGCTCTTGGGAACGGAGAAGGTGAGGTCTGTACCTGGGCGGTGTGCCTGCCCGGGATTGCCGACACTGCTGCCGTCGGGCAGCTCGCCACGCAGCAGCGCGTCGAACGCTTGGGTCTCGACCTTGCCGTCGAGACCAAGGCGCCTTGCACCCTTGCCGACCCACCGGCCCGAGCGGTCGGCATCGGCGCTCGCGTAGTAATTGTCCGAAGCGAAGTAGCTTGCCGCCGCCGATGGCGAGCGGACATTGGCGACGGAAAGCATGGGCTGGGATCACTTTCTCTTGGCCCTCGTCCCCTCCCCGGTTGAGCGTCACATATCCGGATCGAAGTCCCCGTAATCGTGACCATGGTCCTGCCCCTGATCGGCATCGCGACCCTGCTTCGCTGCACCGCCCAGCAGCGACTTCTGCTGCTCTTCCTGGAGCCTCTGGTCGGCCTTGCCGCGCGCGACGTGTGCTCGCTGATGCGCTGCGGGATCGGGAATATCGGATCTGGCGGAAGGCACAGCCCGTTGCTCCATGCCGCGGTGCTCCTCAGCTTTCGAAGACAGAGGAAGTTCGGATTGAGCCGGCCGCTGAGGGTCCGATGTCGCCTTTTTCCCTCGCGCATTCGGATCGCGACGCTTCCTTGTCTGGTCCGGTCGAGCCTGATCGCCCTTGTTGCTGCGACGGGTCCGGCGCAGTTCCTTTTTGTCTTCCTTGTCGGCTTTCTTTTCAGCGCTGTCGGAGCGATCGTGCGCGTCCCTCATCCGGCGAGGATCACCATCATTGTCGCCTGTTTCAGAGGCTGCTCCGGCACCGCCCCCTGCTCCATCTTTACCATCAGAGTGCCGGGTCTGCGGCGGTGGCTTCGGCATATCGCGGGGAATGAAGCCTTCGGCTACCCGAGGCCAGTTGCGCGGTGCGAGAACCACGGGTGCCGCCGGAAATCCTTCGGGAAACTTGATGAAACCATGAAGGTTCTTGAGCTTCATCAGCTCGTCAGGAAGCAGCAACGGAACGACCTGGCGCCGGGGCGTCAGGCTCACCGCGTCACGCGCATTGTTGTAGCCGTAGCTGTAACCTTCCTCCATCTCGCGAACCTCGCGGTGGCCGATGATATCGGAACACCAGGTGGCGGTCTCGCGATCTGCTGTGCCAAGGATCAGCTTGGTGCGGGCAAGCGAGGAGAGGGTCATCGCCATGTTCTCACCGTAGACATCCTTGAGCTTGGCAAAGGCATGAATCCCGGTGACGATCGCGCCCCCGAAATTGCGCGCGGTCTGGAGGCCCTTTTCGAGTGAAGGGAGACGATGCAGGGCGCCCAGTTCGTCGATCAGGAACCAGAGCCTGATGTCCCGCGAGCGCTGGCCCGCCATCAGCGTATTGATCGCGGTATCGAGCCACAGCGTGAGTAACTGCGAGAGCACGCTCATGTCGATGTAGCGGGCAGACAGGAACAGGATCGAGCCCGGTCCTCCTGCCCCATTGATCCACTCGCGGACCGAAAAGGGCTTCCCGTCTTCGGGCAGCATCTGGAGCGCCTTGGCATTGACATTGAACACTGCACGCACCGATTCCGCCATGCGCGCCGCGCTCGGCGTGCTGATGGGACCGGCCATGGTATCTTCGACGAGACGGTGCAGATCGGAGAGATCGGCGTTCATGAGTTCGTGCGCCAGCGCGGCGTTGGTGCCCCGCCCCGCTTCGGCGAGCTTGAGACAGGTCTCGACGAACAGCGTGCGCGCGGCGAGCACCCAGAACTGTTCGGCGCCGCCCCCATCATGCGGGACGAGCGACTCCGCTGCGGCATGGAATTCGGCACGCGTGGAGCAATCGTTGAACACGCTCCATGCGGGGCAACGCGCGTCGAGCGGGTTGAGAATGATGTCGCGTTTGGGATCGTAGAAGGTTTCGACAAAGGCCCCGGTAAGATCGAAAATGACCGCACGTTCGCCCCGTTCACGGATCTCCCTGGTAAGCTCGGTTAGGACGACGGTCTTGCCTGTCCCGGTTGTGCCAACAAGCATCGCGTGGCTCTGCTCGAGGCGCCAAGGCCAGCTGACCCCTGCCAGATGCGCTGGAGAATAGAAGCCCGCATCCCGCAGCGAAGCCGACCCGGCCAGACGCCAGCGCCAGCCCAACGCATCGCCATACTCGCGGGCACGGGCATTGCGGTTGTGCGCGGCGATCTCCCGGTCAAGTTCACGCAAGGTAGCAAGCTCCGCCCCGCGCACATGCTTCTTCTGTTTGGACTTCTCGCCGAAGCGTTCGGCAACCCACCAGAAAAGAGCGAAGAGCGGCGCAAGAATGAACCCAGCAAGCCACAAGGCGCTGATCACCGCGCTCCGGAATAGCGCGACCGCTTCGCGCATCGGCGGGTAATCGGTCACGACGGAAATAGGAAAAGCAACGAGGTTCCCATCGGCCAGCTTGAGGTTCACAAGCTTGTCCGGATCGAACTCCATGAAGGCATAACCAGAGGCATAGGCATGCATCCACAGGAGGTAGACCTGATAGTCGTCTAGCGCGCTGCTTACGTCCCAATAGACCAGCCCGAGAACGACCAGGAGTGTCACGATCAGGGGTCCCTTGAGGCCCGCGGCAAACATGAAGCCGAAATGCCCGAGGAGCTGGCTGCCGCGGGTGAAGTTGACGAGATTATGCTTCATCGTCGCCTCCCATGGATCGGGGTGCAACGATACCGAGGCGTTCCAGCCGGCGCTGGTAGGCAGCGACCGTTCTGTCGCGCAGAGTGCTGTCGGGATGATGCGTAAGCAGCGCATCCAATGCGACCGTGATGAAGATGTGCTGGCGCACCGGATCGGTCGCCGGCGTCCTCAGATCAGCTTCGGTCGCGCGCTGCCAGGCATCGAAGATGCAATCGCAAACAACGATACTCGCGCTGACCCTGCGCTCGTCTGCTTGTTTCCTGATCCATTCGGCGATCAGGGGCGTGACATAGGTCACGAACCGGTGGTGTCTTTGCATTTTTCCAAGTTCCTTGTGTTCAAAGAACCTGGCTCACCCTTCGAAAGGCAAGTGCCACTCTAGGCCGCAGCAGGGGGTGTAGGAAAACGGAAAATTCACAAACAATTGCAGGAGGCTAGATGGATCTGTGCCGACTCGGCACGGTCCGGCGAGCAACTGGACCGCATCCGGCACAGAAGATGGTATCGGCGAAATTTCGTGAATTCGCGAAACAATTCCGCGCCTTCCATTGCAGCACCCGCTGCGTACGGTGTGCCAATTCTGTTCCCCATTGCGCGGCGAAATCCGGTGATCTTGGTCGTTCCGTTCTCGAAGGCATTTTCCAGCAAAGCCCTTGGCGGCGCGAGCATCCAGTTCGCGGCCGTAATCCAGCCTGATCTGTAATTGAAAGAATACCACGCACAAAGACCGCACCCCCGTAAAGGCTGCGGCAAAGGAGCGCGTGCGGTGCCCGGGACCGGGGCCTGTCGGTGCCGCGGCACCGCGCCGGACCGACCCGCTGCCGCTCGGGAGTGCGCGCGGGGCCCAGAACAAAAATGGCCGCGCCCGCAGGAGCACCGCCGAAGGCGGGGCGGGACCGAGCGCGTCCCCAGCCCCGCTCCACATTTCGTCCCGCTCCAGTGCCAGCGAACACGAAAAAAGGGCAGGAACCGTCACCGGCTCCTGCCCTCGTTTGGTCGTCAGTATTCGTCCAGCAAGGCCCCATGGACCGTGTGCACCACGCGGCTGGCGAGATGCGCAGGCAGTGCGTTGTAGTCACCCTCGTCCAGGGCGAAGTAGCCCAGGTCTTCATCTTCCACCACGTGCTGGTCGAAGAAACTGTGCAGGGCGCGCCTTTCGGCAACTGCAAGCGCTTCGAAATAGCTGTGCGCGTTCGTGTCCAAGGTGCTGAGTGCAGTCATGATATCCTCCTGAAACCTGTCGCTGAGACGACAGGAAACAGGCGGAGGGGCATGGGGCCGGCGGGTCAGGGATCGCCCCGAGGGCGACCGCGAAGCGGCGGTGGGGGCAACGATTTTGTCGGACCGGAGCAAAGCGCAGGGGAGGCAAAATGGTGGGGCCCCGCCGTCCTTGACGCGCCGGCCCTATGCCCATCACCCTTGGAACTCGGTGAGCCAGCCCCCTCCCCCGCTCCGTTACCTAGTGCAAGGGACGACCCGCGCGATTGGACTTTCCTACAGGCTGTGCCCGGGTGCATGTTGATCGAAGGGAGGATCCACCGAGGGGTGCAGGAAAGGAACCCCGATGCCAACCAAACGAAGCGCTGTCGCAGCACTCCGGAAACTCGAGGCCGACCGGCTGGCACTTGCCGAGCGCCAGAAACAACTTGAGGAGCAAGCCGCCCTAGAACTGGGCCGCATCATATTGGGAACAGGACTTGAGACCTTCTCGAAGAAGGCGCTCGCAAGAGTTGCCGGAGAACTTGGAAAGCTCGGCGAAGAAGCATCTCTGCAGAGGCTGCTTCCACCGGCTCGCTCATCTTCTCCTACCGAACAGTGAACCGGAGAGTAGGAACAGTAAGAAGGGGCCCTGTCCGGTAGGACAGGACCCCTTCGGGAGGGAGACCGACGGGAGAGTTCAGTCGATCTCGGGAGCGTCGGTGTTCTCGTTGTCGTCGCTCGAACCACTGCCGCGGGAGAGGAAATCGACCTTGTCCGCGAGGATCTCGGTACCGTAGCGCGTGACCCCGTCCTTGTCCTCCCACTGGGTGTAGTGGATACGGCCCTGGACGCTGACCAGCTGGCCCTTGGTGCAGTACTGGCCGACGGTCTTGGCGAGGCCATTGAAGCAGGTCACCCGGTGGAACTCGCTTTCCTTGGCGGTGTAGCCGTTCTCGTCCTTGTAGGTCTTGCCGTCCTTGTCGCGTGCTGGGCGATCGGTGACGACGGTGATCCCGGTGACATTGGTGCCGCCCTTGGTCTCGCGGGTATCCGGATCGCGGGCGATGCGGCCGGTGAGGATTGCGATATTGGTCATGGTGTAAGTCCTTCGGTTCCTCAAACCGGAGACCATCTCCGGCTTGCGAACATCCAGAAGAAGCAGGGCATGGGAGGACTGCACCGCAGGCCAGCAGACATCGTCTGGGGGCCGAAGGGGAACCTGTTCATGACGGGTGGTGCGGGCAGGCAGCGCAGCTGCCAACACGGCCGGCAAGGAACGGGTTGCTGTCCTCAGCTGACCTGATTCAGGACTGTTCGCGAAGAAAGCCGGATGGGTATCGGGTGCGGGCCTGAAGGTGCCAATACCCTGCTGCAATCAGCCTGCTCCATCGCCTTCCGATGCCGCCAGGAGATCCATGAAGTTGCGGGCTGCTTCCCGGTCTTCCTCGTTTTCGAACGCAACGTCGAGATCGGGGGCAGACCCAAACATGTGCAGGAACGACCACAGTGCAAAGCGCTTGCCCCGGTCGTCCTCAAGGCCGAGATCGACCCGGCAATGCTCAATGCCGGCTGCAAAGGTGTCGGGAGAAACCCCGGAGAGGTCGGTGGTGGCAAAGTAGCGCTGCAGCAGATCGTCAAGTTGCATGACCGGTCCATAGTCGGGTCGATGCCGGATGCACATGCAGACGTTTACGATGCTGATGATGAATGCCCACTCAGGACCCGGGAGAGGTGCCCAAGAGGCCGCGGCGATCGACCACCGTGATCCGGCGTGCCTTGGCATCGATGACGAGCCGTTCGGTCACGCCATTTCCCGGAAAGGCGACGACGTAACGCGGATTGAGCGCAAGCATTTGCTCGTTGCGCTTGAAGCCGGCGCGGGCACCAAGCCGACGATCGAGCGAATAGGTCAGCTGCTGCACCTCGCGGCGCTCGGCCCAGCTCGCTGCGAGGCGATCTGCACCCTTGCCATCGCCGCCATGGACCAGGAAGAGATCTGGAACCGCATCGCGAACCTTGTCCAGCGTTGCCCAGATATTGTCAGCATATCGCTTCGCATCCTCGGCGCTCTCGAAGCTCTGGCGACCACCGGCGAAGAGGACCGGAATTCCTTCCGGAATCAGAGCGTGACGCCGCTTCTCAGCACGTGCGCGGAGGAAATCGCGGGCATCGATAACAGCCGACGTGAGATGGCGCGAATGGCTCGCACGCGAGCCGGAAACGGGCTTCCACGAGGAACCGGTCTCGTCGCGGTAAAGTGCTGCCGCCGCCTCGCGCATCTGCTCAAAGGCAAGCATGCTGGCTTCGGCAGCCTGCGCACGCTCAACCTGCTCTTCAAGATTGCTCGAATGCACTTCGGACCCGTCGGCTGATGCGAGGAGGACCCGGATCTCGTCGCCGGCCCGGTCAAGTTGAGCCGACTTGCGGCTGGCTGCGCGGTGAAAGAGATTGACCACGCCCCAGGCAATATCCTCGGCATCTGCTTCCAGGGCCGTGTCGGAAAACATCGCGAAGAGGTCGGACCATACGGCACCAAGCGTCTGGTCGATCGCATCCTCGCAGGGAAAGTCGGTCTCGTTGAAGGGGGCTGGCCTGATGCTGAGGCCTGAAAGGTCGAGGCCGCTCAACTGGTCGATGAAGCTGTCGTACATGGGGTGTCTCCTGATCGCGGGGACAAGGAGAGGAGGCACCATTGCCTCGGCCCTGTCCGCCGGAGCCCGATCAGGGCCGGGAAAAGGGGCGAGACGCACCGCGTAGCGGGAAACCTGCGGCCCTAGGCTGGCGCGGGCAACACGGGCCGACGGGCCGCAGGTTGCGGCGCGCTCCGACCGGCCCAAGGGCCTTTCCCGGCGGGCAGGGATGAGGCAGGATCAGGGCACGGTGTCGCAAGCAGATCGGGAGCGCTCGAAGATCGCTTCGCCATTCGAGAACCGACCGACCAAGCGCAGCTCACCGAACAGGTCGATGAACCGTCCCGACACCTGGCCGAGCCAGTGCCGTGCCCTTGCCCTTCGCGGGTTGTAGAAATCGGCTTCCCAGTAGCGAGCGTCATCGCGCTCTACGAGCCAGATCGCCGCGAGACCGCAATAGGTCGATATGCCGCAATCGGCGAAGGCGTTTCGCAGGAGGATGCGATCCTCGCGGCCGCGCCATCCATCGAAGCGTTCAAAGGAAGGAAAGGCCGCCTTCGTGGTATAGATGATCTCGTCGACGAGGCACTCGTAGGCCCAGTCGACATCTTCGTCTTCGCCATCATAAAGCAGGCGAAAGGCTACCACGGAGCCGGTCGGATAGCTGACTGAACGTCCCATCTCTCTGCTCCTCAGGCTGCATCAGCGAGATTGATGTCGGGCTTGCTTTCGTGGGATTGGCAACCACCCAGTTTGAGCAGCAGGCTTGCCGCTTCCTCGGCCTTGGCCGCAGCAGTGAGGATCGCGCGCTCGTCCGATTTGAGGATCTTGAGCCAAGATGCGATGTAGCTGGCGTGATGGTCGAGGTGGGTGACCGGAAGACCCAGTTCGGCTCCGAGGATTGCCGACGAGAGTTCGGCGATCAGTTCTTCGGCAGCATAGGCGTCGCTGCCAAAGCGGTTCTTGAGATCGCGATCGAGCCGCGAGGAATGTCCCGTCCAGTGCGACAGCTCGTGCGCGAGCGTCGCGTAATAGTGGTCATACGCTTCGAACAGTTCGGTTGGCGGCATGGTGACCCGGTCGCGCATCGGCTCGTAGTAGGCATGAGCACCATGATGCCGCAGGTCTGCGCCAATATGGGCAAAGAAGGCATCGAGCCGGTCTTCGCCTCCTTCGGGATCAAGCGCAGCAATGAATGGCTTGGGATGATAGAACTCGGGGAGGCCATCGCACTGGTCAGCGTTGAACACGGCATAGGCCTTAAGCACGCGCCGGTTTTCGGTGTCGGCCTCGCCTTCGGCGTTTTCGACCTCCTTGGTGTAGCTCTTGTAGAAGATTGCGATGGTCGATTTCTCGCCCTTGCGGACCTGTCCACCAAGCTTATGGCACTGGCGGTAGGTGATCCAGTATGGCGAAGTGTAGCCACAGCCATCGGCCACCATCCACAGCCAGAAGGTATTCATTCCGCGATAGGGCGTTCCGCAAGAACGCAAAGGACGGGAGACTGGCACGCCGCGCCACGGCTTTACCCACGGCTTTGTCCCTTGCTCGAGCTTTTCGATGATGGCCGCGGTAATGCGCTGGGCTGGCGAAGCAGAGGCAGTGCGGCGGGATTTGGTCATGGGAGTTCTCCTGAACGCCGGGACGGGCATGTCCCGGTTCAGGAAAAGCAAAGCTCTCTCCCCTCTCGTTTAATGATTACGGCTATGCGTCCTCATTGAACATTAGAGGGATGCGTAAAGGTCAACCAAGAATGATCTTCGCTTTCGTTGCAGCTATGTCCGCTACTTGTGATGGCTTCGACGATCGCGCCCACTACTTGGTCCAGAAAATCCTGGGTCGGCTTCATTCACCGCCGCCGACTTCGTGATGGAAATCGAGGGTTCTCCCACACGTCAAATGCATCGGAAATCCCACCCTCGCCATCTTCCTCTTCGTCCTGATCAGTATGAATGAGCAACGTCATCATCCATCCGTTGTGCAGGCGATAAGCTTGTTCCTGCAGGGATGGGTGAGGACCTTCTGTCGAAAGAGCGAGCCACACTCCGGCGCTCACGTCATCCCAATCGGATTGCTGACCATTGGACAGGCGCGCGGCGAGTGAAGGTGTGGGCAGCCGGGTCCCGATCCGAACATCAATGAAAGGAAAACGGCTGGGCTTGTAGATTCGCCGGACGACATCATCCTTCGAAATGATAACCGCGCAAACGGCATCATTGTACTGCACATATTGAAGAGCGGTCGCTTCGTTACTCATATTGTAGCGCGTGGCCAGCGTGAACACATGCTCCAGCGCTGGTGTCCCCAGATTGCGCATATCGGGTTTGAAGTGCGCGAGCGGCATGAGCATGCCCGCACTGAACCGATTTGCCTCCAACTCCATCCGCCGCGCACGATTGTCACGGTCCGCCTCACGGATCGCCATATCGGCTTTCGAGCATGTGAACTGACCGGCGCGCGCGGGCTGGTGCGCGATAATAAGATAATGTCCGAGTTCGTGCCCGATAGTGAAGCGCTGGCGCTGCACCGAGCCCTTGCTGTTGACCAGGATGACGCCACTCGCGCGTTCGGGCTGTGTAACAAGTCCACCTTCGAAGCTGGCTGTTTCCAGCCGATGGATATCGGTGATGCCGACCGCCTCGGCCAATTCCTCAATCGGCACCGGGATCGGCATGTCGGGCACCTGCCGCATGATTTCAGCGATGATCTTTTCCGGCGAACCGCAGTCCGCGAGTTCGATCCGATCAATCTCCATCCTACCCCCCGGTTCGGCGCTTCTGCATCCCTTTGATAATGTCTTCGATCAGCTCGCGCTCCTTCGTATCGAGCGATTTCAGGTCGCGATACATGACGAGCAATTGTTCTTCGTCGCTGCCTTCGTCGGGAGCCTCTCCAACAAGGCTGGCAATCGAAACGCCGAAATGATCGGCGAGCTTCCGGACGAGCTCGATCGACGGATTCTTGGCGGTGCCCTTCTCCAGTTCCCAGACGTGCGCTTTCGATGCGCCGATGGCGTCCGCGACATCCTGAAGCGACTGTCGCTTTGCAGTGCGAAGTTTCTGAAGCTTCGTCGCCAAGGACATTGACCGATTTCCTTTCACGCATCCTATCATGCGGACACCCTCATAGGAATCAACAATCGTTCGGTCAAACGAACGTTTTCGTCCGGTCAGTTGACCTAGAGCGTCGTTCGGTATATCTTACGATTTTGTCGGGCCAATCAGACAAGGAATCGCTCATGAGTCGTAACCAGCATATTACACCCCACCGTCGTGGCTGGGCCGTTCAGCCGGCCGGAGGCCAGCGTGCGTCGTCCGTTCACCGGACACAGGCTGAGGCGATTGCCCGCGGTCGCGAGATCGCCCGCAATCAGGAATCCGAACTTCTCATCCATGGCCGCAACGGCCGAATTCGCGCGCGTGACAGTCATGGCCGCGACGAATTCCCGCCCGAAGGCTGAACCAAGGGAGCCCTGAAATGACGTACCAGAAGCCGATCTTGCCGCCTTCGGCCGCCGATGCTCTCCTGATGGACGTCGCGCGCCGCATCCAGCTCTCGCCCACCAAGCATGACGAAGCCGAACAGCATTATCAGGCGCTCTGCGCCCATGTGGATCGGCCCGACAGCCCGCTCCACGGGAAGGTGATCGCCTGCTATCCGGGCGGTAGTTTCGCGACCGGAACCGCGATCGCATCGCGCGTCTCGAAAGATCAGCACGATGTCGACGTCGTGATCGAACTCGATATTTCGCCGTTCAGTGAGCCGTCGGGCGTGCTGGCGACCCTTTTCGTTGCGATCAACGGTGAGGAAGGCAGCCGTTATCATGGGCGGGTGACCCTCAACAGCCGCTGCGTCACCGTAACCTATGAAGACGGCACACGCGTCGATCTCATGCCGATCGCCCGGCTCGACCAAACGCCCCTGAAGGCTGGCCATCTTTTTCACTGGCGCCAAGAGACCGCCGAAACCTACCACAAGACGGTCAATCCTTGGGGCTTCGCCGATTATTTCAATCGTGAGGTGGCGTTCGATCCGGTTTTCGCGACGATGTTCGACGCCCGTCGCCAGATATCGGATGGCGTGGTCGCGAAGGCCGAAACCGACCCGCTACCCGGTCGCGTTCCGCTCTCGGAAAAATCCTCGCGCGTCGTGGCGCTCCAGTTGCTGAAGCGGAATCGCGATGTCCGCTACCGCTCGCGCGATGGTCGGAAGCCGCCGTCGGTAGTGCTCGCGGCTATGGCTCTGGATAGCGGTCCGGCGCAGTCCGGGCTGGTTGACGAGGTCGTCAATATTGCCTCGCACATCAGTGGCCAGCTTCAGGATCACGTTCGCCGGTTTGACACCTTGGTCGTACGCAACCCCTCCTTCCCGGAGGATATCTTCACAGATCGATGGCCTAGGGAGGTCGCCGCGCAGAACGTTTATATGCGTGATCTCGATCATCTGCAGCGGCAGCTTGGTCGCCTTCGCAGCGACAACGCAAATCTGACCGAAATGCGGACCATCCTCGATGACCTGTTTGGCGAGACGGCGGCGGGCTTCGCGGTCGAACGCTTTCTCGATGCAAGCCGGCGCGAAGCCGAACGCGGCGCGATGCGCTTCGGAACGACCGGACGCATCCTTACCGGCGCGCCCGCCATCATCGGCGCTGCGACCAGCACAGCCGCGCGCGCCAGTACCAACATGGGTGGCGGATGCATCCCGGACTGATCAGCATCGAGAATCAGATTGCCGCGATGGCCGAGCGCTGGCCCGGCTTCAAGGTCATCGAGCGCGCCGATCGATACGCTGTCTGGCAGGGACGTCTGCAACCTCTCCAGCGCTTTTACACGGTTCGGATCGGCTATCGTGTGCCGTTGGCGATCGAGGCCTTCTCGCTGCTGCAGGTTCAACCGCGCGTTCAGATTCTCGATCCCGTTCTCGAACGGCATTCAGACTATGAGGAAGGCCCTGTCCCCCACGTCTATGTGAACCGCGACGAACCAAGGCTGCCTTATCTCTGCCTGTTCGACGCCTATAATCGCGAGTGGACTCCGAGCGATCTGCTCGCCGAGACGACGGTGCCGTGGAGTTCGCGCTACCTCTTCTTCTATGAGGGTTGGCTCGCGACTAAGTCATGGCGCGGCGGCGGTCGGCACCCGACACGAGAGGAGCAAGATGGCATTGCAAACAAAAAGGCCATCGCGGCGGTCTGACGGCACATTAGTCGAGCAGCGGGTGCAATTGCCCTGGCCTACCGACAAGCCCTTCCGCATTCTCTCGATCGACGGCGGCGGGATTCGCGGCATCCTGCCGGCTGCTCTTTTGGCAGAGTTTGAATCTCGCCACTTGGATGGCCGCTCGGCAGGCGAATATTTCGACCTAATCGCCGGGACGTCTACAGGTGGTATCATTGCCCTCGGCCTGTCAATTGGAATGCGCGCAAGCGAAATCCTCAAGCTCTACCTCGATCATGGCGAAGCAATATTTCCGCCAATCCGCCCCCCTTTTAGCAGGCTTAAATCGGGCCTTCGCTTTTTCCATTCGTTGACTCGCTACCAGTATGAGCGTGGTCCACTCGAACGCGAGCTACGCAAGCTGTTCGGCGAGCGGCAAATCGGCGATGCGCACTGCCGTTTGTGCATACCGGCATTCGATGGCTTCACCGAGGTCCACATCTTCAAGACACCGCACCACCCCGACTTCAAACTCGACTGGCGCGAGGAAATGGTGACAGCCGCACTCGCAACCTCCGCGGCGCCGACTTTCTTCTCCGTCTATAGGAATGGGGAGCGGCGCTTTGCCGACGGAGGCGTCTGGGCGAACAATCCTGTTATGGTTGCGCTAGTCGATGCGCTAAGCTGCCATGATCTCAATCGGCGCCAAGTCCAGATTCTGTCGCTCGGCTGTGGCGAGTCCGAGATGCTTATCTCAGATGATCAGGTCCGGCTCGGCGGACTATGGCACTGGAAAGAGGTCATCTCGTCGGCAATGCGGCTTGCTAGCCAGAACGCGCTTGGTCAAGCAGGACTTCTCATTGGTCGCGACCAACTCGTGAGAATTGACGCGCCCCTGATGCCTGATAACCCCATCGAGCTCGACGATTATTATCGCGCCAAACAAGTTCTGCTTCCACTTGCTGCGCCCTTGGCGAGCACTTTTGACGAGGTTGTTAGCCAGCGCTTTTTCGCAGTGCCTGTCGATCCTTATGAAGCATTTCATGGCTCGCGAGCGGGCTAATGGCCGACTATTCGGTGAGCGAAGCCGAAGCTGACCGAGGGCTTCCAGCCCAAATGCGGCTCAGATTTTAACATCCAGATGGCGGCCCGTCCCGAGAGGGACGGACCGCCTGCCGAGTGACCTGGACCTGTCAGGAGGGGTCAGGCTGCCTGCTCGGCAATCTCGTCAGTTCCTTCGGCGTTGACCGCCTCGTCTCCGTCGTGGTCGGCCAATTCGACTTCTTCAGAATCGTTGAACCGCATGATCGGCGGAACCCAAGCCTGCGCCCGTTCCTTGACCTCGGGCTCGCCAATGAAGTTGCCCGAGAAGATGCGTTCGGCAGCGCTCGCAAGCTCAGCCTTCTTCGATGCGGCATAACGACTGACCAGTTCGGGACCGCCGGCGGCGTCGAGCGCTTCGAGCGTGCGCGCCTTAGCCACCCGGTCGAAGTAGTTTTTCGCCGTGGGACGCCACCAATGCGCGGTCTCGATTTCGAGGAGCGAGCCGAGTGCCTCGTGCATCGGCACCGATCGTTCGCCTTCGCAGGCAAGGCTGGCAACCAGAGTGCGCGAGACGACATGGCCAAGCCATGCTGAGCGCGCCTCGTCGGAAAGCGCTCGGAATTTCGCGAACCGCTCGACATCGCTTTCACCCGCACGCCAGTTTTCATCGAGCGACCCGGCGAACTCGGCAAGCGCGGCACTCGCCGGCGCATCCTTCGCCTCGAACCCGGTGATAGGCCCGGACGCGACCGAGCCAACGAGGGTCGACGCTTTCTTGGCGCGCCAGTCGTGCCCATCGGCATCGGCGAGCGTGAAGACCATGAAGTCGAGCGCTAGTGCCGGGTCGTTGGCGAGATGGATTGCCAGGATGTCGCGGCGCTGCATTGCGAGTTCGTCGAGCAGGCGCTGGGAAAGCGAGCTCCCCTTGGGCTTAGCCGCACCGCTCTCTTCAATGGCCTCGACCACGCCTTCGTCAGCGATGACCTCGGTCTCGGTGTAGAACTGCGGGACCAGGGTCGGCTCGCCATTGCGCGAGAGGACGAGGAAGGCGCCGGCCTCCGGTTTCAGTTCGTCGGCGAGTACCGGCGGCCGGTCATTGAGCACGCGCATGGCACGGTCGATCACCACTAGTTCCTTCTCGGCCTTGGCGACCTCGTCCTCGTCGCTGTCCTCGTCTTCGAGCACAGCGGCGACGCGGTCGTAGTCGGCCTCGAGCTCGCCGAGTTCCTGAGCTTCCTGTTCGGTCATCGGCGCAGGGTCGCAAGGCAGACGGCTCAGACCTTCGACGAGGTCATGGCTGACGTAGTTGCCAAGGGTCGGGCGCACCCAGGCAAGGCCATATTCGAGCGCGGCCTTTTCTGCGGCTTCGTCCATGGCCTTGTGCGCGAGGTCCTCGAGCAGCGCGACATCGATCCAGCTCTCGCTGGCATCATCGTCGAACAGTTCGCGCTCGATCCGACCACCTGCGTCGAGATAGGCATCGCGTCCGACTAGCACAGCTCGCGGATCGGAACCGCGCACCGTGGCATCGAGCACCATGCGGCGGATCGTGTCGGGCGTGATCTGGTACCAGGCGTGCTGCAGCTCAGCATAGACATGCGCCTGGCGCTCGACGTCGGAAATCGCGCCGTAGGCCTTGGCCATGTCGAGCGTGATCGTGCCTTCGGCGAGCGCTTCGAAGACGCAAGGCGCGAGACTTGCCAGGCGCAGACGCCCTTCGACGAACCGGACGGTGAGGCCGAAGCGGCGCGCCACGTCTTCGGTGGTAGCCCCTGCCTCGATGATGGAGGCGAAGGCCTGCGCCTCGTCGGCGGGGTTCATCGCGAGGCGCTGGAAGTTCTCAGCAAGACTGGCTTCGCGCACTTCGCTTTCTTCGCCTTCGATGACGAGGCAGGTGACCTCGTGGTTCTCGGGCAAGGTGCCCTCTTCGGCCAGCGCCTGCAGCGCGGTGAGACGGCGACCGCCGGCCTCGACTTCGAACTTGCCGCGCTTTCCTTTGCGCACGACGAGGTTCTGCAGCAGGCCGCGCGCAGCAATGTCTGCCCGCAGCTGGAGGTCGGCCAGCACGTCGCTCGACTTGCGAACGTTGCGCGGGCTCGGGACGAGCTTCTTCAAGGGAATCGACTGGATCATAGGTGTTCTCCTGATGGATTGAAGGCGCAGGTGAGGATCACGAGGCCCACAAGCCCAAAGGGCTCCCTCCACTCTCATTCTGAGAATGGGGTCTGCCCGAGGGATCAGGCGGCAAGCGCGGGAAGGATCAAAGAGGCTTTCGACACCGGGACGAACAGCCGCGTGCGGTAGCGGATGATCTCGGTGAAGCAGCCCTTGTTCTTGTACCAGTCGAGCCGGTCGGGCGAGAACCCGGTCAGTTCAAGGCGCTGTTCGCCGCCGACCAGCGAGCGCTTCACAGTCAGGGAGTCGTGGCTTGCGAGGCACAGCGGTTTGCCGCTGGCGAGGACGAGGTCGCCGATCTGCTCTGCCGATGGTCCGGTAACCCCGGAAAGGCCAAAGGTATCGGCGATTGCAGCGAGATCGACATCGAGCACTTCGCGGCCGATGATCGACTGGCCGTCCTCGGCAACGAGCCGGGTGACGCGGACATGATCGCCGGGGAGGCGCTTCCAGACCGGGAGCAGCAGTCCGGTGGCGAGATGGACGCGCTCGGTAACCGGTGATTTGGCCGCCTCTTCTTCCTCGGTCCTCCAGGCGCTGGTGAACGCAGTGACGCCAATTTCTTCCCAGTGGCTCTCACCGAGTGCCTCAAGTGTCCAGTTCGCGGACTTGAGCGGTCGCAGAAGGCGCCGACGTTCGATCACGGCCCCGTCGTCAGCGATAAGGCGCCGGGCAGGAACCGAGAGGGCGACCTTGCCCGAGCGCGTATTGCGCATCGGGATAGCGTGCGGGCTGCCGATCTCGTGCATCCGCACCAGGCGCTGCAATCGCAGAGGCCGAAGGTGCCTCGTCATTTCGAGCGAGACGAGACGGGTCTCGGCTCCGGTCACGGGATCGGTGCGCAGGAGTTCATCTGCCAGGACATTGAAACGATCAACCCTGACGGTTTCCAGTCCCTGGTCGAGCGTTCCGGCCTCGCGCGCGGCTTCGATCCGCGCTTCGACGAGACCAAGGTATTCATCAAATATGGCGTTCTGGAGCGCGATCGGCAGCGCGAGAATGCGGTTGAGCCAACGCTGAATCGTCGGGAGATTGTCGGTCAGCCCGCCATCGGGGTTTTCGAGCCGGAGACCCGTACGCTCGACAAAATTCCCGAAACTCGTGGCTTCGAGCTTGCCGTCATAGAGCAGCTGGAACCAGCGGCTGAGCGCGTCGCGCGCATAGTCGCTTTCGAGATTGTCGGCCGGGTCGAACAGGTTCTGACCGCCCGTCTGGCGCTGGCCGCGCGTCAGCGCGCCCAATGCGTCGAGCCTTCGCGCAATGGTTGAGATGAATCGGCGTTCGCCCTTTACGTCGGTGGTTACCGGCCGAAACAGCGGGGCCGAGGCCTGGTTGGTGCGGTTGGTACGACCAAGACCCTGGATGGCGTTGTCCGCGCGCCAGCCCGGCTCGAGCAGGAAATGAACCCTGCGCTGCTGGTTTCGGCAGCCGAGGTCGGCATGATAGGATCGCCCCGTGCCGCCCGCATCCGAGAAGACCAGGATGCGCTTGATCCCTTCCATGAAGCTTTGGGCTTCGGCGACATTGGCGCTGGGGCTACGCCGTTCGAGGCGCTGCTCACCATCGCGGCCCAGTACAAGCCTGCGGGTCCGGCCCGTGACTTCGGCCACGGCGTCGGTTCCGAAATGTTCGATAATCGCATCGAGCGCAGTGGCGATGGGCGGCAGTGCGCAAAGCTGTTCGATCAGCGCATCGCGCACAGCAATGGCGCGCGGGCAGAAAACGGGATTGCCCTCTCCGTCGCTCATCGCCTCGGAGCGAAGATTGCCGTCCTCGTCGGCGAATACCTGCATCAATCGTATCGGGAAGCTCTTCGTAAGGTAGTCGATGACGTATTCACGCGGGGACAGATCGATATCGAGAGCTTCGCGTTCTTCCACGGTAAGGTCGGCAAGGCGCCGGTCGAGCATGGCCTCGGCGGTCGAGACCAGCTGCACGACAACCGAATTCTCTTCGCCAAGCGCTACTTCCATCGCGGGGATCAGGCTCTGCAATTTCATCGAAAGCAGGAGCTGGGCAAAGAAGCGCTGCTTGGTGCCTTCGAAGATCGATAGCGCCGCAGCCTTGGCATTGCGGTTGAGCGTGTCGCCGCTGTCCTCGTCGACCACGCGGGTTGCTTCGAGCGCAGCTTCGAGGTTGCGGTGGATGATCGCCCAGGCATCAGCATAGGCATCGTAGATCCGTACCTGTGCTTCGGTCAGGCTATGTTCGAGGATGTCGTACTCGACCCCGGCGAAGGACAGCGCACGGGCAAGATAGAGGCCCTGGGCCTTGAGATCACGGGCGACGAGCTCCATCGCCGCGACGCCGCCAGCGCGGATCTCGGTCATGAATGCCTCGTGGGTCGGAAAAGCGGTCTCGGGTCCCCAAAGGCCGAGGCGGGAAGTGTAACCGAGGTTGGCGATATCCGAAGCGCCAGTGGCAGACGCGTAAAGCACGCGGGCGCGCGGCAAGTGGTTCTGCAGCCTGACGCCCGCCATCCCTTGTTCAGAGCCCTTGACCTTGCCGCGGATTGAAGAGCCCCCGAGCGCATTAGCCATCGCATGGGCTTCGTCGAAAGCGATCACGCCGTCGAAATCCTCGCCCGCCCAGGCAAGGATCTGGTCGAGCCGCGTATCCTCGGCGCGGCCCGAGCGCAGCGTCGGATAGGTGACGAAGAGAATGCCTTCGGACATCGTTACGGGCTGGCCGAGTTTCCAGCGCGAGAGCGGCTGGAGATCGAGCGGTAGTCCGCCAAGCGCTTCCCAGTCGCGGCGTGCATCTTCGAGCAGCGCCTCGTTCTTGGTGATCCAGACATGCCGGCGCTCGCCTGCGAGCCAGCGGTCCATGATGACCGCTGCGATCTGCCGTCCCTTGCCCGCTCCGGTCCCGTCGCCAAGGAAGAAGCCCTGCCGGTAGGTGTGCCCATCTTCGGACAGCTCCAGCGAGGTGGCTTCCTGGCTGACCTTGAACTGACCTGGAAGATCACGCGAAAATGCCTGGGCAGCGTAAACGAGTGTCTCGCATTGCGCTTCGGACAGCAGGCCATCGGCCTGCCAACCTGCGGGAAGGCGCGGGCAAACATCGGGCTGCGGTGCCGCGACCGAACCCATGGCGACCGATTCCACGAGCGGGGTGGGATGGACCGGCGCATCTTCGAAGGCGATGCGGCTGGGCCGGTAAGGCAGGTAGATGCCTGCCTGTTCGGGCACAGGCGCGGGGTCGGCGAGGACCGAATAGGCAAGGTCGATCGCATTCGCGCTGGCTGCTGGTGTCGCGGCGAACGGCGCCACCGGCCGAACCGGCGCGCTTTGGGTCGAAGTCTTGCAAACGAGGCGCACTGGCTTGCCGACTGGCAGGCGATGGATGTTGGCGGATGTCTGCGCACGGGGCGGAAGCGCAGTGATAAGCTCGTGGAGCGCGATCAGGTCGGCAGTATCTCCGGTGATCGCGGGCGAAGCCGCAGTCGGCGTCTTGTCGAACACGACCAGTCGAACGGCAATCCCCGTCCCTGTCCGGCGAAACATCTGCTCCAAGCGGACATTGAGCACGAGCGACGTTTCGTCCTGTGCTTTGGCGAAAGCGGAAGCATCGAAGCCTTCGGGCATGATGGCGACTATCCTCGCCCCATTTGCAGCCACTCGGATCGCACCGCGCAGGTGACGCATGGCGGTCTCACCGTCCTTGCCGCGTTCCTGGCTGCGGGCGAATGGCGGGTTCATCAGCACGACCGACGGAACAGGGCCGCGCACCAGGTCGGCGATCAGCTCCCCGTCATACGTGGTGATCGCGGCTGCGGGGAAGATGTGGCCGAGGCAGTCTCGTCTTGCCGGATCGATCTCGTTGAGGAGCAGCGAAGCGTTCTGGACGCTGCCCCAAAGCGCAAGGGCGCCATTACCGGCGGATGGTTCGAGAAGCGTGTCTTGCGCAGCAACTGCTGCGGCCTTCGCCATCAGCCAGGCCAGCATTGGCGGGGTCGAGAACTGTTGGAGCTCGACCTGTGCTTCGCTGCGCACGTGCCGCGGCGGCAAAGCTGCTTCGAGCCAGTCGAACCGCGCTTCGGCTTCGTGTACATTCGTCGCCAGATCGATCCGTGAGGACTCTCGAAGCCAGAGTAGTGCGCCGATCTCGACCGCGCTGTTGTAGTCGTCGATCGTCCAGGCACCTCCCCAGTCGAGAACACCGGTCTCTTCGGCGAACAGCCCGGAAATGTCGGTACGGGTAAGATGACGACCCGAAGCAAGAAGCGCGGCAACTCGGGTGCCAATGGCATAGGCCAAGGGTATGGACGGCAACTGCTCGCCGGCGGGAAACAGGTCTGATTGAAACATGGCAATTCGTCCTCCTGATGGGGGCATCGGGACACGCCCTCTGCCGGATCAAGAAATCGAGAAGCCCTCTCTCCTCTAACGCGCCGCTTTGCGGCGCAGCCATGCTATGAGTTCATCGTTCCAGTCGGTATCGCTTGGATGTGGCTTGCGGACTTGGATCGTCCGCCCTTCCTGCGCGTAGGCTCCGAGGCCACGCGAGGCGGCCAGCTCGCCGCCAGCATCATGATCGACGAACAGATGAAGCTCGGTCACACTCTCGGGAATGCTTACGAGACCGAAACGCTCATTCCCAAGGGTCGCCCAAACGGGAATGCCGGTGAGCGCATAGGCTGACAACGCGCTCTCGATCCCCTCGGCAAGGCCGAGCTTCCCGGAAACCGGAGCAAAGAGACGGACAGCAGCTTCACCGAGCGAGCCAAGCGCGCGCTTTGGCTTGTCGAAGGTGGCCTTGGTTGAAGCCTCGGTGGACAAAAACGTGCGGTGGATCGCGATCGGCCCCTCATCGAGGCTGACCGCCGCAATCATAGCGGGAAGAAAGCGGGCCTGTCCTTTCGGCCCGAGCGGCGTTTGCGGATGAAAGCGAAGAGCTGAAGATGCGGCCAGGATGCCGCGGCTCTCGAGGTAGGCCTTCGCCGGACTGGCACCCAATGGTTCCGCTTCGCGCCAGATCCTCAACGCTGCTGCCGAGGGTGTGCGTAGCCTTGTTGGCTCGATCTGATCCTCGGCCGAAGAACCCGAGAAAAACCTGGCCACCTCGAAACCTTCGCGCGCCATTGCGGAAAGCACGCTCTGTTGATCGCAGCCCGCAAAGCAATGGAAGAGAATAGCCTTTCGGCCGAGCGTCACGCCGAGCGAAGGTGTGCGGTCATCATGCGCGGGACAGCACGCCATCCCCTTTGTGCCTGACCATTTGCCCCCTCGGCTTTCGCAGATGTTGCGGGCGGTGTCCTCAAGCGAGGTACGTGACAGGGTTGAATTCGAAACAGGCATACCGGCTCCATCGCCTCACAATTGCCCCCTCCAGACGAACCCCTCTCCTCTCGGATAAACTTGCAAAAAAAACGTTTTCCTACACCCATTTGTTCTATTTATGTTCTCTTGCGGATCGAGGCAACGTGAAAGGTAATTCAATGCGAATGTCTCTGGTGGCTTGCGGTTGCGGTGCGCTCGCGATTGCGATTTCGGGATCCGCGCACGCGCAGGAGTTTCAGGTCTTCGACCATGACCTCGGCACAGTTGAGGTTACAAACGACAAAGGGCGCGCTTTCAACCCGACTGCAATCCACTTGGGCAAGCCAGATGGCGGCGCGGCCTATATCGATAGAAGCTTCAAGGAAGCCTTGTATGAGCCACTCATCCGGCAAGCTGAAGCGCGATACCAATTGCCGCCTCGACTGCTTCAGGCCCTGATTTGGCAGGAATCGCGGTTCAACCCGATGGCAATCAGTCCGGCTGGCGCCGCTGGGCTCGCTCAACTCATGCCGGGAACGGCAAGAGAACTTGGTGTCAGCAATCGCCACGATCCGGCTGAGAACATCGATGGCGGCGCGCGGTATCTGAAGCAGATGCTAGAGCGCTTCGGTGCGATCCATCTCGCGCTGGCCGCATACAATGCTGGTCCCGGCGCCGTGTCGCGAGCCGGCGGAATACCGAAAAATCGTGAAACACCTGGATATGTGAAGAGCGTTATCGACCGATGGATGGCATACGGTTCGATATGACTACGAATCGGAAAAGGATCAGCGGACGGCTCGAGCACCTTCCTCGGGGAGCCGTAATTGTAACCGATGCCGGAGATCATTGGGTTCTCGAAGACTACGAACCCTCAAACAACGACTTTGGATTTGAGGTTACCGCAGAGGGTATCGTTGTCGGGTTCGACCGCCTTCGCGTCGAATGGCTGGGGCAGGTGCCCGCCTAGGAGCAGGTCAAGCGGCTCTCAAAACAGCAATGTTTTGCGCTTTGCCGCCGATGGAATCGAGGAAGTCTGCCCAATCCTGCAGCATTGCACGACGGGGAGCGAGATATTCGGCAGCATTGTATGCCCCGCGAACCTCGTTCTCTTCGCTGTGTGCCAATTGCAGTTCGACCCAGTCTTCATGATATCTGCGGATCCACATCGGTGGTTCGCCGACCTCGACCAGCTGCTCATTCGCCCAGGTGCTCGCCAGACCCCTGAAGCCGTGAACAGTTTGTCGCCCGTGGTAACCGAGGCGATAGAGGCCATAGATCATCGTATTCTCGGAAAGCGGCATCTTGGGCTTCTGGCCTGGAAAGACGTATTCGCCTTCGGACTTGCTGATCATATCTTGAGCAAGAGAAGCGGCTTGTCGCGACAAAGGCACGATATGCTCGCGGCCCATTTTCATCCGATCAGCGCCAATGCGCCAAACTGGTAAATCTCCGACTAGACCTTCAAACTCGTGCTTCTTGGCGAACCGGAGTTCCTTGGTCCGGACCCATGTAAGAAGAGCAAAGGTCAATGCCGCCCGCGTAATTTCGGATCGTCTCTCACCCTCTTCCTGGTATCGCTCCATCTTGATGATGAGTTCGGGTAGCTGTGCCAGAGGCAGCTTCGCCATATGCTTGACCCGAGGACGTGGCTTCAAAGCCCCCCGAAGATGCGCCGTTGGATCGGAATCGCAAAGTCCGCTGGCAATCGCGAACTGGAATACCTGACCAATGCATTGCTTGGCCCGTCGACTGATGTCGAGCGCGCCGCGCTCCTCGATCTTCCGAATGACCTTCAGGACTTCTGGTGGAGTTATCTCATGCATCATGAGCTCGCCTAAGACAGGAAGCACGTCCTGCTCCATCCGCGACCACACGCGCTTCGCATGGGCGGGATTGAGACTACTTGCTCTGTTCTCATGCCACATGGTGGCAATCGCCCTGAAGGTCTTAGCCTCTTCGAAGTCCCGACCCGGTTTGTGAACCATCGGGTCCCTGCCTTCGGCCAGCACACCCTTGGCAGCTCTCTTGAGTTCTCTTGCGGCCGCTATTCCGACTTCGGGGTAGGCACCGAAAGAAAGCAGCTTCTCCTTCCCGTGGTACCGGTATTTCAGCCGCCAGAGCTTCGAGCCGTTCTTTTGCACCAGGAGGAATAATCCCTCCCCATCCGCAAGCTTGTATGGACGCTCAGCCGCCTTCGCTTTTTTGATCTGAATCTCACTCAAGGCCATTGGGGGTATCGCTCCTTTTCGCTACCCCCGGAAAATACCCCCAAAATACCCCCACACCAAATCCGGCTTCAAGCGAATGCATGCGCACGCAAGCGGACGCGAATCACTCACATCATTCTGTTTTAATTGAAGTTTACGGATGTATGCGGAAGCAAGCGAACCCATGCGGATTCGAGATTGGTAGCGGAGGAGGGACTCGAACCCCCGACACGCGGATTATGATTCCGCGTATTACCTTAAGGTTTCTGCGGGGTTTGCACTTGCCTGTTGCACTGGTGTTGCAACGGGCTGGTTCAAACGTCAGCTTCCGAGACCACGCAAGGGGACTAGCAAAGTCCGAAATTGGGGTGGGAAGCGGACGTTCAGCATTTCGCCCCAAAGGCGGCTGGAGATCAATTGCCGCTAGGCTGCAGCATTACATCGCCCTCTTTGGAGACTCGCTATAGTTGCTCTAGCCCAAAAGAGCGAATGATTGTCACATTAAGTCTCCTCATCGAGTGTCGACATGTAGGCTAAGAAAAACGACACGAAAGGTGTCGCAAATGCCAACACGGGAACAACGTAAATTAAGCCAGACTCTACTGACCATACGAATTCGAGCAGGTGTCCTAGTGATAGGAAGAAACCTAGCGCGATACCCCCGCACAAATATGAGAGCTTTGGTAACCCTACCTTGTGAGACAGAAGAGCTATTACGAAAAAGAGAGGGCCCAAAAATAATACCGAGTAATGAAAAAGGTCTCCCCATCCGACGAACATGTAAACCAACATGACGATACAAATCGGCGTAAGAACGCGTTTTACTGCTGCTGGCATCATGTCATTTCGTCCGAACATCCACGATATGAACAGGGAAGCGTCGCGGCAACAAACGTAACTGCAGTGACGAGCGAAGTTGCATCCTCATTGGGTAACAATAATCGCCAACTCTTGAGTCCGCAAATGGGTCGTTAGCGGACCAGCCGCTTTTAGCACTTAGCCCGCCGATGCAGACTGTCGGCTTTCAGGATGCCGCCTGGAGCTAATTACCGGCAGCTGATGGGGTGGAATGCGGACGATTGGCTTGTTTCTGTCGGAGGGCAATGTCCTCAATTTTGCCACGCTGTCCAATTGTTGTTAGTCAGTTCGGGAAAAATTTGGGGGTATATTTCATGATGACCGTGCCGGAGCAGTCTCACGCAAATCCGGCTGCAGCGTCTGGACGTGTTGAATTCGTCGATGCGCTTCGAGGGTTCGCCTTATTCGGTCTCCTCGTTGTGCACTCTATCCAGCACTTCGGAGCGGGATTCAACGGCCCTACATCAGAACCATGGAGCGTGGTGATCCACACCATCTTCGCAGGTAAAGCATTCGCGATCTTTGCCTTACTTTTCGGCTTCGGATTTGCGACGATCATGGCGAACCAACGGTCGCGCGGGATCGACTTTACCGGGCGCTTTGTCTGGCGCCTTGTGCTTCTCTTGCTTATCGGCACCCTTCATTCGCTCATCTACAGCGGCGATATCCTGCAAGTGCTCGCTCTTATGGGATTTCTCCTGATCCCGCTCGACCGGGTTCGCAGCAACTTGGTGTTGCTAGCCATCGCAGCACTTTGCTTCCTTCAAATTCCGCTTCTCGCCCAAGCCCTGTTGGCTCACTGGGGGAGTGCGTTTGCGGGGTCAGTGCCATATGTTGTCGCAGGTCCGGCTTCCCAGGCTCTAACAGAAGGCAGCTTCCTGGACGTCACTTTATATAATGCGACAGGCGGCCTTGCGGGCAAATGGTCGTTCAACTGGTCGACCGGCAGGGTGAGCGAGATTGCAGGACTTTTTGTCGTTGGCGTAGTCCTCCAGCGGACAGGTATGTTTGCTAGACTTTCGCAAGAGCGCCACCTCGCTTTGAAAGCGGTGACCATCGGCGGCTTGGTGCTGGCCATGACGATCCTGTTCGGGAAGCCCCTGTTGCCCACCAGCTCGGCGGCTGGTGAATTCGCGATTTGGCCATTCAGTGCCCGCTGGATTTACGAGCAGTGGTTCGGCCTGGCGCTGATTACCATTCAAATCGGAATTCTGGCACTACTGTGGAATTCGTCGGCCCAATTCCTAGTCGGGATATTCAAGCTGCCGGGCCGCATGACCCTGTCGCTCTATGTGTTGCATTCCGTTCTCGCTGCACCGTTCTTCTATGAATATGGTCTGGGAATGTGGGACGACCTGTCGCCTCCGAATGCCGTTTTTGCAGCGATCATCTTCTTTGCGCTTCAGATCGCGTTCGCCAAATGGTGGTATGCTCAATATCGCTATGGCCCGCTTGAATGGACATGGCGGGCTGCGACTCTTACCGATTGGAAAGTGCCGATGCGAAACCATCCGCAATCAGCTTGAGAGGCTTACAAATTTTAAGCCGCCAAGGATAGTGAAGGGTCGTCCGCAATTGGGTCGTTAGCAGTCTGTCTGCTTTTGATGATTTGATCCTCTGAGCCGCACAAATGCAAATAGCTGACAACGCTGGCGCAGATCACCTCGCGCGCGCGAGAAAAGCGGGGTTAGCGTTTAGACGAGCAATTCCCTGCGCTCTCATCACTTTGCCTACAGAGATTTCACCGCCCCTTACCCTGAAGTCTGAATTGGGGATGCGCGAAATCTCGATTGGCGCCGGTCCTCAAGATTGAGCTACCAGGGATCAGAAAGCCCCCCCCCTGTCCCTAGCCTGCCATTCAGAACAGGGGGCCAGAGAATTTAGAAAACTACGCAGCTCTGACTCCGGTCGAACGGGGAATTTCCTCATGTCGCACACTTGTTGCACGGACCAGCCGGAAATGATCGGAAAGCACCGAAAAACGGCGGAAAAGCGTGCAACAAGACGCAACAATGCAAATAGCCAACTCATCGGCCATTTTGAAAAGAAATCAAAATAAATCAGATGCTTGTTTGGTAGCGGAGGAGGGACTCGAACCCCCGACACGCGGATTATGATTCCGCTGCTCTAACCACCTGAGCTACTCCGCCCCGAAAGGCCTGCGCAGGGCCGAAAACCCCCACGACAGGCGGCGCATTTAGGGCGGCATTTGCGCCGGGTCAACACACGTTTCGCCTGTCCTTGCCGCAGATCAGCGATTGCCGCGAAAAGCGAACTCGCGCACCGGCTCCCACGGACCTCCACGATACCGAAACAGGCCGATCCCGCGAAAGGCGAAGGCGCGCGGTTCGATCATCTCATCTAGTTCTGCCTGCAGCGCCTTGGCTTGCGTGCTTGTGACCTTGTTCTGGATGGTCACATGCAGGCGCGGACTATGCTGGTCCTGCTGAGTAAGGAGCCCATGGAAGCGATCCGCAATCTCCGCCCGCAGAGACCGCATCTCTGGGCTTTCCAGTTTCAGCGCTGTGCCGCCACCAAGGCTCATCAAGCCAACCAGCCTTGCGGCAACGGGCGCATGTTCCTTCGCGAGCGCCTTGCAGCATTCGATGACCTCAGGCTCGCAACCAGCAGGCAATGCGTGGAACAGAGTTACATGCGCTTCCAGATAATTGCGATCCGGCGGAAAATGTGCGGTGCGCAAAGCCGTGGCCCAATTATGCAAGTCCTGGGGCAGCAGCGCGGTCAGGATGAGAGGCGGTTGTTCACTCGAGTTCATCGAGAAAGGTCAGATCCCGTTTTCAGCGCGAAATCTGCGCCACTCGGCAACGTTGCGGTTGTGCTCCTCAAGCGTATCGGCAAACACATGCCCACCACTGCCATCGGCAACGTAATAGAGGGCCGTCGTCTCTTCCGGATTCAGCGCTGCCTTTATCGCCGCTCTGCTTGGGTTGGTAATTGGCCCTGCAGGAAGGCCGGCAATGGCGCGCGTATTATAGGGATTGGGATCGCGGAGCTCTGAAACGCGGATCATGCGGCCAAGCGGCTTACCCTTAGTGATCGGATAGATCGTTGTCGCATCCGCCCCCAGCATCATGCCGATCCGAATGCGGTTGGAGAGAACGCCGGATACCTTGCCGAGTTCTTTTTTATCCTGCGTTTCCTTCTCAATAATGGACGCAAGGATCACGGCCTCTTTCTTGGATTTGACCGCAGCATTGGGACTGCGCTGCTCCCACGCTTCATCAAGGTAAGTGCCCATCGCGCGCTGCATTCGTGCGAGTACCGCTGCACGCGGCTCGCCGCGTTCGAAGTCGTAGGTTTCCGGCAATACCGAACCCTCTGGCGGAACGTCAATTTCACCGGTCAGTAATTGCTCCGCCATCAGCCGCTCGAACACCATGATAGAGGGCATGCCTTCAGGGATGGTGACAAAGCGGCGGATCACATCTCCATTTTGAAATGCACGCAGAATGTCTGACTGATCCATACCGACGGTCAAATTGAACTCGCCCGCCTGAATGGGCTCGCCGCTGCCAAAAATCCGAGCATTGAGTAGGAACCCGTCAGCAGAAACGATCAGCCGCTGCTCCTCCAAATCTTCCGCCACGGCCGTGAGCGATGAACCCGGCTCGATCGTGAAAGTCGTATCGACCTTGATCGTGGCCGCACCAAGTGCGGTCGTCACAAGCAAGGTGCCCGCAGCGACGACGGCGAACAGACCGGCCGCGAGGATACAGCCGAGCTTCTTCATATAGCGATTAGTCCACCTTCTTCATGATCAGCGATGCGTTGGTCCCGCCAAAGCCGAAACTGTTGTTGAGCACGGCCCGCACGTCACGTTGCTTCGCTTTCAAAGGCACAAGGTCAACACCTTCAGTGCCTTCATCGGGTGTATGGAGGTTGAGCGTCGGCGGAACGACACCATCGCGCATCGCGAGAATGCAGAAGATCGCTTCCACCGCGCCAGCACCGCCCAGCAAATGCCCGATCGCGGACTTGGTCGAGCTCATGGATGCACCCGCCAGATCAGCGCCGAGCACACGCTTGACCGCAGCAAGTTCAATCGTGTCCGCCATGGTGCTGGTGCCATGCGCGTTGACGTAGTCAATGTCGCCAGGGCCCATGCCTGCCTTCTTGAGCGCCATCCGCATGGCGTTTTCCGCGCCCTTGCCTTCGGGATGCGGGGCAGTGACGTGATAGGCATCGCCCGACAGGCCATAACCGACCACTTCGGCATAGATCGTGGCGCCGCGCGCCTTGGCATGTTCGTATTCTTCCAGAACGACAACGCCAGCACCCTCGCCCATTACGAAGCCATCGCGATCCTTGTCATAGGGGCGACTCGCTTCGGTCGGGCGGTCGTTCATGCTCATATTGAGCGCGCGCGCCTGCGCAAAGCCTGCAACGCCAAGTGGGTTGATGGTCGATTCTGCGCCACCCGCCAGCATGATGTCGGCATCGTCATCCTTGATCATGCGCGCCGCATCACCAATCGAGTGCGCACCGGTCGAACAGGCCGTTACCACGGCATGATTCGGCCCCATCAAGCCATATTTGATCGAGACCTGTCCGCTTATCAGGTTGATCAGCCGGCCATGGACGAAATGCGGAGAAACGCGCCCCGGACCGCGCTCGTGCAAATTGACCGACTCGAGCTCTATGCCGGGAAGACCCCCGATCCCCGAGCCTATCGAACACCCGGCACGCAACTTCATCTCATCGGTCATTTCCGTGAGGCCTGCATCTTCAAGCGCTTGGCCGGCTGCATCAATGCCATAGATAATGAACGGGTCGACCTGCCGCTGAACCTTGTGATCAACTCGCTTATCGGGATCGAACCCCCATGCATGATCGGCAGGCTTTACCTCACACGCAATCTGGCACTTCTGATCGGTTGCGTCGAAGCGCGTAATCGGGCCTGCGCCGCTTTCCCCTGCGATGAGGTTTTTCCACGAGGTCTCGACATCACCGCCCAACGGCGTCACTAGACCCAATCCGGTTACGACCACACGGCGCATTCAAACTCTCCGGCAAGCAATTACGCAAAAACGAAGCAGGCCCAACCCGGGTGGGCTGAGCCTGCCTAAGCTCCCAAGTTGCGCGTCAGCTGTAAAGCGGTGCGGGCGAGTTAGCCCCAATTGCCCGTGCCAGCGCAGGAGCGAGCCAATCGAGCTTAGCCCTTGTGCTCTTCGATGTACTTCGTCGCGTCACCAACAGTGGTGATCTTTTCGGCAGCATCGTCAGGGATTTCGACACCGAATTCCTCTTCAAACGCCATCACCAGCTCGACGATATCGAGGCTGTCTGCACCCAGATCGTCGATGAAGCTGGCTTCCTGAGTGACCTTGTCACCTTCGACGCCAAGATGCTCGACAACAATTTTCTGCACGCGGTCGGCAGTATCGCTCATAACAAACCCTTTTTTGACTGGATTTTGAATTTCGAAACTCGCCCTAATCAAGGGTGAGGGTTAGCGCAAGGGTAATAGAATACCCTTGCAGTGGTGACTATCAGGACGAACCTTCCTTCTTAGTTGGTTCCACAATTCGCAAATGCAACTCCCGAAGCTGTTTCGGCTCAGGCAGGCTAGGCGCGCCCATCAGCAAATCTTCTGCCTTCTGATTCATCGGGAAGAGCGTGATTTCGCGAAGGTTCTGCGCCCCGCACAGCAGCATCACAATGCGGTCAACACCTGCAGCCATGCCGCCATGCGGCGGCGCGCCATACTGGAACGCACGGTACATGCCGCCAAAGTCGCGCTCGACATCTTCCTGCGAAAGCCCCACAACTTCAAAGGCTTTGACCATAGTTTGCGGCTTGTGGTTCCGGATCGAGCCCGACGCGAGCTCGAACCCATTGCAGACGAGGTCATACTGATACGCTTTGATCGTCAGCGGGTCCTGCGTCTCCAGCGCCTCCAGCTCGCCCTGCGGCATGGAGAACGGATTATGTGAGAAGTCGACCTTCTTTTCGTCCTCGTCATATTCGTAGAACGGGAAGTCGATGATCCAGGCGAATTCGAAGCGGTTCGCGTCGATCAATTCAAGCTGCTCAGCGACGCGGATTCGCGCTGCCCCTGCGAGCTTCGCCGCATCAGCTTCCTTTCCGGCCGCAAAGAACAGGCCGTCATTTTCGCCAAGGCCCAGCTCTGCATAGAGCGCCTGCATGCCCTCTTCGCCATGGTTCTTGGCGATCGGCCCGCCGAACTCGCCGCCCTTGCGGGTGACATAGCCGAGGCCTGCAAAGCCTTCCTTGCGCGCCCAGTCGTTCATGTCGTCGAAGAACTTGCGGCTCTTTTCATGCGTGCTTGGCGCAGGGATCACGCGGACCCGCCCGCCCCCGCCCACGATCTTCTCGAACAGGCCGAAACCAGACTTCTCGAAGTGCGACGTGACATCGGAAATGATCAGCGGGTTGCGCAGGTCCGGCTTGTCGGTGCCGTATTTGAGCATCGCCTCTGCATAGGGGATGCGGGGGAACTCGCCGGCGGGCGTCACGTGCTTGCCGTCGGCAAATGCCTCGAAAGTCCCGGCAATCACCGGTTCCATCGTCTCCCAAACCTCTTCTTGCGTAACGAAGCTCATTTCCAGGTCGAGCTGGTAGAATTCGCCCGGCAGCCGGTCGGCCCGCGGGTCTTCGTCGCGGAAACAGGGCGCAATCTGGAAATAGCGGTCGAAGCCGGAGACCATCAGCAACTGCTTGTAGATCTGCGGGGCCTGCGGCAGCGCGTAGAACTTGCCCGCGTGAATGCGGCTCGGCACGAGGAAGTCGCGCGCGCCTTCGGGTGAAGATGCCGTCAGGATCGGCGTTGAGAACTCGTTGAAGCCGATCGCATTCATCCGCTCGCGCAAATCGGCGATGATCCGTGTCCGCTTCATGATATTGGCGTGAAGTGTTTCTCGGCGCAGGTCGAGGAAGCGGTACTTGAGGCGGATGTCCTCGGGATATTCCTGCTCGCCAGCGACGGGCATTGGCAGCTCTTCTGCGGCGCTCTGCACGGTGACTGCCCGAGCGAACACCTCGATCTCACCGGTTGAAAGGTCCGTATTGACCGTTTCCCGGGTGCGTGCCTTCACATCGCCGTCGATCGTGATGACGCTTTCCGGACGCAGCTTTTCAAGTACTGCAAGCGCAGGCGAATCCTCGTCAGCCACGATCTGCGTCATCCCGTAATGATCGCGCAGATCGACGAACAACACGCCGCCATGGTCGCGCTTGCGGTGGATCCAGCCTGACAGACGCACACTTTCCCCGACATTTTGTGCGGAAAGCTGTGCGCAATTGTGGGTACGATAGGCGTGCATCTAAAATCTTGTCCTGTTCGGGTGTATGACGCTAAGGGCGCGCGCGAGAAAGGGCGCAGGGTAACCTCTAGCGGTTTCAAGCGCGCGCTAACAGGGCAAGCGGGTGGCTTTGTCAAGGCTCCCCGCAACATCAGGGCTTCGGCCCGAGAGCGGCACTCCGCTCAACGAGTAGAAAAGACGAATGAAAATACATGATCTTATAACGACTTCTGACGCGCTGGCCGAGCTTTGCGCGCGCCTTGCCAAGTCGGATTTCGTCGCGGTCGATACCGAATTCATGCGCGAAAACACCTATTGGCCAGAGCTTTGCCTGGTCCAGATCGCGGATGAGAACGAAGCAGCCGCAATTGACCCTTTGGCAGATGGTCTTGACCTTGCACCCTTGCTCGACCTGCTGACTGGCAATGAAGATGTCCTCAAGGTCTTCCATGCGGGCGGGCAGGATGTCGAGATCATCGTCAATCTCACCGGAAAGACGCCGCATCCGATCTTTGACACGCAGATCGCGATGATGGCGATCAGTCAGTCCGAGCAGATCGGTTATGCCAATCTGGTCGAGACCTGGCTTGGCATTACCGTCGACAAGGGCGCGCGCTTCACGGACTGGAGCCGCCGCCCCCTGACCGATAGGCAGATCGAATATGCGATCGGCGACGTAACGCATCTGGCCACGATCTTCCCAAAGATGCTCCAAAAGCTGATCAAGACCGATCGCGGGTCCTGGCTCAATGCGGAGATGGACAAGCTCGGCGATCCGTCGAATTACATCACCGATCCCGATCAGGCATGGCGGCGCATTCGCCAGCCAGGCCGAAATCCGCAGGTGCTCGGCCGGTTGAAGGCGCTGGCTGCCTGGCGCGAAGGGGAAGCGCAGCACAAGAATATCCCGCGCGGGCGGATAATGCGTGACGAGACCTTGGCGGATATAGCCAGCCATCCGCCCAAGCAGCAGAGCGACCTTGCCAAGGTTCGAGGGCTCTCTTCCGCATGGCGCGACAATGACATCGGCAAGCGGTTGATGAAAGTGATCGCGAACGCTGAACCGCTCGACAAGGGTGAGTTGCCTGAGAAAATGAAGCGCGGCGCGCCACTCGGCAAGGAAGGCGTGCTAGTGGCTGATTTGCTCAAGCTGCTGCTCAAGATTCGGGCCCGCGAGATCGATGTGGCCGCGCGGCTCTTGACCAAGGCAGACGAGATGGAAGCGCTCGCTGCCGGGGTGCGTGACCTGCCCGTGCTTGAAGGCTGGCGCTATGAAGTGTTCGGACGGGACGCGCTGGAACTGGTTGAAGGCAGGACCGCTTTCGCCGTCAAGAATGGCAAGCTGGTCATGACACATGTGGACGACATGCAGGCGAGCATGGAAGAAACGCTGGCGGCAGAATGACCCGCTAGTGTCCACTTACCTCCCAACCATCAAGCAGCTGCAATATCTCGTCGCCTTGCACGAGCATGGCCATTTCGGGCGCGCGGCAGATGCAAGTTTCGTCTCGCAATCGACGCTATCCGCAGGCATTCGGGAGCTCGAATCGCTGCTGGGCGTGACGCTGGTGGAACGCAGCCGGCGGGTGGTGCGCTTTACAGCGCTCGGCGAGCAGGTGGTTGCGAAGGCGCACAAGCTGCTGCGCGAGGCAGAGGAACTTTCCGACCTCGTGCAAGCAGCGGGCAAGCCCTTGTCCGGCGAGCTGCGCATGAGCGTCATCCCGACGATCGCGCCTTTCATGCTGCCGCGCATCCTGCCCCGGCTGAAGCAGGAACGCCCTGATCTCAAGCTGCTACTACGCGAGGAAACCAGCGCTGATGCGGTCGAATCGCTCCAGCATGGCAGGGCTGATTGCGTGCTGCTGGCGCTTCCCTTCGATACCGGAGAAGTCGATGCAGAGCACATCATGGATGATGCGCTCTATGTCGCGTTTCCCAAGGATGATCCACGCGACCCGCCCGCCGAAATCCCCCCATCCATGATCGACGAAGGCCGCTTGCTGCTGCTGGAAGATGGCCACTGTTTGCGCGATCATGCGCTTGCGGCATGCAACCGGCCCGAACTGCGCGCGTCTGCCAGCATGATCGGCACCAGCCTTCATACTCTCGTGCAGATGGTGGACAATGAACTCGGCCTTACCATGCTGCCGCAAATGGCGCTCGATGCAGGGATCCTCAACGGGACGCAAGTCGTCGCAAGGCCGCTCAAGTCGAACAATGCCAGCCGCGAGATTGCGCTGATCTGGCGCAAGAACAGCCCGCGCGCGGAAGACTTCAAGTTGCTGGCGGAAGAGTTGCGGGCTGGCTAGCCGCGCAGCTAAGCCTCAAGCGGTCGCTGGCTGAGCTTCGGCCTGCTTTTTCTCAACGAAGCGTTTCACTTTTTTCGCAGCGATCATGGGCACGATCACTGAAAGCGCAATCCCAGCGAGCGAGCAGAAGCCGAGCCAGATGGCCATCGCCGTACCGCCTGCTTCATACATTGCATAAAGCACCGGCACCGCCAGGATCACACCGCGCACTTCATTGAAGATAACGGCTACGAAGCCAACCTTCAGGAAAACGCCGAGAAATGATGTAAGTGTTGCACTCATGCAGCCGGGTTAGCTGCAATAGGTTGAGATTAGGTTGACTGCTGGCGAACCCGTTTCGCCACCTCGAGGACAGTCAGTCCATGTGCTTAAGTCCGACGCGCAGATAATCCCAGCCTGTGATCAGAGTTAGGATCGCTGCTGCCCAAAGCGCAGTCAGGCCGACCAGGTGGACGATCTGGTCAGACATCGGCTTGCAGTCGACCAGAACCGAAGTGCAAGGGGGGCCAAACAGCCCTCCGCCTCCGATAATGGCGCCGAGCGATACGAGCTGGAACGTCGTTTTCCATTTGGCAAGTTTCGAGACCGGCACGGAAACCTGCAAGCCGCCAAGGAATTCGCGCAAGCCCGACACTGCGATTTCGCGCACCAGGATGATGAGCCCTGCAAAGACGTGGAAATCGCCAACCACCGGTCCGCGCAGATAACCCTGTGCAGTGAGAACTAGGATCACCGCAGCCACCATGATCTTGTCCGCGATGGGGTCTAGGAACATGCCGAGCTTGGATACCGTGCCTTGCGAGCGTGCGAGATACCCGTCGAAGTAATCGGTGATCCCGATCAGGCAGTACAGAACAAAGCCGATCAGGTAGCCCAGCTTCCATTCCGGCCACCACAGGAAAAAGGCGAGCAATGGAATCGCCAGGATGCGTGACAACGTAAGGATATTCGGCAGCGTAAGCATGACGCTACATCTCTAGCGAGTCGCAGCGCCGGGTAAAAGGTGCTCCGGCGGATGTGATGTGGGTTGTCCCCTTGCGCGTATCCTCTATGGCTAGGCGATGGATGACGCTCACAACGTCGCGCTGCGGCGGAGGCTCTGATGACGATGAGCACGCATCTGCTCAGGCAGCGGCGCTTTCTCCCGCTGTTCTGCACGCAGCTGTTCAATGCCTTCAACGACAATCTCTACAAGACAGCGATGGTGCTTTTCGTCGTTTACTCCGTCTATAATGACGAGAGCAAAGAGGCGACGTTCAGCGCGGTCGCCTCGGCGTTATTCATCCTGCCGTTCTTCATCCTGTCTGCCCTTGCTGGCCAGCTTGCCGATATGCGTGACAAGGCAGCGATCATCCGCAAGGTCAAGGCCTTCGAAATCATCCTGATGCTAATCGGGGCGAGCGGCCTGTACCTCGCATGGCGCGGATACGAGATGCCAGTGTCGATCCCGCTTGGCTTCATGACCATCGAGACATCCTGGCCAATCGCCATCATGCTGTTGGCGCTGACGCTGACAGGCGTGCAATCGACCTTCCTTGGGCCGATCAAATACGCGATCCTGCCTCAGCACCTCCAGAAGGAGGAAGTGCTGGCAGGCACGGGTCTCGTCGAAGCGGGTACTTATATCGCGATCCTTGCAGGGACGATCCTCGCCGGCTGGATCCCGGTGGAATGGGCTGCGGTCGGGATCATTGCCACATCGATCCTGGGCTATCTCACCAGTCGTTCCATCCCTGATGCCCCACCCCAAGGCGGAGCAGAGAAGCTCGACCTGCATATCCTGCGCGCATCGATCGAGCTCATTCGCCGCACGATGCATGACAAGCAGATCTTCTACGCGATCATCGCGATCAGCTTCTTCTGGACGATCGGAGCGGTGCTGTTCATCCAGTTTCCGCCCCTCGCCAAGAACACGCTGATGGCATCGAAGGAAGTCGCCAGCCTGTTTCTTGTGGTATTCTCGGTCGGCATTGCGATCGGTTCCGTGTCGATCAACGCATTGTTGAAAGGCGAAGTGTCCGCGCGCTATTCACCGATCTCGGTCATCGCAATGGGACTGTTTGTGGTCGCCTTCTATGTGGTCTGCCGATACTGGGAATCCTATGGCATGACTGAGATAATGGGCGTCTCAGAATTCCTCGCATGGCCGCTTGCCAGCCTGATCATGCTCACGCTGCTCGGCATTGCGATCGCAGGCGGCATGTTCGTAGTCCCGCTTTATGCCTTTCTCACGACGCGCAGTGCCGCCGATCAGGCGGCAAGGACCATCGCTGCGAACAACATCGTTAATTCCGGCGCGATGGTCTTTGGCTCCCTGATCGCGATAGGGCTGAGCGCGCTGGGGGTGCCGGTGGTGGAGCAATTGCTCCTGAGCGCGGCGATGTGCCTGATCTCAGCCTGGCTTGGCAAGCGTTTGCACCGGGCTGAACTGGAGCACCCTCACCCGATTGGCAATGAAGGCGTGTACTGAGATTCGCGTCAGGCGATGAACACCAGCACCGCTGCAAAAACCGCGACATAGGTGCTGGCAAAGCCGCGCACGTCCTTCTGAGTCAAGCGCCAAAGGCTCTCGGCAGGGGCTGCATATTCATCGGAACGGACATGCGCTGGCAGTGTCGAACGAAAGGGGTGACGCGATTGCTCGTCAGTAAGGACAAGAGATCTTCTCATGCCCCAGATCTTAACGATTTCGTAACCACAAAATAGAGGGAATCCCTAGCCTGTCGCAACTCGGGACATTAACCAATCGAGGTGCCAATTCCTGTGGAAAATTAACCACTTGATCGACCGTTGCGATCGATTAACCTCATCAGCCCGACGATCCCGGTTAAAGCCCGCCCATCTTGCAGATGATCTTCCATTCCGCTGGCGTGATCTCAGCGACGGAAAGCCGGGACAATCGCACCAGCTCACAATCAGCCAGTTTCGGCTCAGCCTTTATCTGCTTCAGAGTGACGGGGGTTGGTAGCTTTATCTTCGGCTTAACCTTGACCGCAGCCCACTTGCCTTCAGGATCGGTTGGGTCGGTGATCCCGGCAACACTAACTTCACAGATACCAACGATCTCCAGCCCTTCGCGCGAGTGGTAGAAGAAGGCCTCTTCCCCCACCTTCATCGCCGCGAGATTATTCTTCGCGCGGTGGTTGCGCACGCCATCCCACACGCCTTCTTTCTCTGCGACCAGGTCGTCCCAGCTGTATTTGAAAGGCTCCGATTTCATCAGCCAATAGCGCGGCACTCAAGGTTCTCCTGCTTGCAAGACATCCCGTCCAAGACAAGCGGCTCTAACTCGCTCCAGCCTCGCGGGCCACCCCCAACGACAGGTATTCTGGCGAATTAACCGTATCTTTAGCCAGCTCACGCATACCCGCCCGTGTCGGCAACAGGGGTTCGCCGACCGAGCTGCATGGGGATAAAGGTAGCGCGACGATGACAGTGCCGACAATTCGCAAGGCAGAGCGAGACCTGATCGCGCTCGGAATAGCTGTCGCTGCCATTCTCCTGTTCGTTGCCACTGGCAGCAAGGTCTTGCCGAGCGTAGTTCGCTCGCTGTTTGGCAATGGCTCCAGTCCCGATCACCTGCTCGTAACCGCGCTTCTGCTCAACATCGCGCTCATTATTTTTGGCTGGCGCCGCTATCGCGAGCTGATGGAAGAGGTCGCCGAACGCCGTAAGGCCGAGGAGACTGCCCGGCGTCTTGCGGAGACCGATCCCCTGACGGGATGCCTCAATCGTCGCTCAATGGCTGAGGCGACAGAGGATTTGCGCGCGCGCAGCAATGCCCATGGCAAGTCGATCGCCTTCGTCATGGTCGATATCGACAATTTCAAGCAGATCAATGATCTGAACGGCCACACCGCTGGCGACATTGTCCTCACTACACTGGCAGACCGCCTGCGTGAGAAGCTTCCGAAGGAGGCGCTGCTGGCGCGCCTGGGCGGCGATGAATTTGCCTTCGTCATGCCATTCGACACATTGAACACCAAGCGGGTGGACGATCTTGTCATGCGGCTGTTCGAAAGCCTTGGCAAAGGCATCACGGTCAACAACACAAGGATCGAGGCGACCATGTCGATGGGTGTTGCGACGGATCGCGACGCATCAGGTTCGAGCGCCACTCCGGCTGATGCGGCCATCCTGATGCACCGCGCGGATATCGCCATGTATCATGCCAAGAAGAGAGGCAAGAACCGCTTCTACTGGTTTGAGCCCAACATGGAAAACGAGCTGCGCTTTCGCAACGAGCTGGAAATGGGGATCAAGCGCGGTGTCCTGGCGGGCGAATTTGTCCCTTATTACGAACAGCAGATAGACCTCGCCACAGGTGAACTTGTCGGGTTTGAAATGCTGGCCCGCTGGCATTCCCCCGAGCTCGGCCTGGTCAGCCCGGACGTGTTCATCCCAATCGCGGAAGATATCGGCGTCATTTCCGATCTTTCCGAACAACTGATCGAACGGGCCTTGCAAGATGCGAAGGAATGGAACGAGAGCATTACGCTATCGGTAAATATCTCGCCGATTCAGATGCGCGATCCCTGGTTCCCGCAGCGTCTGCTGAAACTTCTGGTCAAACACAATTTCCCCAATCATCGGCTTGAGATCGAGATCACCGAAAGCTGTCTCCACGAGAATGTCGGCATGGTCCGCTCGATGCTCTCCAGCCTGCGCAACCAGGGCGTGCGTGTCAGCCTTGACGATTTCGGAACGGGCTATTCGTCGCTCGAGCAGCTCCGCAGCCTGCCGTTCGACCGGCTCAAGATCGACCGCAGCTTCATCAGCGAATTACGCAAGATGGATGCCAATTCGAAGATCGTCGATGCAATTGTATCGCTTGGTAATGGCCTCGACATGCCGATCACCGCAGAAGGCATTGAAGATCAGCAAATCCTCGATGCACTCAAGAAGATGGGGCATTTGAAGGGGCAGGGTTACCTTTACGGAAAACCCGAGGATGCAATGTCGGTGCGCAAGCGCCTGGCGCAGGCAGGCAAGCTGGTCCCGATCGCCAAATCTCGCGAGCGGGACGACGAACCGGGTGAAGTGGCCACTGAGACGCACGAACCCGCCCCTGCCAGCGCGGCCAAGGGTTAGGCCGCAGAGCGCTTTCCGAGCTTTACCTCAAGGCTCTGCCCGAATAGAGCGCAGCGCGTTATGCGCATCCCTTTCATCAAGATGCACGGTCTGGGCAACGACTTTGTCGTGCTGGATGCACGCGCGAAATCGCTGCCAGAAGTAACTTCGCAGGCGGCGCGAGCGATTGCTGATCGCCAGACCGGGATCGGGTGCGATCAGCTCATTATCCTGGAAAACAGTGACGCCGCAGATTTGCGTATGCGGATCTACAATTCTGATGGCGGCGAAGTCGAAGCATGCGGCAATGCCAGTCGCGCAGTGGCAGTCCTGCATGGCGAGCCTGCCAAGGTGGAAACGGCAGGCGGGATTATCGCTCTCGAACCAATCGAAGGCGGCGCGAGCGTGGACATGGGCCGCCCCCGCTTTGAATGGGACGCGATCCCACTCGCCTATGCGATGGACACGAGTGCAATGCCGGTTGGCTGGGGCTCGCTTGAGCAGCCCATCGCTGTGAATGTCGGCAATCCGCATGTGATCTTCTTCGTTGAGGACCTCGATGGAATCGAGCTGGATACGCTCGGCCCCGAGATCGAGAACGATCCGCTTTTCCCTGAACGCGTTAATGTGAATGTCGCGCAAGTCTTGGCGGATGACCACCTTCGCTTGCGTGTTTGGGAACGCGGCGCGGGGCTGACGCGCGCCTGCGGGACTGGGGCATGTGCAACTGCAGTTGCGGCCATCGGCAAGGGGCTGGTCAACAGCAAGGTTCGCGTCACATTGCCGGGCGGCGATCTCACTGTCGAATGGCGCGCAGGTCAAACCATCGTGATGTCAGGACCAGCGGTCGAGAGCTTTCGAGGCAGCTTCGAATGGGACGACTTCGCGTGAGCGGCTCTGCTGAAGTCATCTCGCTGGGCTGCCGCCTCAATATCGCCGAAAGCGAGCGGATGGGTGCCATGCTCAAAGGCGAGGACAATCTCGTCGTCATCAACAGCTGCGCGGTAACCCATGAAGCGGTCCGGCAGACCCGTCAGGCGATCCGCCGGGCGCGCCGCGCTCGCCCCGATGCGCGCTTGCTCGTCACCGGCTGTGCGGCAGATATCGAGCGCGAGCAACTCGCCGCCATGCCCGAAGTCGACGGGCTGATCGCAAACGAAGCCAAGCTCGATCCGCGCGCCTGGAATATGCCGCCGAGGCCCGATATGCGCCTAAAGACGCGTACCCGCGCCTTCATCGCGGTGCAGAACGGGTGCGATCATGCCTGCACCTTCTGCATCATCCCGCAAGGCCGCGGGAAGAGCCGCTCGCTGACGATTTCGCAAGTCCTGCACGAGATCGAGGCGCATCTGAAACTGGGTGCAAAGGAAGTGGTGCTCACCGGCGTCGATGTGACAAGCTGGGGCCATGATTTGCCTTCTCGGCCCGCTCTGGGTGCCCTTGTGGCTCAAGTCCTGAAGACCTTCCCCGAGCTTGAGCGGCTCCGCATGTCTTCGCTTGATGGCGTTGAGATCGATGAGGAATTGCTAGGCCTGTTCGCATCAGAGCAGCGCTTGATGCCGCACGTGCATCTTTCGCTCCAGCATGGCGCGGACCTGATCCTGAAGCGCATGAAGCGTCGCCATTTACGCCATGATGCAATTGATCTCGTCGCCCGATTGAAGGCGCTCAGACCAGAGCTTGCCGTGGGGGCCGACCTTATCGCAGGCTTTCCGACGGAAACCGAGGCGCATCATACGGAAAACCTGTCCATTATTCGTGAGCTCGCTATCGTCCACGGTCATATCTTCCCGTTTTCACCGCGTGACGGCACACCTGCCGCGCGGATGCCGCAGCATGACAAGCGATTGATCAAACAGCGTGCGGCGGATCTGCGTGGAGCTGTTTCCGAAGTGCGTAGAGCATGGCTCGCATCTCTCATCGGAAAACCACTCGAAGTGCTCGCGGAAAAGGACGGAACAGGCTATGCGCCCAGCTTCGCCCGCGTATCCGTACCATCTGGCATCGATGCGGGACAGATCGTCCGCATCACGCCCACCCGATTGCATGAAGGACTGCTTCAATGAGCGGCACAAGCTGGAAGGATCGCCTGTTCGGCGGCTTTCGCAAGACGTCGGAGCGCCTAAGCGAGAACCTGACCAGCGTCGTCAGCACCGCAAAGCTCGACGATGCAACGCTCGACGAGGTCGAGGACGCGTTGATCATCTCGGACCTGGGTCCGGCAGCTGCCGCACGTATTCGCCAGCGCCTGTCGGACAAGCGCTTTGGTCTTGAGATGACCGAGCGTCAGTTGAAGGAAGCAGTCGCGGAGGAAATCGCGGAGATCCTGCGCCCGGTTGCAAGGCCGCTTGAAATCACGGCCTTTCCGCGCCCGCAGGTAATCCTGGTGATTGGCGTCAATGGTTCGGGCAAGACCACCACGATCGCCAAGCTCGCGCATCTCTTGCAGGAAGACGATTATGGAGTGATGCTGGCGGCAGGCGACACGTTCCGCGCGGCTGCCATCGGCCAGCTGCAGACCTGGGCGGACCGCGTTGGAGTGCCGCTGATCCGGGGTTCCGAAGGCGGCGATCCGGCGAGCATCGTGTTCGACGCGGTCAAGGCGGCGACCGAGCAGGGGATCGATGCGCTGATTGTCGACACTGCGGGGCGCTTGCAGAACAAACGCGAACTGATGGACGAGCTTGCCAAGATCCGCCGCGTGCTCGGACGATTGAACGAGGAAGCACCCCATGACGTTGTGCTCGTGCTCGATGCCACAAACGGCCAGAACGCGCTTTCCCAGATCGACGTGTTCAAGGAAGTCGCCGGCGTCACCGGGTTGATCATGACCAAGCTTGATGGAACTGCGCGTGGCGGTGTGCTCGTTGCGGCCGCGGAGCAATATGGTCTCCCGATTCATGCCATTGGCGTTGGCGAGAAGATCGACGACCTGCGTCCCTTCGATCCTGACCTGGTCGCCCAGGTTATCGCGGGAGTGGCGTGATGAGCGAGTCAACCCCACCTTCAAACATCGAAGCAGCCAAGCCTAAATCCAGCTGGCAGAACATGCTGGTCGATTATGGCCCGCTGCTGATATTTATCGGCTTCTACAAATACTCCGCGCCTGCAGAAGGCGATGTGGCAGGCGAGATTGCCGCCGTCATCAACGGCACGCTGGCGTTCATGGTCGCCGCCGTCTTCGCCCTGGTCGTCAGCAGGTGGCGATTCGGCTCGGTCTCTCCGATGCTGATCTTCTCGACTGTCCTGATTGTGGGTTTCGGCGGCCTCACCATATTCTTCGCTGATCCCTTCTTCATCCAGATCAAGCCGACGATCATCTATTGCCTGCTCGGCGCAGCGCTGCTGGTCGGCGTCTGGCGGGGCAAATCCTTCCTTCAGATCCTGCTGCAACAGGCCTTTGAAGGAGTCGATCACCAGGGCTGGCTCAAGCTGTCGCGCAATTGGGGCCTGTTTTTCTTCTTCCTCGCTGGCGTCAACGAGGTTCTGCGCTATCTCTACAATTTCGATAATGGCAAGTTCGAAACCTATCTGTGGGCGGACTTCTGGGTCATCCTGCCGCTCACATTCCTGTTTACTTTCAGTCAGATTCCAATGCTGCTGAAACACGGCTTTTCTCTCGATGGTGACAATCCGGACGACGCCGAGGATACCCCTCCTCCGCAATCTTGACGCGAGCCTTCTTGCCAAGTTTCAAATTCCGCGCATAGGGTTCACCGCGCTTCAGCCACAATCGCGGCTGAGGCAATGGGAAGGTCATCAAAAGGGGGAGCACTTCAATGGCCAAGTTTTTCGGAAATCTGCATCTTGTGATGCTGGTCGGGCTGCTCGCTGCAGTGGCAACGATGGTGGGCTTTGCCGATAGCGCACTGATCGACGGCAATACCATCGGGCGCTGGCTGCACCTGTTCTTCGGTGTGCTGTGGATTGGCTTGCTTTACTATTTCAACTTCGTGCAAGTGCCGAGCATGCCAAAGATCGCGGACGAGCATAAGCCTGCGGTGACAAAGACGATTGCGCCCAATGCGCTGTTCTTCTTCCGCTGGGCTGCGCTGCTGACTGTGGTAACCGGCCTGTGGATCGCCATGATCAATGGCTACATGGTCGATGCACTGACCTTCAAAGGCGAAGGCAACGTCAATCTGATCGGCGCAGGCATGTGGATGGCGCTGGTGATGGCCTTCAACGTGTGGTTCATCATCTGGCCCGCGCAGAAGAAAGTGCTCGGCATCGTCGAAGCGAGCGCGGAAGAGAAAGCCGCCGCTGCGCCGCGCGCATTGATCGCGAGCCGCCTCAACACGCTGCTGTCGATCCCGATGATGTGGACGATGGTCAGCGCAAATCTGGGCTGAACGCAGTCTCATTCCTGAGAATTCTGGAAGGGCGCTGCCGGAAACGGCGGCGCCCTTCTTGCATCGTCTGAAGCGAACTCTCTCTCAAGATCGCCAGCATGTTGGATACACATGTTACACAGTCCTAGGGGCGAAAATTCGCGAGGTTCAACAGAGGTCAAAAAGCGCCTCGAAGCTAGCTCTGGCAGCGCATGTAGGAAATCTCCGCAAGTGAGCGCGAATCTGACGCTGCGTCTGGCGCGATCATGCAGCCCCCGGGCCACTAATCATCCGTCAGGCACACAAACAGCATCGTGATGGCAGAGGCCATCGCATACATGAACGCACCTTCCATCGAGCCCGTGCCCACCTGCGTCTGCCACATCTGGAAGAAGGCTGCGCCAAAGCTCATGAAAAAGCCGAACCATACCAGCAGCGCGAGCCCTGCAGCGATCACACCGCTGCGCTTGGCTGCGTGGAATTCCTCAGCCGAAGCATCACGCGCCTTGAACAGGTCCCAGCCGCCCTTGATACCGAAGAACGCGACCGAAAACTCTCCGATCAGGACCAGCGTCAGCGCCGCCCATGCAAAGGCGGGGTTATTCGACTTGAAGAACAGGGTTGCCGGGTAAACCTCGTGGTCTGCGCCGCTCACCACATAGGCAAGCGCGCCAAGCGCGGCGTCAATATTGGCGATGTTCTGCAAGGCGTAGAACAACGCGTGCAGCCCGATGAAAAGCACCAGCGCCGATTTCAGCAGTCTGATCATAACAAATCCCCCTGCGCGATTGTTACCACGCACAAGCGGGATCCGCAAAACGCAGGCTAGATTTCGACCTGGCTACCCAGCTCTACTACCCGGTTGGTCGGCAGGCGGAAGAACTCCATCGCCGTCGCCGAGTTGCGCAGCATCCATGCGAAGATCTTTTCTCGCCAGATCGGCATTCCGGGCTTGGCTGATGGCAGCAGCGTCTGGCGGGAGAGGAAGAAGCTCGTCTGCATCATGTCAAACTCGCCGCCGCATTGCTGCATCTGTTTGAGGCCTTCGGGAACGTTGGTTTTTTCCATGAAGCCGTAATGCAGCACCGCGCGATAGAACCCATCTCCAAGGTCATGATACTCGCAACGCTCGGACGGATCGACGTAAGGCACCTCCTCGATCTGCACTGTCAGGATCACCACGCGCTCGTGCAGTACCTTGTTGTGCTTGATATTGTGGAGCAGCGCGGCGGGCACGCCAGCGGTCGCGCTGGCCATGAAGATCGCGGTGCCCGGCACGCGGATCGCGGAATTCTTGGCCGACTTGGCAAAGATTTCCATCGGCAAGGCGACTTCATTCATCCGCTCGCGCATCAGCTTGCGCCCGCGCGACCAGGTGGTGAGCAGCGTGAAGGCGACAAGACCGACCACCAGCGGGAACCAGCCGCCTTGGGGCACCTTGACCAGGTTCGCGGCGAAATAGGCCCCATCGACGATCAGGAACAACAGTACGACTGGCGCAGCATACCACCACTTCCATTTCCACACGCCAACCAGCAATACTGCCATCAGCAAGGTATCGATGGTGACGGCGCCGGTCACGGCAATGCCGTAAGCGCTCGCGAGGTTGGAAGAGGTCTGGAATGTGAGAACCAGCAGAATCACCGAAATCATCAGCGCCCAGTTGATAATCGGGATGTAGATTTGTCCGCCTTCGGTCTCGCTGGTGTGCAGGATCGAAAGCCGCGGCATGAAGCCCATCTGGATCGCCTGGTGAGTGATCGAGAACGCGCCTGAGATCACCGCCTGGCTGGCGATAAAGGTTGCCACGGTTGCGAGGATCACGAGCGGCAGGCGCCACTCCTCGCTGGCCAGCAGGAAGAAGGGATTGCGCACCACGTCCTGCGCGATCTCTGGCGGAAGCCCTGCGATCATTGCGCCCTGCCCGAAGTAATTCAGAAGCAGGCATGGCATGACAAAGCCGAACCACGAAAGCCGCATCGGCCCTCGCCCGAAATGGCCCATGTCAGAATAAAGCGCCTCCGAGCCGGTTACTGCGAGTACCACCGCCCCCAATGCGAGGAAAGCGACGACCCCGTCGGTCACGAAGAACATCACCGCATAGTATGGGTTGAGCGCCCACAAGATGTCTGGATTCTGGATGATCTGCCACCCGCCCATTCCACCCAGCACGAGGAACCACACGATCATCACAGGCGCGAACAGTGCGCCGACCTTGGCCGTGCCGCGCCGCTGCAGAAGGAACAGGAACACCAGCAAACCAAGCGCAATCGGAATGACGAAGCGATCCATCCGGTGGTCCACCACGGTCAGCCCTTCCACCGCGGACAGGACCGAGATGGCAGGCGTTATCATGCTGTCGCCGTAGAACAGGCTGGTCGCGAACACGCCCAGCAGCACGACCACCCAGCCATAGGCCGACTTGCCGATATGGCGTGACAGCAAGGCAACCAGCGCGAGGCTGCCGCCCTGCCCCTTGTTGTCTGCCCGCATCAGGATGGTGACATACTGGATCGCGACCACCAGCAGCATCGACCAGAAGATAAGGCTGACGACACCCAGCACATGCATCCGGTCGATCGCGATATTGGCTGCACCGGAAAAGGTTTCGCGGAAAGCGTAAAGCGGGCTTGTACCGATATCGCCAAAGACGATCCCGATCGCCCCCACTGCCAGCGCGGCCTTGGAGGCTCCATGGCCCTGCCCCTTGCCAGCCTTGCCATCTTCAAGGTTGGGCGGTGCCGGATTTTCCGATGCAGGTGTTGTCGCTTCGCTCATAATGGCAAGGAATTCCCTACCCGCGCCTCAGAAATTGAGGCCAGATCCCGTCAAGACGCACCCTACGGCGCGCAAGGCGGCGGCGCTTAGCACTCTGCTTCAACCGCCGCAAGCACGGCCTCCGACGCGCGCCTTATTGAGCCGCCGCTTCTTGTTCATCCTGCATCTGGCGCATCATTTCCAGCATCTGGTCGACTTGCGCGATGCGAAACGTCAGATCCTCACGCCATGGGGCATCTTCCGGCGTCTTTTCAAGCAGATCGACCCAGACCTGCCGTGCCTCAAGGGGCCTGCCTGAACGCAGAAAAGCGGTCCCGAGGAAGTATCCAGGCGCGGGATGACCCGGCAGGTTTGCTTCCGCGCGCCCGAAAGCCTGGATCGCAGGAGGGGTCACTTGTCCGCCGGTGTGTTCGATCAGGGCAAGCCCCAAGGCGAGCCAGCCTTCGCCATGCGTCGGATTCTCGCGCAGGCCCTGTTTCAAGGTGTCGGCCGCATCCTGATACCGGCCACGCCGCGCAAAGCCATCTGACACGGTGAGGTAGTTCGGGACGGTATCGGTGGGCGCAAACAGACCGCGCCGCGCTGCGACCAGCGCTTCGCCGGACACTTCCTGCTGCTGCTGCTGCGCTGCCTTGGGCGCGCTCGCGTAGCTCGGCTGGCCCTGAAACGCATAACCGGCGAGGCCCAGCATCAAGGCAGAGGCCATCAGCGCCCAGCCAGGCTTGGGAATGCGCAGAACGAAAGCCGCGAAAAGAAACGCGGCCGCAGCAACCGCAAGAATGACCAGCCAGTTCATGCGATGTCGTCCTGCGGTTCTCCAGGGGCGGGATCGTCCCCCTTGCGGGCCAGGCGGCGCGCTAGCACGATCAGCGCCAGCAGCACGAGGAAGGCAGGGATCGCAAACAGCGGCCAGGTGGTCGAGCTGACCGATGGTTTGTAGCTGACATAGTCGCCGTAACGTTCCATCAGCCATGCCCGGATCGCTTCGGGGTCTTCCCCGCGCTCGATCCGCACCCGAACCTGGTGCCGCATGTCACCTGCCATCGGAACATCGCTGTCCGCGATCGACTGGCTCTGGCACTTGAGGCACCGCAGCGTGTGCATCAGCTCGATCGCTTGTGCTTCCTTCGCCGGATCGTCGAGCTGCGTGTAAGCGTAAGGCGCTGGCGGCATGGAGTCCTGCGCGGCGAGCGGCGCTGCGATCAGAGCGAGAATGGCGAGGAAAAGCGCTCTCATCGTCCGGCCTTATCCAGTTCGGCCAGCAGGATCGGCACGTCGCGCTCCCTCACATCGCCGATATGCTGATAGCGGATCACGCCCTTCCCATCGATCACGAAGGTTTCAGGCACGCCCGATGATCCGATCTCGATCTGGATCGCAGAGAGATCGTCCATTCCGATCTGGCTGTAGGGGTTGCCGTGCCGTCCGAGGAATTCCTCCACGTCTTCAGGCTTGTCGCGAATGGCAACACCGATGATCTGCGCGCCTTGTTCCTTCAGGCTTTCCAGATGCGGCGCCTCTGCAATGCAAGGCAGACACCAGCTTGCCCAGATGTTGAGCAGCTTGGGCTTGCCATCGGCAAAATCCGCAAATCTCGCCCCTTCCACACCTTCCATGGCGGGCGGCAAGTCGAACTGCGGCAGCGGTTTGCCGATCATGGTCGAGGGGATGAATTCGTCCTTGGGCTGCGTCAGCTGATAGCCGAACAGGCCGAGGAAGAAGGCAAATATGCCAAGCGGGATCCACAGTTTCCAGTTCATGCTGCGGCTGCCTGCGGTTCGAGCGCATCGATTTCTGCACGGCGTTCTTCGCCCATGCGGCTAGCGCGGCGGCGGCGTAAATCGCTCGTCAGGCGCCCGATAATCGACAGCACACCGCCCAGCGCAATCAACAGTCCGCCATACCAGATGAAGGTCACGAACGGTTTCCACCACAGGTTTAGTTGCCACCGGCCATCCTCGGTCGGATGGCCAAGAACAGCGTAGAATTGCCCATCCCAGCGGGTGAGCAGTGCGCTTTCGGTGGTTTCCTGCGCGGGGGCCCAGAAATGGCGTTCCTGCGGGTTCATGATGTCGACCCGGCCATTGCCGCGCTGCACCGCAAGGCGCGCTTCAATCGCAGTCCAGTTGGGCCCTGCGACCGGATCGACCGTTTCCAGCGTGACATTCCAGTCACCCACTTGCGTAACTTCACCCGGCGTTACCGCGACCAGCCGCTCCTTGGTGAAGGCGCTTTCGCTCGCCATGCCGAACAATGCCACAGCGAGCCCGAAATGCGCAATGACCATGCCCCAGGTCGCGACAGGCACGCGCAGCAGGTTGCGTCCGAACAAGGGCAGGACGCTTGCGACTGCCAGACCAGCTGCAACCGCGAGCCCCAGCAAGGGCAAGACCGTGACAGAACCGAGCGCCCACACCAGCGCAGCGATCGCCGCTACAATCGCTCCTAGGATGAAAACCGGGAGCTTGAGGCGGTCCCAGCTGTCACCGCGCCAGCGCAGCAGCGGCCCGACCATCATCACCAGCATCATAGGGATTGCAAACACCGCGCTCACCGGGTTGAAGTAAGGCGGCCCTACCGAAACGCGCACATCGAACGCTTCGGTCAGCAGTGGATACAGCGTGCCGAGCAGGACGACGCCAAGGATGGCTGTCAGCATCACATTGTTGAACACCAGCGCGCCTTCGCGGCTGAGCGCGGAAAAGCGCTTGCCTTCCGTGACACTTCCCGCTCGCAGCGCGAAGACCAGCAGCGCGCCGCCGATATAGAGCGTCAGCAGGAACAGGATGAAGCTGCCGCGCTCTGGATCAACAGCGAAGGCATGCACGCTGGTCAGAATGCCTGAGCGCACAAGAAACGTGCCGACCATGCTCATGGAAAAGGCGACCACACCGAGCATGATGGTCCAGGCGCGCAAGGCATCGCGCGCTGCCAGCACGCTCGCCGAATGGAGCAAGGCAGTCGCGGCCAGCCAGGGCATCAGCGAAGCGTTTTCGACCGGGTCCCAAAACCACCAGCCGCCCCAGCCGAGCTCGTAATATGCCCAGTAAGAACCAGCGGTAATGCCAATCGTCAGGAACACCCATGCGCCCAGCACCCAGGGCCGCATTACGCGCGCAAATTCGGGCGTAACCTGCCGCGTCAGCAGCGCTCCGACAGCGAAGGAGAACGCCACGGACAGGCCGACATAGCCCATGTAAAGCGTCGGTGGATGGAACGCGAGGCCGATGTCCTGCAGCAGCGGGTTGAGGCCCATCCCCTCCGGCACTGGTGCCGGCAGCCGCTCAAACGGGTTGGAGGAAAGCAGCAGAAACCCGTAGAACCCGAGCGCAACGAACCCCTGGCTCGCCAGAGTCGCCTGCATGGTCTTTTCCGGCAGACGTTTCTCAAGTGCTGCGATCATCGCCCCGGCCAGCGCCATGACCGTCACCCACAGCAGCATCGAGCCTTCGTGATTGCCCCATGCGCCCGAAAGCTTGAAAATCATCGGCTTCATCGAATGCGAATTGGTCGCGACGAGCTTCACAGACAGGTCTGTGATCGCAAACAGCCACAGCAGCATGACGAAAGCGAAGGCGGCGAGGAAACCTTGCATGATCGCCGCCGGCCGAACCAGCGCCGCAATGCCCGTTGTCACGTCACGCTGCGCCAGCGCACCGCCCAGCAGTTGCAGTACAGCAAGCGCCGCTGACAGCCACAAGGCGACCAGCCCAAGTTCAGCAATCATGTGTCGGTCCTGTCACGTGCGCGCACCCTATCCCACCGCACAGCCTAATAGCTGCCTTCGGTGGTCTCCGCATAGGCCTGTGCGGCCTGATGCTGGCTCATTTCCTGCAATTCCTTGGGCACATAGTTCTCGTCATGCTTGGCGAGCAGATTGGTGGCTATGAAAGTGCCATCGGCAGCGAGACTGCCTTCAGCGACCACGCCCGAACCTTCGACGAACAGGTCCGGCACGATCCCGCTATAGCGCACCGGTACGCGCGCCTCTTTCTGGTCGGTCACGACAAACGCAACGGTAATGCCATCGGCGAGCGTCTCGATCGAACCGTCCGCGACCATGCCGCCAAGCCTCACGGCCTGGCCCACTTCGGGCGGTTCAGCCACCATCTGGTCTGGCAGGTAGAAGAAGTTCGCCTGACTGCGCAGCGACCATGCCGCAAGAAGGCCCGCGCCGATCAGCGCCACCAGCGCCAGTATAACCAGCGTCAGCCGTTGATGTTTCGCTTTCACGAGGGAAATCCTTTGTCCTTGCCGCGCTCTCGTACCGTATCGCGCTTTGCTTCGGCCCGTTTCATCGCGAGCCAGCTCCACGCAATCATGGCGAGTGTTCCGCCCACACCTACAACGTATGCGGCAATCACGAAGTTCCACTGATTGAGCGCTTCGCGTACGATGCCGGGATCGGGCTCCATCATGCGGCGAGCGCCTGCCTGCGCAGACGCGCTTCGATCTGGACTTCGGCGATCAACGCGCGCATCCGCGCGAGCACAACCGCACCGAATATCAGCGAGAAGCCGACAACGGCGACCAGCAAAGGCACCAGAAATTCAGGGTCGATCGCGCTCTTGCCGACCGTGATGCTTGGCGGCTGGTGCAGTGAATTCCACCATACGACCGAACGGTTGATGATCGGGATATTGATCGCGCCCACCAGTCCGAAGATTGCCGGAATGCGGCTGGAGCTGCCTTCGCGCGCGACCGCCTGTGACAGCGTGATATAGCCTGCATAGAGAAACAGCAGCACCAGCATACTGGTCAGCCTGCCGTCCCATTCCCACCAGGTGCCCCAGGTGGGACGACCCCAGATCGAACCTGTCGCAAGACAGATCGCCGTGAATACAAGGCCAGGCACGGCTGCGGCACGCGCAGCAATCGCGGCCAGCGGGTGGCGCCAAACGAGAAACACCAGGCTCGAAATCGCGATCGCGCTCCAGCCGCCCATGCCCAGCCAGGCGCTTGGGACGTGGATAAACAGGATCCGCACGGTCTCGCCCATCAGGCGGTCAGGCGCGACGCTGGTAAGCCCCCAGAAAAGCGCAATCGCGGTGAGCGCAACGCCGCCAACAAGCAGCAGTGGTGTCAGCCAGCTGGCGAGCGCGAGAAACCGCTTGGGATTGGCAAAACCATGCATTGAGTTTGCGACCTTAACCGTCTGAAACCGCTATGACAGCCCCCTTTTCACAGGAAAAGCAGAGATTGCAGCAAAGCCGGTTTTTTCGTTCAACGACCAATCCGCGCCTTTGCCATCCGATCGGCCACTTGATTGGGCGCTTGACCGCTGTTTTCCGCTTCCTGCCAGATGGCTTCAAGCCGGACCGGTATGGTGTCGATCCGCGCATTGACGACCGCGTCATCAGCTCCATCGATATGCCGCAGGACATTGATGATGCCGCCGGCATTGATGACATAATCGGGCGCATAAAGAATGCCGCGCTGTTGCAGCAGCGTGCCCTCCTCACCCGTCGCAAGCTGGTTGTTGGCGCCGCCCGCGATAGCCTTGGCAGTGATGGTCTCGATGGATTGCTCCGTCAGGATCGCGCCCAATGCATTGGGACTGACGATATCGACATCGCTCGCGAGCACATCATCGCTCGACACGGCTATACCGCCGAGCTCTTCGGCAAGGGCCTTGGTCTTGTCAGCATCTATGTCCGCGAGGACCAGTTGCGCGCCAGCCTGCGCGCAATAGCGCGCAGCGCCGCCGCCAACGCTGCCCAACCCCTGGAATGCGATGCGCACATCCTTCAGGCTGTCGGCGCCAAGCGCCCGTCTGGCCGCTGCTTCGATCCCGAGGAATACTCCGCGCGCGGTATAAGGACCCGGATCGCCGCCCTGCCCCGGAAGCCCTGCGACGTGGCTGGTGTGCTGGGAGAGAGCGACCATGTCCGCCTCGCTCATCCCGACATCCTGGGCCGTGACATATTTGCCAGCCAGACCGTCGACCGCCTTGGCAAAGGCAGCAAGCATTGCGGGCGTCTTCGTGCGGGCTGCATCAGCCACAATCACTGCCTTGCCGCCGCCAGCAGGCAGGTCCGCCATCGCGTTCTTGTAGCTCATCCCGCGGCTGAGGCGCAGTGCATCGCGGATTGCATCGCCACCTTCGGCATAGTGCCAGAAGCGCGTACCGCCTGCGGCCGGGCCAAGATGGGTCGAATGAACTGCAATAATGGCCGTCAGACCGCTGTCGCGATCGCGCACGAAGTGCACCATCTCGTGGTCGTCGAAATCGGCTTCATTCCAGAACGCAGTCATTGCTTTTCCCCGCAGCTTTGCGCGCTCCGCCTTTGGCTTGACGAGGGGAAATGGGGCGATCGAGGGGTCTCGAACCCCCGACCTCCGGTACCACAAACCGGCGCTCTAACCAACTGAGCTACGATCGCCACAAGCCCCAAACGCATGGTCCAAAATGCATTGCGCAGGCGGGGCTGATACGCGCCTTGGCGAGCCGGTCAAGGCTGGCCGCAACGGGGGCGAGCCTGTTGCATAATCCTCGTGCTTTGGGAAGCGAAAACTGCGAATCTGTGCTCAACGCGAAAGATTATTGCGAAGCTGGTCTTGCCCGCCTCACGATGCCGTTGCGGGAACCAGCCCGATTCTCGCGCTCACCCCGACAAGAATCGCAGCTTCGCTTCCAATTCTTGATCTTGGTCAAATTGCGTGCGCGTTTCTGTGATAAGCTCCTCTGTGAGGCGGCCAGAAATCAATGGCGGCAATCAATGACGGCAATCATTGGGACAGGAGACGTTATGGAAACCTATCAGGATATCGCAGCCAAACTTCAGACGCGGCTGAGCGACTTGCTTGCGCGAGCCGAAGTCATCGAAGATGATCTGCGGCACCCGCTCGATGCCGATTCGAGCGAGCAAGCAGTGGATCTGGCAGACGATGAAGCGCTGGAAGGTGTGGATGATGTCCTGCGCGCCGAAATCCAGCAAGTCCGCCTGGCGCTCCTGCGGATTGGCAACGGGACTTACGGCACCTGTGCCAAGTGCGGCGAGCAAATCCGGCGCGAACGGCTCGAAGCACGGCCCATAGCCACGCGCTGCATCAATTGCGCCGAGCAAGAGGACTAATATGAAAAAGGCGGCCCCGTCGGACCGCCCTTCCCCTTGCGATCTTGCGATCGCTCAGCGTGTAAACCCGCTTACTTCTTGAGCGAAAGCCCGCCGAAACGCTTGTTGAAGGCTGCCACACGGCCGCCTTCTTGAAGCTGCTGCTTGCCGCCTGTCCATGCCGGGTGGCTGGTCGGGTCGATTTCAAGCGCGAGCGTGTCGCCTTCGCTGCCCCAGGTGGAGCGCGTCTGAAATTCAGTACCATCGGTCATCTTGACCGTGATCATGTGGTAGTCGGGATGCCCTTCGGCTTTCATCTCAAATATCCTTCATAGCTTCGGAACGGTTCCGACCGGTCCAGCTGTTATTGGAAAGGCGCGCGGTTAGTGCCTCCGCGCTCAAATTGCAACCCTATTCGGGTGCGTCAGCGATCATCGCCGTGAATGCTACCTCACAGGTGACGGTGCCATCGACGCTCGCCTTGCCCGCAAACTTGCAGACCCGCGCACGTTTCTGGACGAATTCCGCATGCAGATCGAGCAAACATCCCGGCTCAACCGGCGCGCGGAACTTCGCATTCTCGATCGCCATGAAATAGACGAGCTTACCCGAGCCGGCGAGACCCAGCGATTCGACCGCAAGCACTCCAGCGGCCTGCGCCAGCGCTTCGATCTGGAGCACACCCGGCATGATCGGGCGACCGGGAAAGTGGCCCTGGAAGAACTGCTCATTCATGCTGACCGCCTTGATCGCATGAATCCGCTCATCAACAGTCAGGCTCTTAACCCTATCAACCAGAAGCAGGGGGTAGCGATGCGGCAACCGTTCCAGCACCTGAGTGACATCTAGCCCGGTATCGCTCATCGCTGCCCCCCTTCTTCCTGTCCGCGAATATCGTGCGGTCTTAGCGACCTGCGGGTGCCTGGTTATTGCCCTGCTGCTGGGCTGCCTGCTGCTGGGCCTGCAAGGCTGCGATGGTGTTGATCGCCTGCGTGATCTGCTGGTACATCGCCACCGAATTGCGGCGCGGCTGCCAACCTTGCGGCGGTACAATCGCAACCGAAGGGACCTTGGCGTTCAGCGCTGTGGTGACCTGCGCCGTGATATTGGCTTCTGGCGGAGCGTAAATGACCGCATCGGGCGATACGACCATCTTGATGTTCTGCTGTGTCACAACCTGTTCGAGCGATGCACCATACTGCGCCATAATCTGTTCGACCGCATAGAGACGGGCCGCTTCGACCTGGTTGTTGAGCGGGCCCATTTCCTGCTCGATCGCCTGCAGGCGGGTTGCCTGCGTGGAATTCTGCGCAGCGGTCTGCTCGGCTTCGTCGAGTTGACCGTCATTGTTCTTGTCGAGCTGCTTCAGGAGCGTCTGGCTCTCTGTGTTGAGCGTCTGCATCCGGTCGATCTGCGTCTTGTAGGTCGTGTTGATCTGTTCGTAAGCGGTCTTGAGTGCATCTGTATTGATCACAGCCAGCGGAGCGTTGACCGTCGCCATGCGGCCATCGACCTGCGCTGCTGCCGGCATTGCTGCCACAGACATGGCTGCAAGGCTCGCAGCCGCGAGAGTTTTGGTTACAAGTTTCATTAGAATTGCGTTCCTACGTTGAATGTAAATGTTTTGGTATCGTCGCCTTCCACGCTCTTAAGCACGCGAGCAAAATCAATCCTGAACGGACCGAAAGGCGAGTTCCAGTTGACGCCGATGCCGACGGCAATACGCGGCGAAATCGTGTCACCGAGGAAGACTTCGGAGAAACCGGATTCGAAGATCGGCTCGTTGAGGGTCGTGCCGTCAGCGGCAATCGAGTTTGTCGTCTCAACGGGGGTAACGACCCCTGTGTCCGGGTTTGTCTCAAGTTCGATGTAAAGCAAGTCGCCATCGCCGTTGACGCGCTGACCACCCCCGATAGTGACAAGTTCAGGCCGTGTGACATTGAACAGCGAACCGATGTCAGCGAAAATCGACGGCCTCAGGCCGAGCTCGCGGGCGCCCGTACCCAGCGGGATTTCCAGCTCTGCGCGTCCGAGATAGTAGGCACGTCCGCCCAGCGAATCGCCAGCGAACTGGTTGCGCTGGGAGCGCACATTTTCGAGGCTGTCCAGGACTGGCGGCGTGAACGGATCGCCATCGTCATCGATAAAGGGCAAGCGCACGATGCGCGGGCCGACACCGCGAATGTCGAAGCCGCGGATCTGCGGCTCACCGAGGAAGAAGCGGTCCGTTAGGCGGACATCGTCACGGCCAGGCTCATTACGGTTTTCGAAAGACTGGATAATCCCGCCTTCCGCTGACACGGAGAAAATCCAGCCGGGCATGATCTGGAAGAATTGCGCTGCATTGGCTGTGAGGCGGCCATAGCGGACCGAGCCGCCAAGCCCTGCAACCTGCCCTGTTACTGTGATGTTGCGGCCTCGCGTCGGGCGCAACCGGCTGTCCAGCGTATTGTAGGTCAGGCTGAGCCCGAGAATCGAGCTGGTCCGCTTGCCCACCGCATCGCACAGATAACGCCCTGCAAGCAGTGGATCGCAGGTAAAGATCCCGTCCTCATCCGGATCGGAGAAGAAGGTCTGTCCGAGCGAAATATCATCGTAGTTGAGCGTGTAGCTTGCGATCGCGGACATGTATTCGGTGATCGGAACACCCGCGCGGATCGAGAAACCGGTCGTTGCCTGCTCGAACGAACGCGAACGGTCTCGCGTGAAGCGGTTGAAGTTGTTGAGGTCGCGGCGGTAGATGTCGACGCCTGCAGAGATATTGCGGTCGAACACGTAAGGCTCGGTAAAGCTGAGCTGTGCCGAGCGCGAAAACCGCGAATAGTTGACGCTCGCGCCGACCGTCTGGCCGCGGCCGCGGAAATTGCGCTGCCGGATCGAGGCAGACAGGATGAAGCTCTCGATCGAGCTGAAGCCTGCCGAAAGCTGCAATTCCCCGGTCGGGCGCTCTTCCACGTTGGCTTCGAGGATAATCCGGTCCGGCTGGCTGCCTTCGACCTGGTTGACTTCGAAGTTCTCCTGGAAATAGCCCAGTGAGTTGATGCGCGCGGTCGAGCGTGAAACCTGCAGCGAGTTGAACGCATCACCCTCGCCGATCCGGAACTCGCGGCGGATAACCTTGTCCTGCGTCAGCGTATTGCCGTTGACATCGACCCGCTCAACATAGACGCGCGGCGCCTGGCGCAGAACGTAGTTTACGTTCATGGTCAGGTCTTCCTTGTTGCGGGTGAACTGCGGCGAAACGTCGGCAAAGGCGTAGCCGAAGGTCCCGGCAAGCTCCGTCAGCTGCTCGACCGTGTCTTCCACCGCCTTCGCATCGTACCAGTCACCGCTTTTCATCGGCAGGCCCGCGCTGATGCGGTCGCTGTCAAAATCGCGCAGCTGGCTTTCGACCGTGACGTCGCCGAACTTGTAGCGCTCGCCTTCCTCGACCACGTAGGTGATGATGAAGTCGCGCTTGTCCGGCGTCAGTTCAGCTACGGCAGAGACCACGCGGAAATCGGCATAACCGTTCTCAAGATAGAACAGGCGCAGCTTCTGCTGGTCAAACGCCAGGCGATCCGGGTCATAGCTGGTGTTGGAGCTGAAGAAGCGCGTGAAGCGCGCTTGCTTAGTGACCATTTCACTGCGCAGATCGCCATCGGAGAACTGCTCGTTGCCGATGATGTTGATCTGACGAACCTTGGACTTGGGCCCTTCGGTAATCTCGAACACGATGTCGACACGGTTCTGCGCCAGCTCGACCATCTTGGGCTCGACCGTCGCGGCAAAGCGCCCTTGCCGCTTGTACAGCTCGATAATGCGGGCAACGTCAGCACGCACCTTGGAGCGGGTAAAAATCTGGCGCGGCGAGAGCTTGATTTCCGGCAGGATCTTGTCGTTCTTGATCCGCTTGTTGCCTTCCAGAACGATCCGGTTGATCACCGGGTTTTCCTGCACGGTGATAACGACATTGCCACCATCATTGCGGATCGAGAAATTGGAGAACAGCTCGGTCGCGCCAAGGTCCTTGAGCGCTTCGTCGGCTGCAACCGAGGTGTATTCCTGTCCGGCGCGCAGCTTGATATAGCTGAGGATCGTCTGCGCTTCGAGACGCTCTGCCCCCGCAACCGATATTGTACGGATAATGTTCGACTGAGGCTGCTGCGCGGCAGACTCGGCCGGATCAGATGCCTCTGTTTCGGGGGACTGCTGCGCCAAGGCTGCGGCAGGAATGCCCGCCAGCATGGTGGAGCACAGCAACGCAATGGCCAGCTTGCCGGCGGGCTGGATGGGCATCGCGCCCGCCTTCGATACTGTCTTCATTGACACGTTTTATCCCGTCACAATCTTCATTCACAGGCGCTGCACCTGCGAGGAACCGACCCCGTTAACGCAGCGCACATATCTACGCCGCCTCTGCCCCAAGCGCCGCGCGCAATCAAGCGGGGTATGCCGCCAATCACCGCACTGCCGGGTCCTTTCCCCGGTTAACTCCCGAAAATCGGCAGCGAGACGAGGTCATTCACCGTCACGACAACCATCAGGACCAGCACGAGGCTGATGCCCATCCGGTACGCCCATTCCTGGCCGCGCGGTCCGATTGGCTTCCGGCGGACTGCTTCTGCCGCGTAGAATGCCAGGTGCCCGCCGTCGAGCGCGGGGATTGGCAGCAGGTTAATGAATGCCAAATTAAGCGAGATGAGAGCGGCGAAGCTGATGAAGGCAATCGGGCCGAGACTCAACTGCTCGCCGGAATACTTCGCGATCTTGACCGGACCGCCCAGTTCCTTGATCGAGCGGTCGCCGAGTACGACCTGCTTTATACCGGTCACCATCATCTGGGTGAGGCGAATGCATTCGTCAAAGCCGTAGCCGATCGACGCAATCACCCCGACTGGCTCAAGCTGAAATTCCGACGAATAGAAACCCAGACGCCCGGCGCGGCTTTCATTGCCGAAATTGTCGGTTTCAATCACGCTGGCAATCGTGAGCGGAAAGTCGAGCCGTTCTCCGCCGCGATCAACCGTGACCGTAATGCGTTTGTCGGGGAATAGCGCGACCCGATCGGTGATCTCGTGGAATTCCGCAACGGGCTCTCCATCGATAGCGACGAGGCGGTCGCCGACCTGCATCCCGACATCGCGCGCCACCGATTGCTCGGCAAAACGGGCGATGACATTGGTTTCCGCCGGGTCGAGCGGCACGGGACGCCCGAAGATCGCGAAGAAGCTGGCAAAAATCGCAATTGCAACCAGTAAGTTAGTCGCCGGACCTGCGAAGACGATCAAGGCGCGCTTCCACAGCGGCGCATGGTGGAAACTGCCCTGCTTTTGCTCGGCTGGTGCATCATCATCGACCGGACCATCAGGGATGCTGGCGGGGTTCATGTCGCCCTTGAACTGGACATATCCGCCCAAGGGAATCGCCGCGAGCTTCCACCGCGTACCGCGCGTGTCGGTCCAGCCGACAATTTCCTTGCCGAACCCGACCGAAAACACATCCGCGCCCACGCCAAACCACCGCCCAACAAGGTAATGGCCGAGCTCGTGCACAGTGACCAGCGGCCCCAGCACAAGCAGAAATCCAACCACGTACATCCAGAAAGGGGGGGATTCGAACATCGGCGTTTAAGCGTCTTCCATCAGGTTCTGCGCCACCCGGCGCGCTTCGGCATCGACCGCCAGAACATCGTCCAGGCTGTGAGCTGCAGCGGGCGTATAGCGGGAAAGAGTGTCTTCCACCATTGCCGCAATGCGTGTGAACCGAATCTGACCGGCCAAAAACGCTGCGACCGCGACTTCATTCGCCGCATTGAGTACGGCGGGGGTCATGCCGCCCGCTTCACACGCCTGCCGCGCGAGCCGTGTGGAAGGGAAGCGCGTCTCGTCAGGCTCAAGGAAAGTGAGTTGGCCGATTTTTGCCAGGTCGAGCGGTTCGAGCGGCGTATCCATCCGATCAGGCCAGGCCAGGCAGCTCGCAATGGGCACACGCATGTCCGAGGGGCCAAGCTGCGCGAGCGTTGAACGATCGCGGAATTCCACCATCGAATGGATCACGCTTTGCGGGTGGACGACGATGCCAATCTTCTCGAGCCCGACCGGGAACAGGTGGAAGGCTTCGATCAGTTCCAGTCCCTTGTTGAACATGGTCGCGCTGTCGACGCTGATCTTCGCGCCCATGTCCCAATTGGGATGCGCGATGGCCTCAGCAGGCGTTGCCGCTTCAAGCTGTTCCTGCGACCAGGTGCGCAAGGGACCGCCGCTCGCCGTCAGCGTGATTTTGGAGACATCCTCCATCTTGCCGCCCGCAAGGCACTGGAAGATTGCGTTATGCTCGCTGTCTACGGGGAGCAGCGTCGCGCCATGCTGCTTGATCGCAGCTGTCATGACTTCGCCTGCGGAAACGAGCGCTTCCTTGTTCGCGAGCGCGATCGTCCCGCCGCGCTCAATCGCTGCCATGACCGGCCCAAGCCCCGCGCAGCCGACTATGGCAGCCACCGTCACATCAACCGGACGCGCCGCTGCTTCGCACAGGGCAGCCCTGCCCCCCGCCGCTTCGATATCCGTGCCCGCGAGCGCTGCGCGCAAATCATTGAGGCAGCTTTCATCGCCGACCACCGCGAGCTTCGCGCCGCAGTGCCGTGCCATCTCTGCGAGTTTCTCTGCCGAACAATTGGCGGTGAGCACCTCGACCTGCCACTTGTGCGGCTCGCGATTGATGAGATCGAGCGTCTGCTCGCCTACCGAACCGGTCGCGCCGAGGATAGAGATCGAGCGGGTCATGCCGGATGCAAACTCCACAGGAAACCGCTGGCGATTGCGACCGGCAGCAGGCCATCGACGCGATCAAACACGCCGCCATGCCCTGGGATCAAGTTGGATGAATCCTTCACGCCTGCCTTTCGCTTGAGCCAACTCTCAAAGAAATCACCCATTTGCGCGAGAACCGCAAGCATGGCGCCAATGGCGAAGGCGATGAACAGCATCGGCCGCAAGACAAATTCGCCGGTGTTCCAGACAAATGTTCCGCTTGCGACAAGGGCCGCTGCCAACATGCCGCCAGCAAGGCCTGCCCATGTCTTGGACGGACTGATGGATGGCGCGATCTTTGGACCGCCGATAGCTCTGCCGCTGAAATAGGCTCCAACGTCAGTTGCGATGACGACAGCAAGAATGCCAAGCACGACCGCAACAGGCAGCGAAATCAGCGTCCAAACTGCGAAGCCGACATAGGCAGCTCCGCCAAGCAGCGCTGCAATCCTTGGCAATCGGGTATGGGTAATCGCGGTCGCCAAGCGAGCGAACTCCAGCAGGCAGAGCACGCCCACCAACAGCACAAACCCATCAAACCAAACTCCGCCTGCCCACAGCGCGCCGCCAGCCACAGCCATCATCACGACCGCCGAGGCGAACCGCACCGGCAGGTCGGATTTCTTCTTCGCCGGAGTCTCAGCGCCCGCCAAATCGACGCTCCCGTCCTTCGAAATTCGCAAGCGCTTCTTTCAGCATGTCCGGCGTGAAGTCCGGCCACAGCGTGTCGACAAACAGCATTTCGGCATAGGCTGCCTGCCACAGCAGGAAGTTCGACAGCCGCACTTCTCCACTCGTGCGGATCAGGAGGTCGAGCGGCGGCAGATCATTGGTGTCGAGATGTGCGGTAATGGTCTTCTCGGTGACTTCGCCAATCGCCGCTGCCTTGGCTGCTGCGCGCGCGATTTCCTGCTGCGATCCGTAGTTGAGCGCCACCGCCAGTATGCGCGAACCGCCCGAAGTCTGCTCCAGCGCATCTTCGAGCATTTCCACGATATCGGGCGCAAGTGACTGCCAATCGCCAATAATCTTCAGCCGCACGTCATTGGCGACGAATTCCGCCAGGTCCGATTTGATGAATTTGCGCATCAGGTTCATCAGATCGTCGACTTCCTCTTCGTCCCGCTTCCAGTTCTCGGACGAAAAGGCGTAGAGGGTAAGGCATTCGATATCCGTATCGCCGAGGCTGCGGACCAGCCGCCGGACGGCCTCCACTCCGCGCTGATGGCCAATCGCACGCGGCAAGGCACGGCGCTTGGCCCAGCGCCCATTGCCATCCATGATGATGGCGACATGCCTTGCGTGTTTGGGCTTTTCGCCCATGTGACCCCTCCAGCGATCCCGCGCCTACTGCGTCAGGATTTCCTGTTCCTTCTTCGCTGCCGCTTCGTCCGTTTCCGCAACATATTTATCGGTCAGCTTCTGGACTTCTTCTTCCATCCGCTTGCGGTCGTCTTCGGAAATTTCCTTCTTCTTCTCGTCAGCCTTCAGGGCCTCCATCCCGTCACGGCGGACATTGCGGATCGCGATCTTGGCCTGCTCGGCATATTTGCCCGCAAGCTTGGCAAGGTCCTTGCGCCGCTCTTCGGTGAGGTCCGGCATGGGCAGGCGCAGCGTCTGGCCATCAATCATTGGATTGAGGCCGAGATTCGCATGCGCGATGCCCTTCTCGACAGCGGTCACGTTCGACTTGTCCCACACCTGCACGCTCAGCATGCGCGGCTCAGGCGCGGAAACGGTTGCAATCTGGTTCAGGGGCATCATCGCGCCGTAAACCTCTACCACCACCGGATCGAGCAGGCTGGTGTTGGCGCGGCCCGTGCGCAGGCCCGCCAGATCGCCTCTCAATGATTCCACAGCGCCTTTCATCCGGCGTTCGATGTCTGCCTTGTCATATTGCGGCATGGCTCAATTTTCCTCTTGTACGATTGTCTGGACGCCTTCCCCGGCAAGCACGCGGGCGACATTGCCTTTTTCGCGGATCGAGAAGACCACGATAGGGATGTCGTTCTCACGGCATAGCGCAACGGCGGCAGCATCCATTACTTTGAGATTGTCTGACAGGACACGGTCATAGCTGATCGTGTCGAAACGGGTGGCATTGGGGTTGGTCTTGGGATCGGCGTTGTAGACCCCGTCCACGCTCGTGCCCTTGAGCAGAGCATCGCAGCTCATTTCCGCTGCGCGCAAGGCCGCACCCGTATCGGTTGTGAAGAACGGATTGCCCGTTCCAGCCGCGAAGATCACGATCCGGCCCTTCTGCAAGTGACGCTCTGCACGGCGGCGTATGTAAGGCTCGCACACAGACGCCATCGGAATTGCCGATTGTACCCGCGTCTGCACCCCCAGCTGCTCAAGCGCATTCTGCATCGCGAGCGCGTTCATGACAGTCGCAAGCATCCCCATGTAGTCGCCGGTTGTCCGGTCAAGCCCCTTTGAAGCACCCGCCACGCCGCGGAAAATATTGCCGCCACCGATCACGAGACAGATTTCGAGGCCTGTATCCTTGGCGGCCTTCACTTCCTCTGCAAGCCGCGCGACATAGGCAGGATCAATACCGTATTCCTGCTCCCCCATCAGCACTTCGCCAGACAGCTTGAGCAGGACGCGCTTGATCTCAGGCATTGGCATAAGACAGGATTTTCCGTTCAGTGGACCTAAATACGCGGGAAGCCTTAGCGGCCCTTATGGCCTCGCGCAAAGGGAAAGGCTCGCAAAAGCCGTGCTCTTCCCTTTCGCGCAAACGACCGCAAACGGTCAATCTGGAACGACGTGCTGGCCGCAAGGGTGCCGCTTCTGTCCACGGGGACAGAGCCCGCTGAGCAATCCCGATTGCGACCCGGAACAGTCAGAGGCCTCGCTCAAGCGAGAGCGGCGTATGCGGCGCTGCGCCGATCCGCCTTGATGGCTTTCTCAGGAAACCACGTTTGCTGCGGCTCGGTTCCCGTGATTCTTTCGCAAGCCGGCAACAAAAACCGTTCTGTCCCAATATGTAAGAGCGGTCCTTGGGCGATATAATCCGCTGGAAAGCGGATCACCGTGCGGCCTGCGCAGGGAGGAGCGTGAGAAGGCCGCGGGTGAAGCCGCGCGGGGCAACTGACAGGTGATCTTCTTCTTCAAACACTTCTGACGTAAGCGCAAGTTCAGGAAAATCGCGACCATTAAGCATCGCGGCAAAGGTCGCATTATCGACGACCATGTCCACTTCCTGCTGGTACCGCCGGTCACCGATCCTCTGCGCCTCGAATTCACCAGCGTACATGTAGACTTTGGCCGCGAGGGGTTCGGATTCGTCGAGCAGCCTTGGCGTTTCCTTAAGAAGGTGGCGCTTGTCGAACCAGAAGGACGGACTGCCCAGAACATAGCCGCTGAACATCGTAGGATCAGTCAGCAGAATTTCCGCGCCGAGCAATCCGCCATAGGAATGGCCGACATAGATGCGCTTGTCAGGCCGCGTGCGGTACCTGCTTTCGATGAACGGGATCACCGCAGTGCGAATATAGTCGCGATAGCGCAACGACTGTCCGTGGAGAGCACCCGCTGGCGCATCCGATGCGCCGCGCGGGGTCGGCGTGTAATCGCGCCGCCTGCTAGCCATCGGATCCTGTCCCTTTTCGTAGGACAGGCCGACGAGGATGAATTCTTCGATTTTCGGACCGGCGCCGTTCATGCGCCGCCCGATCAGCCGCAGCATCGGAAATCCGTAATCCGCATCGGTCACAAAGACGACGGGAAAGCGCTTTGCCGAGTCCTTGTCGTAGCTCGGCGGGAGGCTAACGAAGACCTGATAGTTCAGCCCGCTTGCCAAGTCGGTCAGGTCGTGCACTTCAGTCCCGAGAATTTCATAGGGCAGCCCTTCGGCCCTCTGGCTTGGCGCCTCGGTCGCTTGCGCACCTGCCGGTGTTGCTGGCCCGTTTGAGCACGCAGCCAAGATCGTTGCGCATGCCAGCGTCGCTTTGGTAAATTGCACAAGTTTCCCCTACCCTTACGAAGGCAGCAGGTGCGCGAGGTCGGCTCAAAAGACAACGGGCCGGGATGCAACATACACCCCGGCCCGTGCCAAAATTCCGATGATCGGAAGAGGCTTAGCCAGCGACGGCTGCGGCAACCTCGGCGGCGAAATCGCTTTCTTCCTTCTCGATGCCTTCGCCGAGCTGGAAGCGGACATAATCCGTCAGCTTGATCGAGCCGCCATTGTCCTTGGCAGTCTTGGCGACAACGTCTTCAACCGAAGACTTGTTGTCCATCACGAACATCTGGCTCAGCAGCGCGTTTTCCTTCGCGAACTTCTTGATCGCGCCATCGACCATCTTTTCCTGCACTTCAGCCGGCTTGCCGCTCTCGGCAGCCTTTTCCGCTGCAATCGCGCGCTCACGTGCGATCACATCGGGATCGAGGCTGTCGGCATCGAGCGCCTGCGGGAACATCGATGCGATGTGCATGGCGAGCTGCTTGCCGAACGGCTCCAGCACGTCTGCGCCAAGGTCGCTTTCCAGCGCGACCAGAACGCCGATCTTGCCGAGGCCATCAGCGGCCGCATTGTGGACATAGGAAACGACAGCGCCCTGCGACACCGCAACGCTCTTCATCCGGCGGACCTGCTGGTTCTCACCGATAGTCGCAACATTGTCGGTCAGCTTGTCAGCGACAGTACCCCCATCGGGGTATGCAGCTGCCTTGAGCGCGTCAACATCGTCGCTGCCAACGCCGAGCGCAACCTGAGTGGTCTTGCGCACGAAGTCCTGGAACTTGTCGTTCTTGGCCACGAAATCGGTTTCCGAGTTGACTTCCACAGCAACGCCCTTCGTACCTTCAACGGCAACGCCGACGAGGCCTTCTGCGGCTGTACGGCTGGACTTCTTCTGTGCGGTCGCGAGACCTTTCGCGCGCAGCGCGTCAACAGCAGCTTCGATATCGCCACCTGCTTCGGCAAGCGCTTTCTTTGCATCCATCATGCCTGCGCCGGTCTTTTCGCGCAGAGCCTTCACATCGGCGACGGTGAAATCGGCCATGGGAAATTCCTTCTTGAATTGATTAGCAGCACCGCAAGCCCGTATTTCCGGACCTGCTGGCGCTCTTGTCTGGTAATGCGACGCGGCCGAGACAGGCCGCGCCCGTTCGGGGGTGTTAAGCGACCGCTTCTGCTTCAGCAGGAGGCGTGTCCATCGCACCGACATCTACGCCGCTGTCCGCAACTGCACCGCCGCGACCAGCGATGGCAGCCGCAGCAACCGCGTCGCAATACATGCGCACAGCACGGCTGGCGTCGTCATTGCCGGGTACCGGGAAAGCGATGCCCGACGGATCGACATTGGTATCGAGGATCGCGATTACCGGAATGCCGAGTACCGCCGCTTCCTTGATGGCGAGGTCTTCCTTGTTGGCGTCGATCACGAACATCACGTCCGGGATGCCGCCCATGTCGCGAATGCCGCCAAGCGAGAGTTCCAGCTTGTCACGCTCGCGCGTCAGCTGAAGGACTTCCTTCTTGGTGAAACCGCTGGTGTCGCCCGAGAGCTGCTCTTCGAGAGTCTTCAAGCGCTTGATCGATTGCGAAATCGTCTTCCAGTTGGTCAGCATGCCGCCGAGCCAGCGGTGGTTGACGAAGTGCTGGCCTGACTGGCGAGCGGCCTCGCGGATCGGGTCCTGTGCCTGGCGCTTGGTGCCAACGAACAGCACCTTGCCGCCTGCGCGGGTTGTGGCTTCAACGAAGTCGAGCGCGCGCGCGAACAGCGGCACGGTCTGCGACAGGTCGATGATGTGAACACCGTTGCGAGCGCCGAAGATGTACGGCTTCATTCGCGGGTTCCAGCGGTGGGTCTGGTGGCCAAAGTGTGCGCCGGCCTCAATCAATTGCTGCATCGTGACGGTAGGAGCCGCCATAGGTAAATTCCTTTCCGGTTATGCCTCTGAAGAGCTGGAACCGTCTGCGGAGCTCCCGCATCTGGCACCGGTATGAAGTGCTCTTCATGTGGATTTACTGCGCCCGGATTGCTCGGATGAGCCACCCTTTTGGGATCAGCGAGCGCGCGGATAGCGGGACTTTTCAGAGAAATCCAGCCCCAATTCGCACTGACGCCGCCGCATATATGACTCCACTTGTCGAATTTCCTGCTTGACAGGCCAGAACAAAAAGAGAACATAGGCGTTCTGCAGGGATCAAATCCGCTGCCTGAGTGTTTTCACTATGTTCTCATCCCTCTGTCAAGAGTGGATGGCAGACCAAGAGATAGGATCAGATGATGTTCGCATATGCTGTGGTCGTTCTGTTTTGCGTCACCGCGGTTCTGGTGGCCCTGTCCCTGACGGACAGCGCACTGCGCGCACGTCGGGCGTTTCGCCGTTTGCAGGGTGAACGCCGCCAGGCCTACTCATTCTGCAATGATGTGCTGGTGACCGTGGTCCGCCCACGGATCGAAGCGGAACCGAAAGTCGTGGCTCTGCCTTCGCGCAAGCCCGCCGCCGCTATCCGTGCGCTGCGTCCTCTCGCCGCTGCCGCCTGACCTTGCCGTAGCGCATCAGCGCGTAAGGCATCAGCGCGAGATAAACGACGCAGATGCCGACCAGGGTCCACCATGGCTCCAGCAGCAGAGCAGCAAAGACGAGACCGCCCAGTGCTATCAGCTCCAGCCGGACTGACCGGCGCGGCCTGATCGAACCCCAACTCAGCGTCGCCATGTTGGAAATCATCAGGAAGGCGATCAAAGCGAGCCAGATCGAGACGTAAAGCGGCTCACGGAAGATCTCCAGATCAGTGGTCTTCCAAAGGTAGAACGGCAGGAAAGCCAGCCCTGCCCCTACAGGTGCGGGAACGCCGGTGAGAAAGCCTGCAGACTTGTGTGGTTGATCATCGGTATCGATCTGCGCATTGAAGCGCGCGAGCCGCAAAGCGCAGCAGATGGCAAAGGCAAGCGCAGCAAACCAGCCGATGCGGGGCAGCTCCTGCAGGCTCCACATATAAAGGATCAGCGCCGGCGCCATGCCGAAGCTCAGCGAATCGGCAAGACTGTCCAGTTCCGCACCGAAACGCGACTGCGCATTGAGCAGGCGCGCAATGCGCCCATCCACTCCGTCGAGTATTCCAGCCAGGATCACCGCAAGGATGGCAAAGTTCCAGTCGCCTGCAATGGCAAAACGGATCCCTGTCAATCCTGAGCACAAGGCCGCGGCAGTCACGATGTTTGGCAGCATCACCCGCAAGGAAAGGCCGCGCCTGCGCGGCGCAGCTACGGGCAGTTCATCCTCAGTCGCTTTCGGTCCGACACGCGGAGCATTGTCCCCGCCATGTTCACTCACTGGGCCTTGCCTTCGAGCAGTTTGGTCTCGCCCAGCTGTGCAAGGATCGTTTCGCCAGCGACAACCTTCTGCCCCAGCAGAACGCGCGGCTGGGTGCCGGCGGGCAGGTATACATCGACGCGGCTTCCAAACCGGATCAGGCCGACGCGCTGTCCCACCGCAAGCAGATCGCCCGGCTTCACGAACGGCACAATGCGGCGTGCCACGAGCCCTGCGATTTGCGTAAAGCCTATCGCGATACCGTCTGACCGTTCGATCAGGATATGCTGGCGCTCATTCTCTTCGCTGGCCTTGTCGAGGTCAGCGTTCATGAACTTGCCGGGAATATAGACCACCCTTCGCACTGCACCGCTGATCGGCGCGCGGTTGATGTGCACATCGAACACGCTCATGAAGATCGACACACGCGTCACGAGGCCATCGGGCAAGCCCTTGGTGCCGGAGCCGTCGTCAATCTTGAGCTCTTCGGGCGGCTCGACCTGAGTGATGAGCGATACCAGCCCGTCAGCAGGCGCGACAATCGCGTTCTCGTCCTGCGGAACCACGCGTTCGGGATCGCGGAAGAAGGCAAACACACCGCCGGACAGCGCGAGCAGCGGCCAGCCAACGATCTCCCAATCCAGCAAGAGCAGAAAAACAAGGCTGATCGCAACTGCAATCAAGCCGAATTTGCGTCCTTCAGGATGGATCGGCGGCCAGCTCCAGCTGACTTCGCCGCGCCCCTGATTATCGAGAATTTCACCTGCCATGAGTGCCACGTAGTGCGTTTGCGAGGGAGTCACAAGCCGTGAGACTTTCCACCAACGGTTCCTTGACCGCGCGGCAAGGCGGTAGGATTTCGTTAATCAAACATGCTTAACGCGCAAGTCTATGATTAGCGCGTCCGGAGAACCTGCGTTGGCAACGGCCCTCGATGGCAAGCGTGTGCTGCATCTGTTGTTGAGAGACGCTCCGGTTTACGCAGTCGCCACCAGCCTTTTTGCATTCTGCCTCGTGCTGTTTGCCAACCATGGTGTCGGTATCGGGCCGGATCTGATCCTTGCCAATGGCCGCCTCTACATGGTTGCCGGCTTTGCCTTGCTGGTGCTTGACGCAGCTCTGCTGCTGGTCAGGAACCGGCCGGATGGACCGACCCGCTTCCTGATCGAAACCTACAGCGCGCGGCTGAAGAGCCCCGCCGTCATCGCAAGCATCCCGACATTCGCGCTCATCATCGTCTTCATGCCGTTCTTTTCGAAGCTGAAGTCGATGATCCCGCTGTTCAACGATTTCGACTGGGACCCGGCCTTCATCGCGTGGGATCGCGCCATTTTCGCAGGCTATGACGCCTGGCAAGTCTTGCAACCGGTGTTTGGCTATCCCCTCATCACCTCAGGCATGGCGATGCTCTATCATGCATGGATGCTGCTGATTTATGCCGGGACGATATTCTTCCTGTTCTATCGCGGCGGTCAGGCCATCCGGCGCGAATATCTGCTTGGGTTCTTCCTGATCTGGACCATCATAGGCGGGGGCATGGCAACCTGGCTTGCGTCCGTGGGTCCATGCTTCGTTGGTCCCATCCTTGGCGATCCCACTTTCGATGCGCAGATGGCCTATCTCAATGAAGCCAACGAGCATTATCCGGTCCTGACGCTCCATGTGCAGGACCTGCTGCTTGGCTGGTACAACGCGGGCGAGCGCGGCCTTGGTAGCGGGATTACCGCAATGCCATCCATGCATGTCTCGATGGCGATGCTGTTCTGGCTTGCGATCCGCCGCGTCTCGCGCGAGGCCGGCTGGTTCTTCATGCTGTTCCTGATCCTGATCTGGATCGGCTCGGTTCACCTCGCATACCACTATGCGGTGGATGGCCTTGTATCCGTCATCGCAACCGCGATCGTATGGAAGCTGTCGACCGCCGCTATCGCTGGCTGGGACGCCTGGCTGGCACGCCGTGAAAACCGCTTTGCTCAGCCCGCTTTGCGCACGAACACAGTCCCGGCAGAGTAACCCGCGCCAAAGCTGCAGATCAGTCCGGTATCGCCTGGTCTCAGGTCATCGCTGTGCTGATGGAAGGCGATGATCGAGCCCGCGCTTGAGGTGTTGCCGTAGGTATCGAGCACTGTCGGGCTCTCATCCTCACTCGCTTCGTGGCCGAGCACGCGCTGCGCGATCAGACGGTTCATGCCGGCATTGGCCTGGTGCAGCCAAAGCCGCCTGAGGCTCTGCGGATCGATACCCAGCCGATCGGCTTCATCCACGATCATCTGCGCGACCATCGGCACGACTTCCTTGAAGACCTTGCGCCCTTCCTGGACGAACAGCTTGTCCGCGCCACCAGCGCTTTCGGGATGCGCTCGGTTCAAGAAGCCGAAATTGTTGCGGATATTATTGGAAAAGACCGTCTTCAGCTTGGTGCCGAGGATGTCCCAATGTTGCGCCGGAGCTTTCGCGCGCGATTCGACCAGCACAGCTGTGGCAACATCACCAAAGATGAAGTGGCTATCGCGGTCGCGCCAATTGAGGTGACCAGAGGTGATCTCCGGACTTACCACCAGCACGCTCGTTGCATTACCTGCACGAATATAGTCCGCTGCAGTCTGGATCCCGAAAGTCGCAGACGAACACGCAACGTTCATGTCAAAGCCAAAGCCATCAATACCCAGCGCGTCCTGGATTTCGACCGCCATCGCCGGATAGGGGCGCTCCATGTTGGATGCCGCACACAGTACCGCATCGACATCCTTTGCATCACGGCCTGCCCGCTCGAGTGCTTGCTTGCACGCCTTCACACCGATTTCCGCCATGATCGAAAGCTCGTCATTGCTGCGCTCGGCCCAGCGCGGCGCCATGATATCAGGGTCGAGTATGGGCTGCTTCGCCATCACGTGGCGCGCCTTGATACCGCTCGCCTTTTCGATGAATTCAACCGAGCTGTGATGGAGTGGCTCCATTGCGCCAGCCGCAATCGCATCTGCGTGCTGCGCATTATGCTTGTCGACGAACGCGTTGAAGCTGTCGACCAGTTCTGCGTTTGTGATGCTCTCTTCCGGCGTGAACAGGCCGGTGGAGCTGATAACAGGATGAGTGCTGTCTGACATGGCTTTGCGCGGTAGTGCCTGTGAGGCATTGGGGCAAGCATTGGAGATGGCTTGTTGACAGCATGATCACGCTTCGCCAAAGGGGCGCGTCTCGGCAATGCGGAGCCTAGCGGCATCGCATCTTGAGCAGCGGCCCAGCCGCAGCATCGACCCGGTAAGTGGACAGGTGGCCGAGTGGTTAAAGGCAGCAGACTGTAAATCTGCCCGCGCAAGCGTACGCTGGTTCGAATCCAGCCCTGTCCACCACCGGCTCCCTCAGCGAAGACAGCACTTCCCCTTCGGCGCGCGCGCTGGCATGGCGCTATCACTATGTCGAAGAACAAGAAGAAAGCGCTGCGCGGCCGCGCTGGCCGGATGAAAGGCGGACGCGGTTCAGGCCGGGCCACCGCTGGCAATGTCCGCCTGTGGGGCCGCCATGCTGTCGAGGCTGCGCTCAAGAACCCCGCGCGCGAACATCGCAAGCTGTGGGCCACGCGCGAGGGCATCGATTCGCTCGATGGCGAGCTGCCACCTGATTTCCCGGTCGAGTATGCCGATGTGACCGACCTTGCGCGGCTGGTCGCCAAGGATGCCCCGCATCAAGGGCTGGTGCTGGAGTGCCTGCCGCTGGCGGACCGTTTTCTCGACGAGTTCACGGATGCCGAGCCCGCCCGCCCCATCGTGGTGCTCGACCAGGTGACCGATCCGCACAATGTCGGCGCGATCCTGCGCTCCTCGGCAGCGTTCGGCGCGGCAGCCATCGTCACTCAGGATCGCCACGCCCCGCCTGAATCGGGCGTGGTCGCAAAGTCAGCCTCTGGCGCACTGGAAGTCGTGCCGTGGGTGCGGGTCGTGAACCTCGCCCGCGCGCTCGATGAACTGGCCGATGCCGGGTATTGGCGGATCGGATTGACCGGACACGCCGAGGAAACGCTTGCTGAAGCCCTTCCCGCTGGGCCGGTCGCGCTGGTGCTGGGCGCAGAGGGCGAAGGGATGCGGCACAATATCCAGCAGCATTGCGACGCGCTCGCCCGGCTGCCGATCACGCGCGATATTGAGAGCCTTAATGTTAGCAATGCGGCAGCAATCGCGCTCTATGCTTGCGCCACACGAGAATTCGAGGGGTAATTTGCCATGTTTGCACGCTTCCTGTTTGTCCTCGCGGCACCGCTGCTGCTGACCGGATGCCTGATATCGCCGGGCAAATTCGCCTCTACGCTTGACCTCAATGACGACGGGACCTTCGCCTTTACGTACGAAGGCGAAATCTTCTTCCTCGGCCTCAGCCAGCTCGCGCAGATGGGCAATGCGGCCGAACAGTTCGAAGCGGAAGAATGCTACGACGAGGATACCTTCGAGCAGCGCGAATGCACCGCTGACGAAATTGCCGCTCAGCGGGCTGAGTGGGACGCTGGCGCGGAAGAACGTGCCGCAAAAGCGAGGAAGGACGCTGAGGAAATGGCCGCGATGATGGGAGGCATTGACCCGAGCGATCCCGAAGCAACTGAAAAACTGCGCAAGCTGCTGCTGCGTCATCGCGGCTGGAACCGCGTCGAGATCAAGGGCAACGGCGTCTATGACGTCAGTTATGCGGTATCGGGCCAATTGGGTCACGACTTCATGTTCCCGACAATCGAAGGTTTCCCGGCGACCAAACCCTTCGTGCAGATCGTCCTGCGTGATGAGAACACCGTCCGCGTCAATGCACCGGGGTTTGCCGCTGACGATGGTTCCAACCCGATGGGTGCGATGATGGGCGGAATGGCCGGACTTGGTGGACTGGCCGCCATGGCGAACGAAGATGCCGACAAGCTGCCGGACCTGCCAGTCATGGCAGGGACCTTCACCATCCGCACGACTGGGGAAATCCTGGCGAACAACACCGACGAAGGTGCGAGCAGCACGGGCGATACGCGGGTGCTGAGCTGGGATGTCGATGCTGGCACTTCGAGCGCTCCGACCGCTTTGGTGCGCTTCAATTGACGCATTTGAAGCATCGCTGAACATAGAAAAACCCCGCCGGATCAGCTCCCGCGGGGTCATTCTTGAATGCCAGATTTGGCTTGAAGGCCGGATTTCGCCCGGCCAATCCGAAATCAGTTCACTGCGTCTTTCAGACCCTTGCCGGCCTTGAACTTGGGCTGGTTGGAAGCCTTGATCGTCATCGGCTCACCGGTCCGGGGGTTGCGACCGGTCGAAGCCTTTCGCTTCGCTACAGAAAAGGTGCCGAAACCAACCAGTCGCACTTCGTCGCCGCCAGAAAGTGCCTTGGTGATGGAATCGAACACACCTTCCACTGCACTGGAAGCGTCGCTTTTCGACAGACCACTGGCATCGGCGACCGCGCTGATCAGATCATTCTTGTTCATCTTATGAGAACCCCCTCATTCAAATATCATCTGCATGATTTGTGATGTGCTTCCCGGGACCGGGAATCGCTTGGCGCGAATCATCGCAACCTGCGAGCTTGGAAGGCGTGAGTCAAAGGCAAATGAAGCGAAAAAGCGCCAATTTGAGCCATTCTGCGGTCATTTGCGACGAATTGAAGCTGAGGTGATGCGCTAAGCGGCAGCACTCCGCTTGGATCACTTGCTCACGCAGCTTTCGCCCCAGCCGATTCGATGCGATGCAAATCCCAGCTCGGATCAATGCGCGGTAGGGGCACCGTCGCCTGGATCGATCGCCCCTTGCGGCTGGCTCGCGAGATCATCCTTTTCAGTCCATTCAATCGGCTCGGGCATTGATGTCAGCGCGTGTTCCAGCACCGCATCGACATGCGCGACCGGGATGATTTCGAGGCCTTCCTTCACATTGTCGGGAATCTCGGCAAGGTCCTTCACATTCTCTTCCGGAATGAGGACTGTCTTGATCCCGCCGCGAAGGGCCGCGAGCAGCTTCTCCTTCAAACCGCCGATTGCCAGCACACGGCCGCGCAAAGTAACCTCGCCGGTCATCGCGACATCGGGACGCACAGCGACACCTGTCAGCGTCGAAACGATCGAGGTAACCATGCCGATCCCGGCACTTGGACCATCCTTGGGCACCGCCCCCTCAGGCAAGTGAATGTGGATGTTCTTGCGCTGGAAGATCGATGGCTTGATCCCGTAGGCAGGCGCGCGCGCCTTCACGAAGCTGAACGCCGCGGCGATACTCTCGCTCATCACATCGCCGAGCTTGCCGGTCGATTTGATCTCGCCCTTGCCCGGCGTGGTCACGCTTTCGATCGTGAGCAGTTCACCGCCAACCGAGGTCCAGGCGAGCCCGGTCACAGCGCCGATCTGCGCTTCCTCTTCCGAAACTCCGTGCTTGAATTTTTGCACGCCGGCGAAGTCGCCGATATTCTCAGCGGTAATGGTAATTTCGGTGGCCTGCTTCTCGAGGATCTTGCGCAAGCTCTTACGCGCCAGACGCGCGATCTCGCGCTCCAGCGTGCGTACACCTGCTTCACGCGTATAATGGCGGATCAGCGCGCGCAAACCTTCTTCGGTGAGGGTGAACTCGCCGTCCTTCAGACCATGCGCCTCGATCTGTTTCGGGATCAGGTGCCGCTTGGCGATCTCGACCTTCTCGTCTTCGGTATAGCCTTCAAGGCGGATGATCTCCATCCGGTCCAGCAGCGGCTGCGGCAGGTTAAGGCTGTTCGCGGTCGTGACAAACATCACGTCCGAGAGATCAATATCGAGCTCGAGATAATGGTCCTGGAACTTGCTGTTCTGTTCAGGGTCGAGCACTTCAAGCAATGCCGAGGCGGGATCGCCCCGGAAGTCCTGCCCAAGCTTGTCGATCTCGTCGAGCAGGAACAGCGGATTGCTGCTCTCCGCCTTCTTGAGATTGGTCACGATCTTGCCGGGCAGCGAACCGATATAAGTCCGCCGGTGACCGCGAATTTCCGCCTCGTCACGAACGCCGCCCAAGGACTGACGCACAAATTTGCGGCCCGTAGCCTTGGCGATCGACTTGCCAAGCGAAGTCTTGCCAACGCCGGGAGGGCCGACGAGACACAGGATCGGACCTTTGAGCTTGTTGGTGCGGGCCTGCACCGCGAGATATTCGATAATCCGGTCCTTGACCTTTTCGAGGCCATAGTGATCCGCATCAAGCACTTCCTGTGCTTTGGCGATATCCTTCTTGAGCCGGGACTTCTTGCCCCATGGCAGCCCCAGCAACACATCGAGGTAATTGCGGATGACAGTCGCTTCCGCGCTCATCGGCTGCATCGCGCGCAGCTTCTTGAGCTCGGCCTTGGCCTTGGTGCGGGCTTCCTTTGAAAGCTTGGTCTTCTCGACCTTCTCCGTCAGCTCAGCGATTTCATCGCCGTCTTCGCCGTCGCCGCCACCCAGCTCGCTCTGGATCGCCTTGAGCTGCTCGTTCAAGTAGTATTCGCGCTGGGTCTTCTCCATCTGGCGCTTCACACGCCCACGGATCTTGCGCTCGACCTGCAGCACGGACAGCTCGCCTTCCATGAAGGACATGACCATTTCGAGCCGCTTCAGCGGGTTTTCCTCAGACAGAAGCGCTTGCTTGTCAGCAACCTTCGCGCTGATCGCGGCCGCAATGCCATCAGCCAGCTGGCCCGCGTCGTCAACGTCGCTCAGGTCCGCACTGGCATCATCGCCCAGCTTCTTGTTGAGCTTGGCATATTCGCCGAACTGTTCAGTCACCTGGCGCATCAGCGCGGTCACTTCGCTGCCCGCTACGGTCTGCTCTTCGCGCGTTTCGATCTCTGCAAGAATGTAACCGCCTTCCGGGCGCAATCCCGTCAGGCTGGCGCGGGCCTTGCCCTCTACCAGAACGCGGACGGTTCCGTCAGGCAGTTTCAGCAGCTGGAGAACCTGCGCGATGACACCAATATCATAGATTTCATCCCGGCCCGGATCGTCGCATCCCGGATCGAGCTGCGCCACGAGGAAGATATCCTTGTCCGCTTCCATCGCCGCCTCAAGCGCCGCGACAGACTTGTCACGGCCCACGAAAAGCGGAACCACCATGCCAGGAAACACGACTATGTCGCGCAGGGGAAGGAGCGGGAGAGAGTACGTCATTGATGTTCCAGTCGGCAGCCAACACTGCCCAATTGCTTCGTTACCGGCTCAAAGGCCGCCATTTCATCGTTGATATGGGAAGCCTGTAGCCGGGCCGCAATGGCCGGTTACTGCCTAACTGTGGATTGCCTGCCGGGTAAGCTTGGTATGTGTGGTCATACCTGCGCGCCCAATTGGACGGCTCAGGACGCCAGCGCCCTCGGCTGGTTCGCCTCTGAGTGGTGGCCTGCACGTCCGCCATGCTTCTCCATCACGCGCGCTGCGGTGTCGCCCATGCCACCGGCAATCCTGGTGTCGACGGAAAGGAACACCTTGCCGCGGCGGATCTCGTCATCATACTGCGCCGCGGTCACGCCATCGACATCATGGTCAGTGAGCATCTTGGCGAGTGCGCCGCCGGTTGCACCGATCACGCCGCTGACCGACGCCATCGAGGATAATGCCGAGGCAGCAATTGCCCCGCCAGCCGCAACAGGCCCCACGCCGGGAACAAGCAAGACCCCGATGCCAACGAGCGCGCCTGCGACACCGCCGCCAGCGATGGCACCGGCGATGCTGAGCGGGCTGTGCCCTTCAGGCCACTGTGCATCAGTGTCCATGAACTGGCTTGCTCGGAACAGCAGCGAGATGGCCTTCGCCGGAATGCCAACCTCGCGCAATTCGCCGATCGCCTTTTCCGCGGCTTCACGGCTGTCGAACATGGCGCAGATCACATCGTCCCTGAGGACCTGCTCCTGCTGACATGCCTTGCGAAACGCGCTGGCGAACGCCTCACGGTCTTGTTCGCTCCGAAAGACCACGCGCAGGCCAGCGCTGTCATGCAGTTTCTGCACACTCGGACTGCGGGTTGGCTTGTAGAGCGTACGCATTAGCATCGCGGTGGTTGTCGGACGCATGGTCTGATCGGTACCGCGATTGATCCATTCAACCGAGCGCGGCCGCGGGTGATCCGGCGCGAGATAGTTTATCGCGCGCAGATCCTCTGCCTTGATCACATACTGGATCGTTGAACTCGGTTTGTCGCTCATGTGCATGGTTAGAAAGGATAAGGCCGGGGCCAGTCTATAGCCGCCCCGATGCCTGTCTCAAACGCGGACAGCTCTCAGGGAGGAGGTAAACTGGTGAAGATCAGCTTACCGGATCCTGTGCTGCCTCCTGCAGCTGTGCTAGTCGCGGAAGCTCGGGTCGATCCGGTCGAGCTTGCGCAGCAGCGCCGGCCAAGCGAGCGCGTTTGCGACCATCCCGATGCCAGCCGGCGGCGTCTGCGCCTTGACTTTCTCAGGCGTGCCTTGTGGCGGGTTGTAAAGATAGTCGCGCCCGGCGGCGAGCATCTTGACCTGCGCATCGCACGCTCGCTCGATAAAATAGAGCCGCAGGAAGCATTCGCCCACCGTCTTGCCGATCGCGAGGGTTCCGTGGTTCCGCAGGATCATGGTATGCTTGTCGCCCATGTCTGCAACCAGCCGCTCGCGCTCTTCGAGGTCTGTCGCGATGCCTTCATACTCGTGATAGGCAATGTCCGCACGCGCGATCATCCCGGTCTGGGTATGCTCAAGCAAGCCGTCCTTCATCGCGCTTACCGCCTGGCCTGCTGGCGTGTGGAGATGCATCACCGCGTGGGCATCCTCGCAATTCATGTGCAGCGCAGAGTGGATCGTGAAGCCCGCCGGATTGACCGGATGCGATGTCGGTATCACCGGCTGCCCATCGACATCGATCTTGACCAGCGAGGAGGCCGTGATCTCCTCAAACATCATGTCATAAGGATTGATCAGGAAATGGTGCTCAGGCCCCGGCACACGTGCAGAAAGGTGTGTGAAGATCAGATCGTCCCAGCCATACAGCGCCACGAGACGATAGGCAGCGGCGAGATCGACGCGAACCGCCCATTCCTCATCACTCACCTGCGCGCGGACATCCGCATCAGTGCCGGTGCCATTATCGTTCATCACGGTAGCCATGACATTCCCCCTTCAGAAATTCGGTTGCGTATCGCCACTAGCATGAATTTTGTGAGATCCATAGCTGGCAGGGGCCTAACGCTTGCGGTTCATCCCTTTACGCCGATTGCAAGAAAAAGGCGAGCAAGCAGGATCATCGCCAGCGGGAACAGAAACGCCCAGCTGGCCGCGGGCCAGATTAGCGCGGGGATGAACATCTGCAGCGCGAGGAAGGGTAGGAGCAGCCCGTTCGCCAGCAGAGCCAAGCGTGCAGCGCTCGCGCGGACGTCGCTCGACAAGGCAAACGCTGCAAACAGTGTGGCGAGCGACATGAAGCTGTATCCCAACAGATCGATCGCAAAAAGAAAGGATTCGTAGGGAACGAACAGCAACAGGGCGATATCTGCAGTATCGGCTTCAATCAGTCGCGGCCCGACGAAGGTCAGCTGAACAAAATAGACCAGCCCTGTAAGCGTCGCGTAGATTGCGGCGAAGGCCAGCGCTGCCAGCGCGATGCCCGAACGATCGATTGGCACCAGGCTTCGCATGCAGGCAATCGCCGCGAGGAAGGCAGGTCCCAGCAACAGCGATGGGGTCAGCAGCAACGCTAGACCGAAGGCAGTGCTGGAGGCGTTGGGTCCGCCCTGCGAGCCGAGCCAGCCCAGCCACTCGGCAATTTGCGCAAGCGAATAGAACAGCGCCAGCGCGGCAGAAGCCGACGCTGCCCAGAACCCCAGTTTCAGATCGCCGGACAGGCGGGCCACGGCAAGAGTGTCCCTCAGCCCATGCCGGGCAGGTTAAAGCCCGGTGGCAGGCCCATTCCGCCCTGCACTCTCTTCATTTCCTCGGCAGAAACGCGGTCGGCCTTGTCGCGCGCATCGTTGAAAGCGGCGGTCACAAGGTCTTCGACCATCTGCTTTTCTTCTGGCTTCATCAGGCTCTCGTCGATCGAAACGCCAAGGATGCGACCCTTCGCGCTCGCACGAACCTTGACGAGACCGCCGCCCGACTGGCCTTCAACCTCGATTGCGTCGAGCTTGGCCTGCATCTCGTTCATCTGCGTCTGGATGGTCTCCGCCGCCTTCTGTGCGGCCTGGATCATTTCTTCCATCGATTTCATCGCTCGGTGTCCTTCATTTGCGGGAGGTCTCAGCGGCTCCAGCGGTCGCTGGCAGCGCGCGTGACGTTATCGGTTTCATTGAGGATTTCAGCATCGGGAAAGCCTTCCAGCACGGCTTTGACAAGCGGATGATTGCGCCGGCGTTCATCATCGGCCCTGGCCTTGGCTTCCGCCTGTTCGCGCAAGGTCGGTACGCCTTCGCTCTCGCTTTGCTCGAGCTGCCAGCGCTGGCCGGTAACCTTGAGCAAAGCTTCGCGGATTTCCGGCGCGGGATCATCGCTCATGCCCGGCGCGAGCGAATAGACCAGCCTGTCGGCCCCGATCTCGATAACGCGGATCCAGTCGCGCATCAGTTGAGCAACGCGCAGCTGGCCGTTGTCATCGACTTGCTGAACCAGCGCTGCCCAGCCGGGCGCGCCCGCGCTTGCAGCGGGAGCAGCGTCAGCAGAGGCGCTGGACGTATCGCCATTGGTCGGTGCTGGCCCGCGCTTGACGAGTTCTTCCAGCTTGTCCGCAAGCTTGCCCGGATCGGGCAGTTCATTGGCATGCAGCACGCGCAGCAGCGCCATTTGCGCCGAAACCAGCGGATCGGGCGCAGCGCGCACTTCCTCATGACCCTTGAGGAGTAATTGCCACAGCCGGTGAAGCTGTCCGGGCGACAAGCGATTGGCAAGCTCACCCAGAGCCGCGCGCTCCTCGCTGGTTGGCGCATCGGGCTGTGCTCCTGTAACCTTTGCGACGGTCACGCGGTGCACCAGATCAAGCTGCCCGCGCATCAGCGCCAGCGGTTCGACGCCCAGCGCGTATTGGTCCGCAACGCCTGAAAGCAGCGCCTTGGCATCGCCTGAAAGCAACACTTCGAGCAGCTTGCGCTGCGCGCTCTTGTCAGCGAGGCCAAGCATGTCGCGCACGCGCTCGCCCGTCACCTTGCCCCCGGTGTCGAGGTCCGCATGGGCAATCGCCTGGTCGAGGATGGAAAGGCCATCGCGCACCGAACCTTCAGCCGCGCCCGCAATAATGCGGATCGCTTCATCCTCTGCGGCAATGCCCTCCTGCTCGCACACCCATGCAAAATGCTTTTCCAGGAGCTCGCTCGAAATGCGGCGCAGGTCGAAGCGCTGGGTACGGCTGAGGACCGTCACAGGCAGCTTCTCGACTTCGGTGGTGGCGAACAGGAATTTCACATGCGGCGGCGGCTCTTCCAGCGTCTTGAGCAGCGCGTTGAACGCGTTGCGGCTAAGCATGTGAACTTCGTCAATGATGTAGATCTTGTAGCGCGCACTGACCGCAGCATAGCGCACCGCTTCGATGATCTCGCGCACATCGTCGACCCCGGTGTTGGAGGCCGCGTCCATTTCGATCACGTCGATATGGCGGCCTTCCGCAATCGCCGTGCAGGGTTCGCACACTCCGCATGGGTCAATCGTCGGGCCGCCCTGCCCGTCTGGCCCTACGCAATTCAGGGCCTTCGCGATCAAACGGGCAGTAGAGGTCTTGCCGACCCCGCGAACGCCGGTCATCAGGAAGGCGTGCGCCAGCCGGTCGCGTTTGATCGCGTTGGCGAGCGTCGTCACCATCGCCTGCTGCCCGATCAGTTCCTTGAAGGTCTGCGGGCGGTATTTGCGGGCGAGTACGCGGTAGGGCTGATTAGTGTCTGCTGGAGCCGGTGGCGCAGGATGAACGGCTTGTTCCTCGGATGTAGGCTCCGCTTTTGCTTCCGGCGAAGGGTCGCCGAACATCGCGGACTGCCCGGCAGCCTCCAGCTCAGCGGCGCTTGGCTGCTGTTCTTCGTCCTGCTGCGTTTCCCACGGCGGCGTGTCAGTATTTTCCGGTGAATCACCCATGCATGACTAGCTAGGCGCTGGCAGCGCTTTTGTCATGTGGATGAGATAGGAAAAAGGAGCCGAGCGACCCGCCGCAATCCACCTGGGCTGCTTCCTTCCGGACCTGACCCGGTGAGCGAACGCAAACGTCCACCCGACTCCCGGAGGGCCATATGGCGTTGTCAGTGCTGATTTTCAAGTCATTCGTCATTGCGAGCGAAGCGAAGCAATCCAGGTCCCGCTAATGGATTGCCGCGTCGTCCCTCAGGGGCTCCTCGCAATGACAATACTCATCTAAAATTATCGGCGTAGGCCTGCAGTTTCAGCCCCTTGGGCGGAGTGGCATAGACGCGCGCGGTAATCCCGTACTTCTCCGCGTACGCCTTGGCAGCGACCTTGGTCGGGAACGTCAGTGAAACCTGCGCCTGCGTATCGCCGCTGCCGGTCCAGCCCATCAGCGGGTCTGGCTTGCGCGCCTCCGACTGCTCGAATTCGAGCACCCATTCATCGCTCCGGGCCTTGCCGGACTGCATCGCGGATTTCGGTCGCTGGTAAATTCTGGCCGCCATAGTGAGAGCGCCAATAATTCACTCGTTGCTCTTTGAAAAGGCACTCTTCGTTTTAAGGCTCGGTTTTTCCAGCCAAGGTTCATCGGGCCAGCGATGCTTGGGATAGCGGCCCTTCATGTCCTTTCGCACGTCAGCCCAGCTGCCGCGCCAGAAACCGGCAAGGTCGCGGGTCGACTGGATCGGACGGCCAGCCGGACTGGTGAGCTTGAGCAGCAGTGGTGTGTTTCCGATCATCGGATGTGCGTCGAGCCCGAACAGCGCCTGGACGCGAACCTCGACGCTCGGTGCGTCGTCGCCCGCATAGTCGATCGCGTGGTGCGTGCCGGCAGGCGAGGTGAATTCGCGCGGAGCCTGCTTGTCCAGCCGCTGGCGCTCATCCCAGTCGAGGCTGCTTAGAACCGCATCAACAAGCTTGCCTTTCGGCAGATCGAGGTCATTACGACCCAACAGCATCGGCGCGAGCCAGGTTTGTGCGCGATCTCGCAAGGTCTGGGGGTTTAAGGCCTCTATCTGGGCATATCTGCCCCGTGCCAAAAGCTCTTTGGGAACAAGGTTTTCCAGCCGTTCTGCCGCCTTTTCCACTAGCATATCCACAATCGCCTGCGGGTCTGGATCAGGGTCCGGACCGCTCGCCAGAGTGATTGCGCCTAGCCGCCTGACAAGACGAGCTTCGGCGCGATTTGCATCGCTATTCCACAGAATTACCGAGGATTTCTCGATAAGATGTGAGAGATGGCTTTCCACTTCCTGGGACGACAATTCCGCCGCTGCAGTGATCCGCGCGCCCTTGGCTGAACCTGCCGCATCGCCAATAATTATCCACTCCGCCCGAGCCAGCGCGGAAGCGGGATCGAGCCTGAATCCACTCCCGCCTGCGGACAGCCAGTCCTCCCCCGATGAGCTGCGCTTTCTTGCGATGAAATCAGGCCGTGCAAAGGCAAGGAAGATTGCTGGGTTGATCGCCTCAGGCTCCAAACCCGATATGAGCTGCTCTGCGGCTGACGCCCATCGCGAAGCGAGCTTGCGAGCGGCCTCGGCCCTGCCGCCACGATCCGCGTTCCAGCGGTCCAGCCTGTGGAGCAGATCCTCGCTTCGTCCACCTAGCCCGCGTTCCTGCAACAGCAGCACGAGCTTGGCCGCATCGCTCGCCTGCGAAACCTTCGCGCCATGCAGGACCGCCGCAGCAGACGAGGGATCAAGCGGCAATTGCGCGATCTTGTTACCGTGCGGAGTTATCCGCCCATCCTCGCCGAGCGCGCCCATCTTTCGCAATTGAGACTGCGCCGCTGCGACGGATACTGCCGGTGGCGTGTCCAGCCATGGCAGACTTGCTGGATCAACCGTGCCCCATTTCGCGAGCGTCAGGACCAGCGGCGCAAGGTCGGCGGTTTCGATTTCCGGCGGTGCGAATTCAGGCCGCCCGGCATGGCCATGCTCTTCCCATAGCCGGTAAGCGACCCCTGGCCCCTGCCGTGCTGCGCGCCCTGCGCGTTGTGCTGTCGCTGCCTGGCTCGCGCGGCGCGTGACGAGATGGGTTGTGCCGGCCGAGCGATTGAATTCCGCCATGCGCGCCAGGCCACTGTCTACCACCACGCGGACGCCGTCCAAGGTCAGCGAAGTCTCGGCAATCGCACTCGCCAGCACGATCCGGCGTCGGCCTTGGGGATCGCGGCGGATTGCTTCGCGCTGCTGTGCCGGCTGGACCTGGCCATGCAGCGGCAGGATCGGCGTGTCGGGCAAGCGCTGTTCCAGCCGCTCCCGCGTGCGTTCGATCTCTCCCACGCCGGGAAGAAAGGCTAGGATGTCGCCTTCTTCCTCGCGCCAGGCCTGCATCACCGCGCTTGTCATGGCGTCCTCAATCCGCGCATCGGCCGACGAGCCGAGCCAGCGTATATCAAGCGGATAGGCGCGGCCTTCGCTTTCGATCACCGGCGCATCATCGCCCAGCAACCTCGCAAACCGCGCCCCGTCGATGGTCGCCGACATGACCAGCACGCGCAGATCTTCGCGCAGCACGGTGCGGCTCTCCAGCGCCAGCGCAAGTCCCAGATCGCTGTCGAGGTGCCGCTCATGCGCTTCATCGAACAAAACCGCAGAGACGCCGCTAAGCTCAGGATCTTCGACGATCCGGTTCACGAAAATCGCCTCTGTCATCACGAGGATCCGCGTCTTCGCCGAGCTCTTGCTGTCGAGCCGCGTGAGATAGCCAACGGTTTCGCCAGCCTTCTCGCCCAGCGTTTCAGCCATCCGCTCAGCTGCGGCTCGCGCAGCGACCCGGCGAGGCGAGGTCAGAATGATCTGGCCAGTGCACCAAGCAGCATCAAGCAGAGCCGGAGCGACAGCTGTCGTCTTGCCTGCCCCGGGCGGTGCGACAAGGACTGCAGCGCCGCGCTCTGCAAGCGCATCCTGCAAATCGGACAGAACATCATGGATGGGGAGCGCGGTCTTCACGCGCAAAAACTAGTAGCCGCGTGCAACCGCGAAATGCGCCGCCTCTGCCATGGCGGAACGCGCCTTGCAGTCCGGGAAGATCGAGATCGCATCGATCGCGCGCTGCGCGAAGTGGCGCGCGCGTTCTCGCGTGTCTTCGACAGCATTGTGTTTGTTGATGAGCGCAATCGCGTGGGCAAGGTCATCATCCGATGTGCGATGCCCGATGATTGCGGCCTTCCAGAACTTGCGCTCTTCCTCGTCGCCGCGCGCATGAGCAAGGATCACCGGCAGCGTCATCTTGCCTTCGCGAAAATCATCGCCCCGGTCCTTGCCCATCTCGGAAGCTTCGGAATCGTAGTCGATGGCGTCATCGACAAGCTGGAAGGCCACGCCGAGATTGCGTCCGAATTCGTCAAGCGCCTGCTCTTGCTCCTCAGAACATTCCGCAACGACCGCGCTGATGCGGCTTGCTGCGGCGAACAGAGCGGCAGTCTTTGCGCCGATGATGTGAAGATACCGTTCTTCGCTGGTCTCGATCTGGCGCTGTGCGGTCAGCTGCGAAACCTCACCTTCCGCGATCACGGCGCTCGCATGGCTGAGGATTTTCAGCACGCGAAGGCTGCCATCTTCGGTCATCAGCTCGAACGCCCGGCTGAACAGGAAATCGCCAACCAGCACCGTCGCAGGATTACCGAAGATGATATTGGCGGCCGCCTTGCCACGGCGCAGCTCACTGCCATCGACGACATCGTCATGCAGCAAGGTTGCAGTGTGAATGAACTCGACTGCAGCGGCGAGCTTGTGATGGCGCGTGCCGTTATATCCGACGAGCTCTGCACCCGCGAGCGTCAGCATGGGCCGCAAGCGCTTGCCGCCGCCGGAAATGAGATGTCCGGCAAGACGCGGAATGAGCGGAATTTCGCTCTGCATCCGGCCCAGAATGACCTGATTTACAGAATTCATGCCGCTCGCCGTGAGCGACAGCATCGGCTCAAGCGAGGGGCGTTTACGCGGGATAGGAACGACGTCAGCGCTCATGCAAGGGCACATGGCGTTCGCATCGCGGCTTGGCAAGCTTGGAATTGGTGCTAGCTATGGAAGAGATGTCCGATCCAACGCACCCTTCGCCCGCTGACGATCCGGTTCTGGCCGGTTTCCGCAAGAGCATCGACAATATCGATGCCGCCCTCATTCACATGCTGGCCGAGCGATTTCGCATCACGCAAGCGGTGGGTGAATACAAGGCAAAGGTCACGCTGCCGCCAGCCGATCCCGACCGGGAGAAACGTCAGATCGAACGCCTGCGCAGGCTGTCGGAAGAAGCCGATCTCGACCCGGAGTTCAGCGAGAAGTTCCTGCGCTTCATTATTGACGAGGTGATCCGCCACCACGAACAGGCGCGCCGGAAATAGGTCCTTCGATTTGCGGCAACTCGGCAGGCGGAATCGCCAACTGGTCTGCCCTCGCATCCCAGTAGTCACGAAGGTCCTTGCTGATCGGATGTCGGTTACCGTGCCGATCAAACACTACATCTCCTTGCTAGGGTAGAAGAAACCGTCGTGCCATCCGGAACCGATGCTGCTTGGCCCGTCAGCCATCGGATAGTCCGCATAAGGACTTGAGAAGATGCTTCTGCTTGCAGACAGATTATCGGTCGGTTGAGGGGAGGCGCACGCTGAGAGATCCAACGTGACCGCAATGGCTGAGATACCAGTTCGATGCATGCCTCGTCCCCTTCGCACGCATGCATGCGCGAAATCGTTTGAATTTCAGATGAATAGGTCGGCCAAAGACCTATTCCGCGCGTGGCAAATGCAATTTGACCAGCAATCCGCCCAGATCCTCGCTTTCGCCAAGCTCGACAGTGCCGCCGTAGATTTCCGCAACGTCGCGCACGATAGCAAGGCCGAGGCCCGTGCCGGGCTTGCCTGTATCCAGTCGCGCTCCGCGGTCGAAGATCCGGGTCCGCTCACCCTCGGGAATCCCTGCACCATCATCCTCGACCCAGGTCACGCATTGCTCCGACTCCGGCTCGGCATCGAGGGTGACGAACACGCTGCCACCGCCATACTTGGCCGCATTCTCGATCAGATTGCCGAGGATCTCGTCGAGGTCCTGCCGCTCCATTGTGACTTGCGTTTCGCCTTTGCCGTCAATGTCGAAACGCACATTGGGGTAAAGCCGTTCGACCGCGCGTTGCACCGCACGTGCGCTTTCGCCGATCGGCGTTCGTGCATGTCCCACCGCACGGCGCCCCACCGCCCTCGCCCGCGCAAGGTGATGGTCGACATGGCGCTGCATCGTCCGGGTTTCGCGGATCACCGCATCACCAAGATCAGGCGCGCGCGCTGTCGCCGCATTGGTCAATACGGTTAGCGGTGTCTTTAGAGCGTGGGCAAGGTTGCCCGCATGGGTGCGCGCCTCCTCGGCCTGACGCTCGGAATGCTCCAGCAATGCATTCAGTTCGTCCACCAGAGGTTCGACTTCGCTCGGCAGCGGGTCATTGATCCGGTTCGCGCCGGTCGTCCGTAGTCGCTGGATCGCCATCCGCACTCTGCGCAAGGGAGAGAGGCCATAGCGGATTTGCAGCAGCGTCATGAAGAACAGGCCGAGCCCAAGGACCACGAAACTCCAGATCAGGATCGAGCGGATACGGTTGATCTGGTAATCGAGCTCGCCGCGTGCGGATGCCACCGTGAACCACCATTGCGTCTCACTCCCCGGCAGGATGACCGAGCGCTCCGCAATCCGCAAAGGTTCATTCGCGAACTGGTCTGAATCGTAAATGTGGACTTCGTCATCGACATGGTCAGCTCGCACGGTGAGGCTTCGATCCCACAGCGAGCGGCTGGCAAAATCCTCGCGCCCTTCACCGCTGATCTGCCAGTAGAGACCGCTGCCCGGCTCCAGAAAACGCTGGTCGCCAAGCGCGCGGTAGAAGGAGACTTCGCCCCCCGGCTGGACTTCAGCGGAAGCGATCATCGCGGTCAGCATGTAATCGAGTTGTTCGTCGAAATTACGCTCGACGAGGTTTACCAGCGTCCGTTCAAGCGCCACGCCGCCGCCAAGCAGCAGGACCATGATCCAGCCGGCAGCGATCAGCGCCATGCGCCGCGCAAGGCTGCCCTGGCTGGCAACTTCCCTTACCGCTTCAACCGTTGAATCCGGCTCGTTCAGAAAGTCACTGCCGCCACTTGCGGCCGTACCAGCCACATCGGCATGACCATCGCGCGATGCCGCTGAGCTGGAGTCCGAGGCGGACTCAGGCTCTTGGGGCGTCTGCGGGGTCGTCGAGGCTGTAACCGAGGCCACGGATTGTCGTAATCACCTCTGCGCCGAGTTTTTTGCGGATGCGCGTGACGAACACTTCGATCGTGTTCGAATCGCGGTCGAAATCCTGATCATAGATATGCTCGATCAGTTCTGTTCGGCTGACTACCTTGCCCTTGTGGTGCATCAGGTAGCTCAGCAGCTTGTATTCCTGCGCGGTCAGCTTGACCGGCTCGCCTTTCAGCGTGACGCGGCCAGAGCGCGTGTCCAGCCGGACATCGCCCGCCATCAGTTCGGATGAGCTGTTGCCGGACGCGCGGCGGATCAGCGCACGAAGACGCGCGATCAGTTCTTCGGTCTGGAACGGCTTGGCGAGATAATCGTCCGCGCCCGCATCAAGCCCTGCAACCTTGTCCGACCAGCTGTCGCGCGCGGTGAGCACCAGCACAGGGAAGTCACGCCCTTCCCTGCGCCACATGCCCAGCACAGAAAGACCATCAATCTCCGGCAGGCCCAGATCGAGGATCACGGCATCGTAATCCTCGGTGCTGCCGAGGAAATGCCCATCCTCGCCATCGGTCGACAAATCGACCGCATAACCATTTTGCTCAAGCGTCGACTTCAGTTGCTGGCCAAGTGTCGGTTCGTCTTCGACAATCAGGATACGCATGAATTTCCACCTTTATTCAGGCACGATTATAAATGTGTTTCTGGTGTGCGCCAATGCAGCATGAGGGTCAAGCGAGCGCGCCAAATGGCTGTGAGCAGCGAGGCCTTGCCTTTACCTTAACAAGATCGGGACTAGCGGGAACGATTGATGATGCGGCCTGTGCGCGCATCGACATCGACAAAAGTGACGCGGCCATTCTTGATGAACTTCAGGCGATAGGCACGTGCGGTGCTGTCATAGGCCGGGCCGAGATATTCCGCATCGCGCATTTGCGGCAAGACGCGTGCTTCGATCTGGCGCAGGGAAAGCTGATTGCCGGCCTGCATCTCCTTGCGCGCATCGCTCTGGTCGGAACGCGATTGCGCATGAGCAGGCACGCTCACCAGTCCGGTAAGAGCCAGTGCCGTAGCGACCATGAGAGAGATTACGCGTTTCATCGTGCTGTTGTGCCTAAACCCAATGCATTGAACAAGGTGTGAATGCTGCGCCATTTCACTGTTCAGATAGGTTAAGCCCTGTTTACCCTCACGATACATTATCTTGCCGCTCTTCGCACAAGTCCCTAACGCGCGGGCGTTATGGCGCAACCACCAATCCTCTCCTGGGAAGGGCTCGGCCTGCAGCAGGGCGGACGCTGGCTGCTGGGAGGGCCTGATCGCGAGGCTCTGGACCTCCACATCGGCCCGCGTGACCGGCTTGCGCTGATTGGCCGCAATGGCGCGGGCAAGACAACCTTGCTGAAGCTGATCGACGACCGGATCGAAGCCGATCGCGGCATACGCAAGGTGAAGCCGGGGACTCGGATCGTGTTCCTCGAGCAGGAACCGGACTTTACCGGACATGAAACGCTGATGGACTTCGCGCGTGCAGGCAAGGACGCGCCTGCCGCTCATGAAGTCGAGGCAATCGCAGGTCAACTTGGTATCGCGATGGATCGTCCGGCAGCAACCGCAAGCGGGGGCGAAAGGCGCAGGGCAGCGATTGCGCGCGCGCTGGCGCAGGATCCTGACTTGCTACTGCTCGATGAGCCGACCAACCACCTTGATCTGTCCGCAATCGACTGGCTGGAGGACTGGCTGAGCCGATACAATGGCGCATTCATCACAATCAGCCACGACCGGACTTTCCTCAAGCGACTGACCCGTGCGACCTTGTGGCTCGACCGCGGGATCGTGCGACGCAAGGAAGTGGGCTTTGGTGGGTACGAGGCCTGGGAAGAGCAGGTCTATGCGGAAGAAGCGCGCGCGGCCGAGAAGCTCGATGCCAAGCTGAAGCTCGAAGCGCATTGGCTGGAACGCGGCGTTACCGCGCGGCGCAAGCGCAATCAGGGGCGGCTTGAGAAGCTGTGGGAAATGAGAGCAGCGCGTGCTGCGATGATATCCGGCAGCGGCACTGCCAAGCTGAAGCTCGCCAATGACGATGCGTTCAAATCGAAGTCCGTGATTGTTGCCGACGGTGTTTCAAAGAGCTTCGGTGATCGCGCGGTGATCAAGGACTTTTCCTTGCGAATACAGCGCGGTGACCGCATCGGCATTGTCGGCGCGAACGGTGCTGGCAAGACGACTTTGCTTAAACTGCTTACTGGTGAACTCGCCCCTGATAGCGGCTCGGTCACGATCTCGAACAAGCTTACCGGCGTCATGATCGACCAGCAGCGCAGCCTCTTGGGGCGCGGCAAGACCGTGCGTGAAGTGCTTGCGGAAGGCGGCGACTGGGTCGATGTTCAAGGGACCCGAAAGCATGTGCAGGCCTATCTCAAGGATTTCCTGTTCGATCCCAAGATCGTCGACAGCCCGGTCGATGCCCTGTCGGGTGGAGAACGTTCGCGCCTGCTGCTCGCACGAGAATTTGCGCGGACCGCAAATCTGCTCGTGCTGGACGAGCCGACGAACGATCTGGACCTGGAAACGCTCGATCTCTTGCAGGAAGTGATCGCGGATTTTGACGGAACCGTGCTGCTTGTCAGCCACGACCGCGACTTTCTCGACCGCACGGTTACGATCACTTTGGGCCTCGATGGGTCTGGCAAGGTCGACATCGTCGCGGGCGGATATGAGGATTGGGAGGCAAAGTGCCGCAAGCCTGTCGTAGGTAAGACAAAAAACCCACCCCCAACCCCTCCCGTAGGGGGGAGGGGCACAACACCGCCTCCGCCGAAGTCGGACAAGCTCTCCTACAAGGACCAGCGCGATTACGAGCTGCTGCCCACTCGGATCGAGGAGTTGGAGGCAGCGATTGCCAAAGGCGAGGCGATCCTGGCCGATCCCGGCCTCTACATGTCCGATCCGCAGAAGTTCGCGACCATTACCAAGGGCATTGAGAACGCGCGCGCCGAGAAGGACGCCGCAGAGGAGCGCTGGCTGGAAATCGCGGAACGGGTTGAGAGCTGAACGTCCACAAATGGGGTGGAGAGCGGACACTGATTAGTCGCATACTATTGCTGCATTTAAGCTTTGCTCGCGTCATTCAAGCTCATATCACGCCCTTATGCTCGACCGGATGCAGTTCGCTGGGGTGTGGCGCGACTATCAAGCCCGCATACTTCAAAAAATGGAAGACCATCTCGAAGATAATCGTCTTCACGTGGTTGCTGCGCCAGGAGCGGGAAAGACAGTTCTGGGATTAGAGATTGTCCGGAAGCTGGGTCGACCTGCATTGGTATTTGCTCCCAGCCTTGCCATCCGTGATCAGTGGCGCGAGAGGCTTGCACCGCTGTTCATGCCCGACTTGCCAGGAACTTCCGACATATCGTGTGAATTGACGGACCCGAGGACTCTCACTCTATCTACTTATCAATCGCTCGATAGCTTTCGGCGATCTGACGATCTCTCATCACTTATCGACGACCTCAACAAGAAGGGAAGCTTCACGCTCGTCTTGGATGAGGCCCATCACCTGAGGAGAGCTTGGTGGGATTGCCTCAACCGTCTGGCGAATGAACTCGAAGACGTGAAGATCGTGGCACTCACGGCCACACCTCCATATGATGCCAGCTTTACCGAATGGAGCCGATACGAGACGCTTTGCGGTCCGATTGATCTTGAGATCGGCATTCCGGAACTTGTTAGGAATGGCGATCTGTGCCCCCATCAGGATCACGTTATCCTGTCTGAGCCAACAGAGGATGCACTTCATCTCTTGGACCGACGCCGCGCAGCAATAAGCGATCTTCAGCTTGATCTGCAGACCGACGACGACCTGCTGGATTGGCTGACAGAACACCCATGGCTTGCCAAGCCGCTAGAGTATCTTGAGGCGATATATGACGCGCCTGAGATGTTGTCTGCCATCTTGATCCTGCTTGGTTCAGTTGGGCGACCGCTGCCGCGTCAGCCAATGGACCTCCTAGGGGTTTCGGTAAAAGAGTTGCCCCTTCCATCTCTGTTTTGGTTGGAACGCCTCCTCGATGGTTTGGTGTTTAGTCAAAAAGACGCCTTTCCTTTGGGCGCTGAACGAAGGGCCAATCTCGAGAACAGGCTACAACGCAACGGCCTGATCGAAGGGAAACGAGTGCGGCTGGCGCATACGCGTTCGGTCTTCCGCTTGCTCACATCAAGTCTCGGCAAAATGCAAAGCATTTGCGAGATCGCCCGGACTGAAGAAACATCGCTCGGCGAAAAACTGAGAATGGTGGTCCTTTCCGATCATATTCGTGCCGGAGAACTTCCAAAACGGCCAACCGACAAGTTTGAGCCAGCGAAACTTGGTGTCATCCCCATCTTTGAGACGTTGAGGCGCACTGGCATTTGCGAAGATCATCTTGCGGTCCTCACGGGAAGTCTGGTCCTTGTTCCCAGACTGGCATCAGAGGCACTTGGAAGCGTTTTGAATGAGTTGGGTCTACCGAAAGACGCCATCCGGACAAAGGTGATCCATGCGAGTCCCGATCACGTTGAACTCTCGGCAGCAAATACCGCTGATCTGACGAGGCTGGTGACCGCACTATTCCAGAAAGGTCATATTCGCATATTGGTCGGCACCCAATCGCTGCTGGGTCAAGGCTGGGACGCGCCTGCACTCAACTCCCTCGTGCTTGCGAGCAACACGGCATCATTCGTGTTGTCGAACCAGATGCGCGGGCGAGCGATCCGAATTGATCCAGAGAACCCCAATAAGGTCTCGAACATCTGGCATCTTGCAACGGTCGAACCCGGTACGGATGGACTGAGTGACGCCATTAAGAGCTCGTTTGATTGGGGTGCACTCAACGATCATGCTAATGCCGGAGTGACTGACATTAGAACGGTCGCCCGACGCTTCAAAGCCTTCGAATGCATATCTAACGGGGAAACAAATCTGATCGAAAGCGGGCTCGGCAGGCTTGGACTGGACCCATCAAAATCCCTATCACATCAGAACGACGCTACGTTTGCGATTGCACGAGACCGGCAGAGAATCTCCGAAAAGTGGAGCCAATCTTTGGGCGATGGTGATGCGCACTCGCATGTTCGCGAAGCCGCCGCACCCAACTACGCCCCGCGCTCCATAAGTTGGAATGACACTTTGCAATCCCTCCTGTGGGCCGCATCAGGAAGCGCTGGAATGGCCCTTGCGGACCAATTGCGCGGCGTAAATTCTCTTGAAACGATAGGCTGGGTGGCATTGGGAGCAACCGGCGTTGCGACATTGGCGAGCCTGCCGTCACTTTTCAAAGCTGGTCGGCTATTTTGGCGAAATGGCTCCCTTGAAAGCAGCCTTTTGCAGGTTGCGCATGTAGTGCTTGAGAGCCTCTATCACTCTGCTCTGCTGACTGTGACTGAGTATAACCAAGGTGAGTTTGAGGTTGGGTCGAGTATTGATGGACGGTTTGATATTGTCGTCACAGGCGTGAGCAGAGCAGCGGAACGTCAGATCATGACCGCAATCGCGGAGGTTCTAGGTCCAGTCCAAAATCCAAGATACCTGCTAGTCAGACGATCATGGCTCGGCCTATTCGCAAGGACTGACTATCACGCAATCCCGACAAGCCTTGGAGCGCGCAAGGAGAATGCCGAGAAGTTTGCGGAACTCTGGCAGAAACGCGTCGGATCATCGCGGCTGCTCTTCACGCGAACCGCCGAGGGGCGAAAGGTCTTACTGAAAGCTAGGATGCGTTCATTTGCGGCTGGGTTCCAAAGGTCGGTTGACCGGCGCTCAGCATGGCTCTGATTGTTTTCTTTAACGTCCGCAATTGGGTCGTAAGCGGACATTCACACAATCCGGTAAAAATCCGCCACCCGGTCGAGCGCCAGCCGCAGTACCAGCTTGCCCGAGCGTGCAGGCCAGCCGAGCGCCCGTTCCGCTTCGGGCAGCGCTTCATTGCCGCAGACGACCCGCCAAAGCATATCGGCTAGCCCCTTGCCCGCCTGATCAAGCGCGCCATCGAAACGCTGTTTGGCCGCAAGGGCCCGCTCGCTCGCAGTCAGGTCCTGCTCGCCGGTGGTCCTGGACCGCACCGGGTCCCACCGCATCGTCACGCGAGGCCCCAGCTGCGCACGCTCGAAGTCGAGCCGCAAACGCTCGCCCGCATCGAACAGCCGGTCATCGATATGGCCGCGCGAATGCAGCCAGCTGAGCGGCGATTCCGCCAGGTTTACAGTCACGGTGCGCCGCTTGCCCTTCGCGCCGCTCCCCCGGATCGGGCCTTCCTCAGTCAATTCGCGTTCGACCAGTCTGCGCTGCATTTCTCTCCTGTGCAAGAAACCTCGCACTGGGCTTGCATTCAATCGGTTCCTGTAGGAAAGATAAATAACCAATAAGGTTCGTATTGAGAGGTACAACCGTGATCAACCGCATCAGAGCCATCCGCAAGGCCAAGGGACTCACCCTGGCCGAGCTTGCCCAAGCGTGCAGCCCGCCGACCACTGCACAGACGATCGGGCGCCTCGAAACGGGCACGCGCAACCTGTCGCTCAAATGGATGGACCGGATCGGCGCAGCGCTTGGCATTGACCCGGAAGAACTCGTCCGGTCAGACGAAAACGAGCCGGTAATGATCGTCGCAGAACTCACCGCGGCGGGGCCGGAAGCGCTTACGAAGCAACGCGAAGCCATCGTACCCGGCGAGATTGCTGGCGAAGGTGAGCGCATGGTGCTCACCGTCACGGAAAGCGTGGGCGAATTTCGCCCGGGCGATCAACTCTGGCTGAGGCAAATCGCGCCTGAAAATGCAGGCCTTGCGATCAACCGGGACGTGCTGGTCCCTCGCCCCGGTGGCCGCTTCGCCTTTGGGCGGTTGATCGACCGGAAGGGAACGCTGGTCGGCATCCTCCCGCCCGGCAGCGGGCAGAAACAGCAAGTCGTGGATTCACCGCCCTGGATTGCGCTGGCGGAGATGCTCGTGCGCAGCCTCTAGCCTACTTCACCTCGGGCGATCCGCTCCTGTTTGTCTGCAAGGCTTTCCTGCGGGACAAAGCTGTCCGAGGTGACGCCCAGCCAGATCAGGATCGGCGCGGCGGTGTAGACCGAGCTGTATGTCCCGATGAACAGGCCGATGGTGATCGCAGCAACCAGGCCGAACAGGCTTTCGGGGCCAATGAATAACAGCGGCAGAAGTGCGACGAACAGCGTCAGCGAGGTCATCACCGTACGCGCAAGGGTTTCGTTGACAGACAGGTCGAGCAATTCCGGCAGATGCATCTTGCGATACTTCTTCAGGTTTTCGCGAATGCGGTCATACACCACGATGGTATCGTTGAGCGAATAACCGATGATGGCCAGGATCGCGGCGATAATCTGCAGGCTGAATTCCCATTGAAACAGCGCGAAAAATCCCAGCGTCAGCGAGACGTCATGAAACAGCGCGTAAAGAGCGCCCGCCCCGAATTGCCATTCAAACCGCACCCAGATGTAGATCGCCACCGCGACCATCGCGATCAGCAGAGCGAATATGGCGTCCTGGCGAAACTCGCCGGAAACCTTGCCTGAGACTGAGTCCACCCCGTCAATCCGCAGGTCGGGATGGCCTTCGCTCAAGGCAGTCGTGATGTCGCGCGTCATCTGGGCTGCGAATTCCGGATTGCCCTCAGCCTCTGGCGGGAGCTTGACCCGGATCGAAACCTCGTTAGGCGCTCCGAACCGCTGGATCACCGGATCGCCGACACTTTCGAGCGCGCCAACGGTCTGACGCAGTTCGGCGATGGGCGCCTCTTCAGTTTGCGTAAAGGTCGCGCGGATTTCCTGGCCCCCGGCGAAATCGACCCCGTAGTTGAGGCCTTGGGTCGCAACCAGCGCCCAGCTGCCGACCATCAGCACGAGGCTGGCGATGAAGAACGGCCAGCGCCACTTCAGGAACTTGATATTGGTATCGTCAGGGACGAGCTTGAGCAGTCTCATGTCCAGTTCCTCCCTTACAAATTCAGATCGCTTGGACGCGCCTTGCGCAGCCATCCCGCGACCCACATGCGGGTCAGCACGACTGCGGTAAAGACGCTGGTGAACAGGCCGACGATCAGAACCACGGCAAAGCCGCGCACCGGGCCAGAGCCGAACAGGAACAGCAGCACGCCCGCGATGAAGTTGGTGATGTTGGCGTCATAGATGGCGCGGCTCGCTTCCTTGTAGCCATTCTCCACCGCGGCGACCACGCGCCTCCCGCGTTTTCGCTCTTCGCGGATGCGTTCGTTGATAAGCACGTTGGCATCCACCGCCGCGCCGATGGTGAGTACAAAGCCAGCGATACCCGGCAGCGTCAGCGTGGTGTTGAGAACCGCCATGATGCCAAGAATGATGAGCACGTTGAAGAACAGCGCGATGGTCGCATAGACGCCGAAGCGGCCATAGGTCGCAATCATCAGCGCGATCACCGCGACTGAGCCGATCAGCATCGCGAGCAGGCCCTTGCGGATCGAGTCAGCGCCAAGATCGGGCCCGACGGTGCGTTCCTCGATGACCTTGAGGTCAACCGGCAAAGCGCCCGAATTCAAGGAGATCGCGAGCTGGTTCGCGGTCTCTGCGGTAAAGCCCCCGCTGATCTGCGCGCTGCCGCCAAGGATCGGTTCGCGGAAGAACGGCGAGGAAATCACTTCGCCATCAAGGATGATCGCAAACCGCTGCCCGACATTCTCCGTGCTCAGTTGCGCAAAGCGCGCGCCGCCTTGAGGGTCGAACTGGATATTGACCACATCTTCGTTGGTGTCCTGGCTGATCCCTGCCTGCGCGTTGGTGAGGCTGTCGCCGCGAATGCCGCCAAGCCGCTGCACGGCTTCGAACATGCCGGGGGTGTCAGAAGTCTCCGAATAAGGGAAAATCTCGCACCCGATTGGCGCTATACCCGCTTGCACATCGGTCGGCAGAGCGTTGCGGCAGACCAGCTTGAATTCCAGCTTTGCGGTCTGGCCCAGCAGGTCCTTGAGCTGGTCCGGGTCCTGCAATCCCGGCACCTGGACGACAATGCGGGTATCGCCCTGGCGGATAATCGTCGGCTCGCGCGTGCCAAGCGCATCGATTCGCCGGCGTACGACTTCGGTCGCGGAGTCCATCGCATCAGTGACCGCTTGCTCGATTCCGTCATCGGTCGGCGTCAGCACCATGCGCTGACCATCCTGCACCGTCAGGTCCCATTCGCGGGTCAGCCCATCGCCATTGATCTGCGGCAGCAGCAATTCGCGCGCGCGGTCCAGATCACCGACATTGTCGAGAATGAAAGACAGCTGGCCGCCAGCGGTCGAGACATCGCCTATGCGAATTCTCGGCTCGGCATTGCGCATGGTGGTGCGCACCGACTCTTCCATGTTCTCCAGCCGCTGCGCTGCCACTTGAGACGGGTTCGCCTCCAGCAGGATGTGCGAACCGCCGGCAAGGTCGAGGCCGAGATTGACGGTCGGTTCGGGAAGCGCGTCAGGCCAGCGAATATTGGCCGCGCTGAACAGCGAGGGCATGGCCGTGAAGCACGCGATCAGCGTCAGGCCCCAAAGCCACATCTTCTTCCAGGTTGGAAAGTCGAGCATGATTGCTGGCGCCCTATCCGAATTCGCGTGAGGTCAGAATGGTGACCGGGTATCAGTCGTTAGCAGCGCTGCCGCCGGGCGGAATGATGTCGCCGATGGTCGCCTTGATCGCCTTGACGCGGACGCCCTGTGCGAGTTCAAGCTCAACTTGATCGTCAGTCACTTTGACAACTTTGCCGATCAGCCCGCCCGCGGTGACGACCTGATCGCCCTTCTTGAGGCCAGCGACCTTCTGCTGGTGCTCCTTCTGGCGCTTCATTTGCGGGCGGATAATCAGGAACCAGAAGATGGCGATCATGCCAATAATCGGCAGCCATTGGATCCAGGCAGGAGGCGCATCGGCGCTGGCTGCGGCGGCGAGAAGTTCAAGCATCGGTTTTCGACCTATCGTTCGTCAGAAATCATGGTGCAAAGGTCATCCCCAATTGCGAGCCTCAAGCCCGCCCGGCTCCGTCCCCCTTCCACCGAAAGTGTTGCGGTAAGTGGGCGCGGTTAGCAGCATTGCAAGGTGTCTGCAATTGAAGCTGTAGCGTGCGTTGCCTTTTTGCACGCTTGCAAGGCGTCCGGTGCCGCCGTATAGGCCCGCGCTCCACTCGTCGGGACGTGGCGCAGTCTGGTAGCGCACTATACTGGGGGTGTAGGGGTCGCTGGTTCGAATCCAGTCGTCCCGACCAGTGGACTTCCTTTCAGCCTTGCTTGCCCCTCTCGGCCGCGCAGCCTAATCGGCCGGTATGGGAGGATTTGGCATGAGCAAGACCGCAATCCCGCTTCGCATGCGCAGCTGGCTGTTTGCGCCGGGCGACAGCGAAAGGAAGATGACCAAGGCGGCCGAAAGCGCGGCGGACATCGCGCTGCTGGACCTTGAAGATTCGGTCATGCCTGAGGCCAAGCCTGCCGCGCGCGAGGCGGTCGCGGCGTTCTTGTCAGGGCGTTATGGCCGCCACCGGTTATGGGTGCGGATCAACCCCTTGAGCTCAGGCGAGACCGAGGCCGATCTCGAAGCAATCATACCCGCCCGGCCCGGCGGTGTATTCCTACCCAAGGCAGAGGGGCGTGAGGATGTGATCGCTTTGCATGAGCTGCTGACAAAGCACGAGCGGGCAAACGGGATCGAGCATGGCGCTACGAAGGTCGCAGCGCTCGTGACAGAAACCCCGCTGGCCATGTTCCGCTGCGGCGATTACGCGGGCGACTATCCCGGCTCGGACCGGCTTGTCGCGATGAGCTGGGGCGCGGAGGACTTGTCCTCAGCCCTCGGTGCGAGGGTCCAGCATCGCCCGGATGGGAGCTACATGCCGACTTATGAATTGGCGCGCAGTTTCTGCCTGCTCGGCGCGGTGGCGGCGGGCGCAGCGCCGATTGAGACGGTCATGCCGGAATTCCGCGATCTGGATGCGCTCAAGGCGCGCGCCGATATGGTCCGCGGGCAAGGCTTTACTGGTATGCTTGCAATCCACCCCTCGCAGATCGAGGTCATCAACGCTGCGTTTACACCGAGCGCGGAAGAGATCGCTGAAGCGCGCGCCGTGGTGCAAGCCTTTGCGGACAATCCCGGCAAAGGCACAATCGCGATCGATGGGCAAATGTACGATTTGCCGCATCTGAAGCTGGCTGAACGGCTATTGGCAGAGGCTGAAGGCTGAAGCAGGCCGCTTAGCAAGCCATTTAGGAAATAATATTTTCCTAAGTGTACCATATTGGTTACTTACTGCGCGACTCAACACCCCCTCTGGGCACTTCTGGAGCGCATATATGGCTATTCTCGAAACCTTGATCGGACCGATTGCGGACCTGCTCGACAAGCTCATTCCAGACAAGGAAGCGCGCGCGCGGGCCAAGCTTGAGCTGATCAAGCTCGAAGGCACTCAGGAAATGCAGCTGATCGAGGCGCGCCTCAAGGCGATCGTGGCAGAAGCGCAGTCGAGCGATCCCTGGACCAGCCGCGCGCGCCCGAGCTTCCTCTATGTCATGTATGTGATGATCCTGTGGGCGCTGCCGATGGGCATCCTTGCCGCTTTCAACCCGTCAGCAGCCAAGGAAATCGCGAGCGGCATGAACGCCTATCTTAACGGCCTGCCAGAGCCGCTCTATGCACTGTTCGGCACCGGCTATCTCGGTTACACTGCCGCGCGCCAATGGGGCAAGGTCAAGGGCGTGGAGCGGTGAATAGCGCGGCGTACGAGGCGGGGGACACTGAGCGCTTCCCGCTTCCTCTAGCCAACCCGCCGCGCTAACGTGCGGCCATGACCGACACGTCCAGCACCGTTTACGTCCTTAACGGACCAAACCTCAACCTTCTCGGCCTGCGCGAGCCGGATATCTATGGCTCGGACACGCTCGACGATATTGCCGGGATGCTGGAGGACCGCGCGCGCGAGCACGGCCTCACCATCGACATGCGCCAGACCAATCACGAAGGGATGCTGGTCGACTGGCTGCATGAGGCCATGGCTGAGAGTGCGCGAGCGGTGCTGCTCAATGCAGGGGCCTACACGCACACATCCATCGCCTTGCTCGATGCGATCCGCTCGATAACCGTTCCGGTTATCGAAGTGCATCTTTCTGATCCAAAAACGCGCGAGGCCTTTCGTCACCTGTCCTATGTCGGAATGGCAGCGGCGAAAACAGTCGAAGGGCATGGCGCGAAAAGCTATCTCATCGCTCTCGATGCCGTCGCCTCTCGAGAAGTCTGAGCGGGCTAACCCAAAAAGAGACGAATTTCTCGCCCTGCCCCTTGCCAGCCACAATTCGCGCGAATAGTCAGCGCCGCAACAAGAAGGTTGAGGGGCATTCATGGCCGAACGCAAAACTTCCGCTGGTCGCAACACCGGCATGAACGTTGATACAAAGCTGGTGCGCGAGCTTGCCGAGCTGCTCGGCGAAACCGGGCTCACCGAAATCGAAGTCGAAGATGGCGACCGCAAGATCAAGGTCTCGCGCGGCGGCGGCATTGCCTTGGCGGCACCTGCTCCGGTGGTTGCGGCATCTGCACCGTCCGCAGCGACTGCAGCCGCGCCCGCTCCTGCGGCAGACGATGCCGCTTCGGGCAAGGTTCCCGCTGGCGCGATCCTTTCGCCCATGGTCGGCACGGTCTATCTCGCTCCGGAACCGGGCGCCGACAATTTCGTCAGCGTCGGTGACAACGTGAAGGAGGGCGATACGCTGGTAATCGTCGAAGCGATGAAGGTGATGAACCCGATCACCGCGAACAAGTCCGGCACGGTAACAGCGATCCTGGTCGAAAACGCGCAGCCGGTCGAGTTTGACCAGCCGCTCGTCGCCATCGGGTAAGGCGCAGGTAATGGCCATCACCCGGATCCTGATCGCCAATCGCGGCGAGATCGCGCTTCGCATTCACCGCGCCGCGCATGAAATGGGGATCGAGACTGTCGCGGTGCACTCCACCGCCGATGCCGACGCGATGCATGTGCGGCTGGCCGACCATGCGGTCTGCATCGGCCCGCCGGCTGCGACCGACAGCTACTTGAACGTCGCAAACATCATTTCTGCAGCAGAAGTCGCGCATTGCGATGCGATCCACCCGGGTTATGGCTTTCTGTCAGAAAACGCCAAGTTCGCGGAAATCGTCGAAGCGCATGACATTGCCTGGATCGGCCCCAAGCCCGAGCATATTCGCACCATGGGAGACAAGGTTGAAGCGAAACGCACCGCAGGCGCGCTCGGCCTTCCGCTGGTCCCGGGTTCTGACGGTGCGGTTTCTGACCCCGAAGAGGCGAAGAAAGTCGCAGCCGAAATCGGCTATCCGGTAATCATCAAGGCCGCCAGCGGCGGCGGCGGCCGGGGCATGAAAGTCTGCGAAAGCGAAGACAAGCTCGAAACCCTGATGAAACAAGCGGGCAGCGAGGCAAAGGCCGCTTTCGGCGACGACACGGTCTATATCGAGAAGTATCTCGGCAATCCGCGCCACATCGAATTCCAGGTGTTCGGCGATGGCAAGGGCAATGCGATCCACCTGGGCGAGCGCGATTGTTCGCTGCAACGCCGCCACCAAAAGGTGCTTGAGGAAGCGCCCTCGCCCGTCATCAGCGACGAAGAGCGCATGCGCATGGGCGAGGTCTGCTCCAAGGCTATGCGCGACATGGGCTATCGCGGCGCAGGGACGATCGAATTCCTGTGGGAGAATGGCGAGTTCTACTTCATCGAGATGAACACCCGCCTGCAGGTCGAGCACCCTGTTACCGAAGCGATCACCGGGGTCGACCTTGTGCGCGAACAGATCCGCATCGCCGACGGCAAGCCGCTCTCGGTCGCGCAGGAGGACCTTGAATTCCTCGGCCACGCGATCGAATGCCGGATCAATGCCGAAGACCCGTTCACCTTTGCGCCCAGCCCCGGCAAGGTCACCTATTATCACCCGGCTGGCGGGATGCATGTGCGGGTCGATTCAGGCCTTTACGCAGGCTATTCGATCCCGCCCTATTACGATAGCATGATCGCCAAACTGATCGTCTATGGCCGCAACCGCGAAGGCTGCATCATGCGCCTGCGCCGTGCGCTTGAGGAAATGGTGGTCGAGGGGGTCAAGACAAACATCCCGCTGCATCAGGAATTGCTCAGGCAGGACGACATCCTGACCGGCGATTACTCGATCAAATGGCTCGAAGAGTGGCTTGCAGCACGCGACTGACGACCTGTCGCCAAGCATTCGCCTGAGATCCATTTGTCGTAAAATAGGCACAGTTTGCGACCGTGGATGGCGCTAATTCATTCTAAACCACTGATATTCATTGATCTATTGGGTGTTACTTAGACCACACACCCGCGATCAAATTGTTGTCTGAATCGCACGATTCACTCCCTGTTTGGAACAAAAAGCGCAAAGAAGACGTTCCCCCAATCCTTTCGCAGGGAGATACATAATGAAAAACGCAAATGTTTCAAAAACAACTCGCGTGCGGCTGGCCATGCTGTGCAGCTGCGCGCCGATGCTGATCGCCGCTCCGGCCATGGCTCAGGAGACCGATGCCGAAGAAGAAGCGGCATCGGGCAACGTCATCGTCGTGACCGCGACAAAGCGCGATTCCACCATTCAGGACGTGCCGTTCTCTATCAACGCGCAGACCGCCGAAGACATTCAGCGTTCGGGCGCAACCACTCTTGAAGACCTCTCGCGCAATGTCGCCGGTCTTTCGATCCAGAACCTCGGGCCTGGCCAGAGCCAGGTCTCTGTCCGCGGCGTTTCCGCCGGCCAGGTCGTGCGCGACCAGCCGGGCGTGAAAGAGCAGGTCGGAGTTTACCTCGACGAAAGCGTTATCTCGCTTTCACTGTTCACCCCCGATCTCGACCTGTTCGACCTCAATCGCGTTGAAACGCTGCGCGGTCCGCAAGGCACTCTGTTCGGTTCGGGCTCGGTTGGCGGCACGATCCGTTACATCACCAACCAGCCAGAAATGGGCGTTTACGAAGGGCAGGTTGAAGGCAATCTCAACCTGGTTGACGGGGATGACCTTGGCTATCACGTGAAAGGTGCAGTCAACATCCCGGTCGGTGACACCATCGCGATCCGCGCAGTGGGTTACTTTACGGAATATGGCGGCTTCATCGATGCCGTTGGTCCGGCTGCCGGGGAAGACATCAACGGTGGTGAGCGTTATGGTGGCCGTATCGCGGTCAAGTTCGATGCCGGCAACGGCTTCAGCCTGACACCGCGCGTGGTCTATCAGAAGATCAAGGCTGACGGCTTCAACCGCCAGGAGATCTTCAACCTCTATTCCAACGAATTCACTACCCCTGCCTTCACCTTCAGCGAGCGTGAGCAGTACCTCCTTCAGCGCGAAGCCTTCGAAGACGAAACGCTGATCGCTGACCTGGTGGCCGAGGTTGAGCTGGGCGGTGCAGTGCTGACCTCTGTCACATCCTACACTAACCGCGACATCCTTGTCAGCCGCGATGCGAGCGCGCTGACCGGCTCGGTTTCGGTAGACCTTGGCTATCCTGATGCGGGCGTGAACCTGCCATCGAACCTGCGTGATACGACTGACCTCAAGTCGTGGACACAGGAAGTGCGGGTTGCGTCGGATAACGACAGCGCGCTGCAATGGGTTATCGGCGGGTTCTATTCCGACACCGACCGTTTCTATCGCCAGCGCTTGCCTACCCCGGGTTATGATGCCTTCACCGATGCTACCCTTGGCGCAGGCACGTCTGCTGCGGTTGCCAATGGCTTCCCGGCTGACTCTCCGTTCAACTCCGATCTGCCCTACAATATCGAGCAGATCGCAATCTTCGGCGAAGCAACCTATGCCTTCACGGATGCGCTCGATGTCACGCTGGGTGCGCGCTACTACGACTTTGAGGAAACGCGTACGATCACCACAGGCGGCCTGTTCGCCAATGGTGACACCGGCCAGGTTGACGAGACCAGTTCGGACGGCATCAGCCCGCGCATCCTCGTGAGCTATGACGTAAGCGATTCCGTCACGCTCAACGCGCAGGCCTCCAAGGGCTTCCGCCTCGGCGGTGTCAACGATCCGCTGAACGTCCCGCTGTGTTCGCCTGAAGACGAAGCGCTGTTCGGCGGTTTCCAGTCCTATGATGACGAAACACTGTGGAACTATGAAATCGGCGCGAAGGCTTCAGGCGATGGCTTCTATGCCAACGTCGCAGGCTTCTACAATGATATCAAGAACCTGCAGGTCACGCTTGATGCAGGCAGCTGTTCCTCACGGATCGTGTTCAACGTTGAAAAGGCGCACACGATGGGCGTCGAGGCCGAGTTCGGCTTCTCGCCATCTGCCGGGCTCGACTTTGTCGTGTCGGGAAGCCTGATCGAAGCAGAGTTCGACACGACGCTGCCCGACCCGCTGGCTGGTGCGACCGGTATTCGCGAAGGCAACCGTCTGCCATCAGTGCCGGAGTTCCAGTTCTCTGCTTCCAGCAGCTATGAGTGGCCGGTGTCGGATAATGCAGATGCTTACATCTCTGCCAGCTATTCGCACGTCGGCAGCCGCTTCACGCAGCCTGCTGACCAGGAGAACAACCCGCGGACCTTCGCCCACGGCCTGCCGTTCAATGGCATGGACGGCAGCGAAACCACCACGGTTGACCTCCTGCTGCCATCCTATGATATCGTGAACCTCAGCGCAGGGATCGATTTCGATAGCGGCCTCAGCTTCGTGCTCTATGCGAACAATATCTTCGACGAGAACGCACTGCTGAGCTTTGACCGTGAGCGTGGTGGCCGGGCGCGTCTGGGCTACCAGGTGAACACCCCGCGCACTTATGGCATCACCGTGCGGCAAAGCTTCTGATGAGACGCTTCTGATTCGCCCGAAAGGCACAGAAGCGCTGAGACAAGAGAGGGCGGGCCATTGCGGTCCGCCCTTTTTTGTTTGCCGGTTGGATTATGCAAAGCCACCGGGCCCCTTGTCGGACTTGGTTCATCGCTCATCGCCTCTCGCTTGACAGTTCGAAGCGGCGGTTTCACCTACCGCTTCCACGGCCTCACGCCGGCCCTGCGTGAGCACCTTGGGGGAACTCCATGCTCAGAATTCGAGTCATCGTCGCTTGGCTTCTCACGCCAGCCCTGGCTACCGCCGCCATGGCACGCCCTGTTGAACCGGAAGATCTGCTCAAGACCGTTACCGTATCCGAGCCAAGCCTTTCGCCGGACGGACGCCAGGTCGCCTACACGGTCGAGACAGCCGATCTGGAAGAAGACACAAATGTCAGCCACATCTGGGTCGCTTCGAGCGATGGAACCGGGGAGCGCCAACTCACAGGCCGCGAAGGTGAGAGTGAGACAACTCCCAAGTTCAGCCCCGATGGGAGCTCACTTGGCTTCCTCTCCTCGCGCGGCAAGAAGGACGACGCACCGACTCAGCTCTGGCTGCTCCCGCTCGCTGGCGGGGAAGCCCAGCCGATCAAGGGCGTGACGGGATCGGTCAGCGATTTTGCCTGGTCACCTGACGGGACCAAACTTGCCCTGATCGTCAAGGATCCCAAGCCTGAGCTTGACCAAAAGCTGAAGGACCGTCCGCAGCCGATCGTGATCGACCGCTATTGGTTCAAGACCGATTACGAGGGATTTCGCGACAACCGGCGAGAGCGCCTGTGGCTGTATGATCTCAAGACCGGCTCGCTCAAGCGGGTGACTGACGGTGACTTTGACCAGGCGCTTCCTGCCTTTTCGCCCGATGGCCGAGAGATCGCGTTCGTTTCCAATCGCACAGCTGAGCCGGACCGCAATTCCAACACCGATATCTTCGTCGCCGACATTTCTTCGCCGGGTGCCGCGCCGCGCCAGATCACCACGTTCGAAGGTCCCGACAGCGAGAATTACTATCCGGCCTGGAGCCCTGACGGCGAGACGATCGCATATGTTCGTGGCGGCGATCCGGCCAAGATCTGGTATGCTGTGAGTTCGCTCGCGCTTGTCGATGCCAAGGGCGGCGATCCGACGATCCTGACGCCTGACCTGGATCGCAATGTAGAACACCCGGTCTGGAGCGAAGACGGCAAGGCGGTCCGCTTCGTGGTCGAAGATGACCGGCGAAGATATCTGGCGAGCGTCAGATTGGACCAGCCGGTAGTGGAGCCGCTCGCGTTCGGTGACTATGAGCTTGGCGCGCTTACTCCGGTCAGGTCAGGCAGGATGGCGCTGACGCGGGTGAGTGATTTCACCCCGCCGGAAATCTTCGTGTTCGCCGACAACGCTTTGAGCAAGGTCAGTAGCCGCAACGACGGCTGGCTTGCGGATCTCGAGTTCGGCACCGCTCGCCGGGCGGAATTCACCAGCCCCGATGGCACCCAGGTGAACGGCTTCATCTATCTTCCAGCAGGATATCGGCCGGGCAAGGCCTATCCTACCGTGCTTTCTCTGCATGGCGGCCCCGCCTCGCAATATGCCCACGGCTGGGACCAGGAAATCCTGTCGCAGCTCGCCGCACGCTATGTGGTTGTCGCGCCCAATCCGCGGGGGAGCACCGGCCGCGGCGAGGCCTATGCCATGGCAGGTCACAGCGCCTGGGGCGCGCTCGATGTGCAAGACGTGCTGGCGATGGTGGACGGAGCGGTAGCAGAAGGCATTGCCGACCCAGAGCGTCTGGGCGTCAGCGGCTGGTCCTATGGCGGGATGCTGACCAATTACGTGATCGCCAGCGACACCCGATTCAAGGCCGCGGTCAGTGGCTCGTCAATCTCGAACATCATCACCGGCTTCGGTCACGACATGTACATTCGCGAGTATATCGCGGAACTCGGCACGCCGTGGGAAAACCTCGAGACCTGGATGGCGATCAGCTATCCCTTCTTTGAGAACCAGCGGATCCAGACACCGACCTTGTTCATCGTCGGCGAGGAAGACGTCAACGTCCCGACGATCGCGAGCGAGCAGATGTACCAGGCCCTGAAACATCGCGGGATCGACACCCAGTTGGTGATCTATCCCGGTGAATATCACGGCATTTCACGCCCAAGTTTCCAGCTCGACCGTATCAAGCGCTGGAATGCATGGATGGACAAGTATTTGAAGGATTAAGGTCAGGACCCATTAACCGCATGGGCTGTGGCGGCTGCAAACACTGCCTACTCCAGCGGCACGCCCGGCTGGTGCTTGGCGGTGCGGATCGTCAGCGAAGTCTTCACGCTTGCGACATTGGGGGCCGGCGTAAGTTTGCTGGTCAGGAATTCCTGAAAGCTCTGCAGGTCCTTGCTGACGATCTTGAGAATGAAATCGATCTCGCCATTGAGCATGTGCACTTCGCGCACTTCGGGCAGTTCGCGCATCGCATCTTCGAATTCGCGCAGCGCAGTTTCCGCCTGGCTCTTGAGGCTGACCATCGCGAAAACCGTGATCGCAAAGCCCAGCTTCGAGGCATCCAGTTCCGCGTGATAGCCGCGGATCACCCCATCATCTTCGAGGCTGCGCACCCGGCGCAGGCATGGCGGCGCAGTCAGCCCGACGCGCTGGGCAAGCTCGACATTGGTCACCCGGCCTTCAGCCTGCAATTCTGCAAGCAGTTTCCGGTCAATTTCATCCAGATTGGCCATCAGTCCATTCCATTATCGCGCTGTCGCTAAGCTGCAAGACCGCGAAACTTTCCTCTCACTATCCTGCAGCTGGGGATAATTTTATTGTTTCTGCCAGCAATTGTCCCGCTTTGCAACGCAGAGGGAACTGCCGCTGAGTACAACCGCAGAAACTGGTATGCGAAAGCCTTGGCGAAGGTGGGTAAGTGCGACATGGTACTGCTCATCGGGCCATGTGCCGGAGATATGATGTTTTTCGATGACCGTCTTGCCACTGTGCTGCGCCACCGCGCTGCGGGCGAGAATGCGGCGCGCACGCAGTTCCGGCAACTGCTCGACCTGCTCGGCAATCGCAAATATGGCCGCGATGAAGCGCTGATTGCCGCCGCATGGCTGCGCCTGGGAGCGCTGGGCGAGCAAATCAAGCCGGCAGAAAGGGCAAGGATCATCAGCGAGCCGGGCTGGCGCTTTCGCTCGCCTGAACTCGCGGCCCATCTCGCGGAGGATGAACCGGAAGTCGCTGCGGCCGCTTTGGCCCGTGCGCAACTGGAAGAGGACGACTGGGTCGGACTGATTCCCCGCCTGCCGATCCGTGCACGCGGCTTCCTGCGGCTGCGCAAGGACCTGCCGCCAGCCGCAATGGTTATTCTTGAACGCCTCGGCGTCTCCGACCGCGGCCTTCCCATGCCTGTTGCTGCAAGCCAGGATGAACCTGTGGGGGATACCGCAGCGATAGCTGACGATGCGTCGATCGGCCATGCAGCGGCGGGCGACCCGGTCGAAGGGGAGCACGAGCAACCATCACGCATCATCGATCTCGACGATTATCTGATCCTGCGTGACGATCAGCAATTGCCGGAAGACGCGGGGGATGCCGCCCCTCGGCCTGTCTCGCAATCCGTCCCGGCATCAGGTCAGCCCAGCGAGATCGCGGCGCTGGTCGATCGGATCAACCGCTTCCAGCGTGCCCGAAGCGGCGAAGTCGAAGATCCTGATCTTTCCCCCCGCTTGCCGCTCGAAGACACTGCCGACACGCAGGAGCGACGGATCGAAGGTTTCGGCTTTGCCACTGACACCGCAGGACGTATCGAATGGGCGGACTCGCATGCCGCCCCAATGGTCATCGGCAAGCGCCTGGTGCGCCAGCGTCAACTGGGTGCGCGTGCAGCAGCAGATCCGCTGTCGCGTGCCTTTGCAGCGCGGCAGCCGATTGAAACGGCGCTCACCACAATCGATGGCGCGCCCGCGATTACCGGTGAATGGATCGTCGATGCAGAGCCGCGTTTTAACCGCTCCGGCGGTCGGTTCGAAGGCTATGTCGGGCGGTTCCGCCGTCTGGTGCAGGACCCTTCAGCCAATCCGGCCGTGCGCGAAGGTGAACGTGTCCGGCAGCTGCTGCATGAGTTGCGCACACCAGTGAATGCGCTGCAAGGCTTTGCCGAGGTCATCCAGCAGCAATTGTTCGGACCCGCCCCGCATGAATACCGCGCTCTGGCAGCGAACATCGCCAGCGACGCGGCGCGCATTCTGTCGGGCTTTGACGAGCTGGAACGGCTCGCAAGACTCGAAAGCGGCGCGCAGGACATGCTGAGCGGAACCAGCGACATTGCAGCGCTTGTTGCGCGAATGGCTGGCCAGCTTCAGCCCGTTCTCGCTCCGCGCATGGCCGGAATCGAGACCGCACCGGACTTCCCGGCGATTCTTGAAGTGGCAGTGCATGAAGACGAAGCCGAAGCGCTTGTCTGGCGCCTGCTCGCAACGCTTGCCGGGATCGCAGGCGCAGGCGAGACGCTCCTCCTCGATCTCAAGTCGGTAAAAGGCGAAGCCGTGCTGACGTGCGATTTGCCTGAGCGGCTTCGGCGCGAAGAGGATATCTTCACCGCGCAGGTTGGACCTGGCGCGAATGGTCCACGAGCCGGTCTGTTCGGGGCGGGTTTCAGCCTGCGGCTGGCCTCTGCCGAGGCGGCAGCTGCGCGCGGCCGCATGACACGCGATGAGGGCCGGGTGAAGCTCATCCTCCCGCTTGCTTCTCGCGATCATAGCGGCGTTTCGGATGGCGCCAGCGAGAAGCACCGCGATTCTGACGAAAGCGAGGACAGCGAGCCTGCAAGAGAGGCCGCCAGCCGACGCTGAGCAATCGTTCCAACCCGCCGGATCGCGCATTTTTGGCAAAAACTTCCCGTTTGAGCGCTTGTATGTTCGGCGCGCGCATTGTAGGGGCCGCTTCCGCATTGCATCGCACGGCGCAGTGGGCGGGCCTGTAGCTCAGTTGGTTAGAGCTGGCCGCTCATAACGGCTAGGTCGCGGGTTCGAGTCCTGCCGGGCCCACCAACCGCGCGATCCGCAATGCCGCGAAATCGGTCGGGGAGTGGCGCAGCCTGGTAGCGCACCTGTTTTGGGTACAGGGGGTCGCAAGTTCGAATCTTGTCTCCCCGACCAGATTTCAGACCCCAAAATCCTTGTCGGAACCCCCGGCAATCTAGGGTATGGTGCAGCCGCGCGCATTCTGGCAAGAGCGGCAAATGTCCAGACAACTTTCATCATTCGAATATTCCGTTCCTGTCGTCGTTGTGGGTGGCGGCGCTTGTGGCTGCACGGCTGCACTTGCGGCCAAAGCGGGCGGCGCAGAGGTGTTGCTGATCGAACAGGACGCTCACCCTTATGGCACGACCTCGATGTCGCAGGGTCTGATCGCGGCGGCAGGCACGCGTTCGCAGGCTGAAAAAGGCGTGGAGGACAGCGCGGAGGTGTTCTTCGAGGACATCATGACCAAGACGCGCGGGCTGGCTGATCCGGTCATCGCGCGCACGATTGCGAAGAATTCCGGCCCCGCAATCGACTGGCTGACCGATTACTGCGACATTCCTTTCGAAGTCGATCTGGGCTTCAAGCCGTCTTACGGCAATTCGCGCTTCCGCGCGCATGGCTGGCCCGGACATGGGGGAGAAGATCTGCTCAATCTGATGCACCGCCGGCTCGACGATCACGGCGTCGATGTGATGCTTGGCTGCCGCTTGACGGACATATTCACCGACGAAAGCGGCGCGGTTTCGGGCATTTCCATTACCCAGCCCGATGGCAGCGTGGAAGAACTGGGATGCGAGGCGCTGGTGCTTGCCTGCGGCGGCTTTGCCGGCAATCGGGAGATGATCGAGCACTACATGCCCGAGCTAAAGTCGGCCCGTTACAACGGCCACGAAGGGAGCCGCGGTGACGGCATCCTGCTGGGTGCGAAGCTCGGCGGGAAGCTCGCCGACATGAGCTCATACCAGGGCTATGCCATGCTGTCCGATCCGCACGGCATCACGCTGTCCCCGATTTCGCTGGTGGAAGGCGCAGTGCTGGTGAATGCCCATGGCAAGCGCTTCGTCGATGAAAGCATCGACATCGCCGGAATGATGCTGGAAGTCCTGCCGCAGCCCGAAGGCCATGTGTGGGTGATCTATGACCAGGAAATCGAACAGCGCAGCCTCTACGTGCCGGAAATGGCGGAACTGAAGCGATTGAATGCGCCCAAGGAAGCAGACGATCTTGCAGGCCTTGCCGAAGCCATCAAGGTCGATCCGCAAGCGCTCGCTGAGACCATGGCCGATGTCGCGCGAGCGGACGAAGCGGGCGAGCCTGACGCGATGGGCCGCGACTGGAGCACGCTTCACGTGCCTGAACCGCCGTACCTCGCGCTCAAGGTCACCGGAGCCTACTACCACACGCAAGGCGGACTGCAGATCGACGAGAAGGCCCGCGTAGTGAAGGAAGACGGTACGCCCATCCCTAACCTGTTTGCTGGCGGCGGCAATGCGCGCGCGGTCTCCGGCCCCGGTCATTGGGGCTACATGCCCGCGATGGGCCTGTGTACTGCCGTGTCGCTGGGCCGCGTCGCGGGGATGAGCGCGGCTGAAGTCGTCGCAGAAGAGGTGTCCGGCGCTTGAACGGGGGCGCAGCCTCGCCTGCGCTTGACCGCCGCGCGATCTGGGCGATCGCCATTCCCGCAATGCTCACCAACGTCGCGACCGCGCTGATCGGTCTTGGCGATATGTGGATTGTCGGGCGGCTCAATGATGCCCCCACCCAAGGTGCGGTCGACGTCGGCGCGCGGCTGTTTGCGATCCTGTTCACAGTGATGAACTTCCTCAAGACCGGCACGACCGGGCTGGTTGCGCAAGCGGGGACCCGCGCCGGAGACGATGGGGGCGAGAACGCGCAAGCAGAATTGCTCGCGCGGGGGCTGGCGATCGGGTTTGCGATTGCGTTGGCGCTGCTGCTCGCCAAGCCAGTGCTGCTCCCTGCCCTGCTCGGTGCTTTGGGCGCCGAAGCCAACGTGCTCGAAGCCGCGCGCACCTACGCCACGATCCGTTACTGGAGCGCGCCGGGCGTCATGCTCAACCTCGCGCTGATGGGGTTCCTGATCGGGCGCCGGCAAATGGTCGCAGTGCTGTGGATCGAAGTCGCTTACAATCTGCTTAATGTCAGCCTTGGATACTGGCTCACGCTTGGCCTTGATTGGGGCATCGCCGGGATCGGCTGGTCGAGCTTCATCGCTGAGTATGCCAAGCTTGGGGTTCTTACCCTGCTGGTGCTGCGCGGGTCTGCGGCGCGCGATATCCTTGCGGCTCTCACCAATCGCGCGGTGCTGCGCTGGGAAGCGATCAGGCCGTTCCTCAGCACCAATCGCGACCTGTTCCTGCGCACGGTGGTGCTGATGCTGGCTCTCGCCGCGCTCACCCGACTGTCAGCCGAACGGGGGCCCGACGTGCTCGCCGCCAACGGCATTCTCTACCAATTGTTCGTGCTCACTGCGCTGCTGCTCGACGGGTTCGAGAACGCCGCACAGGTCCTCAATGGCGAGCGTCTGGGAGCGCAAGATCGCGCGGGCTTTGCCGCCTATGTGCGCGCGATCCTGTGGCGCGGGCTTGGCGCGGCGACGCTTGTCGCGCTGGCATTCGCGCTGTTTGCTGATCCTGTGCTGGCAAGTTTCGCAGCGACGGACGCGGTCGCACGCGAAGCGCAGGCCCAGGCCATCTGGCTCGTCATCATACCATTTGCGGGTGTCGCTAGCTTCGTCTTTGACGGCGTGTTCGTGGGCGCGAGCTGGACGCGGGCCATGCTGGTTTCGATGGGAGGCGCTGCGGTGGTCTACGCCATCTCACTGTGGCTCACTTGGCCGCTTGGAAATGCCGCCCTCTGGGGCAGCTTCGTGCTGTTCCTGTTGGTCCGTGCCGGGCTGCAGGCAGCGCTGATGCCGAGCCGAATGCGTGCCAGCTTTAGCAGCTAGCATACTCCGACCACCTCGCCGCCGTTCACGCTGTAATCGGAACAACTTGTTTGAGCCGCAGATTCAGCTCCTCCATTGCCGTCTGGACGGGGCTCGTCGAGCGATTGCCGATCCAGCTGTCGAGCTCCTCCAGCGACATCGCTTGGCCGATCATGTTGCCTTGCAGCACCTGGCAGCCAATCCCTGACAGGAACTGCATCTGCTCAAGCGTTTCGATGCCTTCGGCCACCACCTGGTGGCCGAGCGCACCCGCCATGCTGACGATCGCAGTGATAATCGCTTCGGACTTCGTGTTGGCGCCGATCCCAGCGGTCAGCGATCGGTCGATCTTGAGCACGTCACACGGCAATTCTGCTAGCTGTGACAAGTTGGAAAAGCCCGTTCCAAAATCGTCGATTGCAACCTTGATCCCGGCCTCCTGCAAACGCCGCAGCCGATAGCGCGTGTCCGCAAAGTCAGCCATCACCATGCTTTCCGTGATCTCGACTTCGATCAGGTTCGGATCGACCCGGTGAAAATCGAGGACGCTGAGCACCTCTGGCACGAGTTGCTGGCGGTCGAATTGCGCTGCGGAGAAGTTCACCGAGACAGGCATCGCGGTGTCCTGCTCCATCCAAAGGCGCGCCTGCTTGGCAGCCAGATGAAGCACGCAATTGCCGAGGTTCGGCATCAGCCCGCGCTGTTCAGCGATATCGATGAATTCTGACGGGAGCAGCAGGCCGCGCTCCGGATGTTGCCAGCGTGCAAGCGCTTCGACCCCGGCGATTGAATGGTCAATCGCACTCACCTTGGGCTGGAAGTGCAAGAGGATCTCTTCCTGCTCAATTGCGTTGCGCAGCTCCGCTTCGACCCGGGCTTCTTCGATTACGATCTCGCGCAATCGACCGTTAAAGAACTGCGGCCGCCCCTTCCCCGCCTTCTTCGCTGCGTACATCGCCAGATCAGCGAAAGAGAGCAGTTCCTCATGATCGCTTGTATCATAAGGCGACCTTGCGATTCCGATGCTCGCGCTCAGAGTGACTTCGGTCCCATTGACGAAGAACGCATCTTCCAGCGCGGCGATGATCTGCTGCGCCCGGTTCTGAAGCGCCAAGCGGTCCAGGTTATCAGGTATAAGTGCAACAAATTCGTCGCCGGCAAAACGCGCAAACACCAGGCCGGACGGACAAGCCGTGCACAGCTCGCCAAACGTGGTCGTGCAGCTGTCGATCTCATCTCGCGTGGTGTCAAAGCCGCGCTCAATTATCCGATCGCTGACCGCGCGCAGCAATTCGTCACCAGCCTCATGGCCCAGTGTATCGTTTACCTGCTTGAATCCATCCAGATCGATGAACATCAGCGCGGCATCGCATTTTGCATCCGCCATGGTCGAAAGTGCATGCGTGATAACCGCGCGATTGGGGAGTTGCGTCACCGGATCGGTGTAGGCGAGCACATTCATGCGCAGGATATTGTGATTGAGACGGCTGATCATCGCCCGAAAACTGTCAGCCAGCCCGCCCACTTCGCAATCGCAATCGACATCCAAGGGACGGTTCAGATCGCCATCGACCACAGCCTGTGTGCTTTCGTGCAAGGCGCGGATCATGTTGGCCAGCTTGGTCGCCGCGAGGAATGTGACGAGCGAGGGCACGAGGCTGAGCATCAATACGCATGTTGTGGCACTAATTAAGGTCGGGTGCGCATGCCCCGTCAGAACAAACTGATGTGCGACCCCGATCGAGAGCGACGTCATCACCAGCGACATGACCGCAAAGCGGATCGGGATCGAGTTAAGGCCCTTGCCCTTGGTACGCCACAGCCAGTCGACCGCCTTGGTCAATGGCCCCTTGCCTGGCTGTGTCATTGCGATCTGATTCATTGCTTAGAAGCTCCGGTGGGAGCACGCCCCCTTATCAGGGCAAGTATTCCGTGTTGCCCCATCTGTCCGGACATTTAGCCGTTGAAATTATAAAAGAGGCTTGGGAAACATTATTCCCGAGTGATTAATTTCGATGGTTAATCTGTTAAGTCGCGGCCGTTAAGGAATTGCCCGTAGCCCGGTTGCTGTACGTGCTGAGATCGAAAGTGCTGAACATGGCAGCTCGTCAGGCGGCTTCAACCGGTCGAGGCCCCAATATTGAAGAGACGGATGGATCGCGCTCTGCTGCGCGTCGATCAGCGAAGACGCGATTCCGGCCTGCTTCTTTCGCCCGGTACAAAGCCGCATCGGCGCGGGCAAACAGCTTGCCAAAACCTTCGTTCGAACGGGCTGAAGCAATCCCGAAACTGGCTGTCAGGCGGACGTCGGGACTGATCCCGTCATGCGGCATTTCAGCGTAAGCGGTCCTGATCCGCTCAGCGAGCCGTTCAGCCGGGCCAAGCTCGCAATTCCATACCATCAGACAGAACTCCTCGCCGCCGATCCGGCCGCAAATGTCGTCTGATCGCACCATGCCTTTAATCAATTCGCCAAAGGCTGCGATTGCGCGGTCACCCGCCTGATGTCCCCAGATGTCATTAACTTGTTTGAAGTGATCAATGTCTGCCACAATCATGCTGACCGGCAAGCCTTGCGCCAGCCCTTTGTCGAGCAGGTTCATCCCTTCGTTTTCAAACGCCCGGCGTATCTTCAGGCCGCTGAGCGGATCTGTTTCCGACCGTTGCTCCTGCGTGCGCAACTGGTCGGCGATGACCGCGGCAGTCAAGGCAAGCGCGAGAAGCAAGGACAACAAGGCAAGACTCAAGACGTAGACTGAATAGAACACCGAGGCACGATAGGCCTCGATTGTGAGCGGCCCTTCGAACATCATGGTCATCAAAGGACGAATAAAGAACTGCGCTGCAATCAGCACAAACATCCAGATAATCGCGCGATCGATGACGTTGCGTTCCGAGGCTCGCCAAAGCGACTGCGCGGTCAGCGCGAAAAGCAGACCCATATTGCCGTTTTCTGCATAAAGCTGAGCGGTCTGGTCATTGATGAGGCTCGCATACCAGAGGAACGCTGCGGTGACGGCGGTTGTAGCTGTGTAGGCCAGCATTGGCTGTCTTTGGCCCATGCGTCGGGCTGCCCCCCACGCCATGGCAAGCACGCCGATGGAATATGTGAAATGCACGGTCAGGACTGCAGTAGTCCCGCCAGGATTGGGGGCGAAGTATGAAATCAGCAGACCAGTCGCCAGCGACACATAGCACGCAGCAAACGCTGCCACGTGCCGCTGCTCACGGTCGCGCCACCACAAGATCAGGAACACGACTGCGAAAATGCCTGCAATGGTCGGACTGACCAGATTGAGGATGAATTCCTTCAATTTTCCCTCGCCTTTAATCCGGAACTGATGTGCATAGATTCAGCGGGTAAAGGCCGGTGCCTCCACTTCCTCAGTAGTTACCGAGAGTTCTGGATTCAGTCCGTGCACATGCGCCTTGCCGTCAGGCAATGCGGGTGGCCATGCTGGCACAAGCGCTGGCTTAGCGCATGCGCGCCAGCTTTGTCGGTTAAGCAGCTTCGCTTGAGGAGATTTTCTGCACTGCTTGCGGCTCGCGATTTTCCTCGCGGCGGTCAGCACAGACCTGGTCACGGCCCGCCTGCTTGGCGCGATAGAGCGCTGCATCAGCGCGCGCGAAGAGCTTTCCAAAGCCTTCCTGCGGGCGGCAGGTCGCGACGCCAAAGCTGGCGGTCAGGCGCACGTCCGAGCTGACGCCTTCCTGCGGCATCTTCGCGAACGCTGTGCGGATTCGCTCGGCCAACCGCTCTGCTGGCTCCAGCTCGCAGTTCCACACCATCAGGCAGAATTCTTCTCCGCCGATACGTCCGCACACATCGCCTGAGCGGACCATCCCTTGAATCAATTTTCCGAACGCAACAATCGCACGGTCGCCTGCCTGGTGCCCCCAGATGTCGTTTACCTGCTTGAAGTGGTCGATATCGGCTACGATCATACTCACCGGCAAATTCTCGCGTACACTCCGGTCTATCAGGTCCATCGCAGATTGTTCAAAGGCGCGGCGCATCTTGAGCCCGGTCAAATGGTCGTTTTCCGAATCCTCACGCACCATGCTCATCTGGTCCTGCAGGACCGCAGCGAGGATCGAAATCGCCACAGCCAGCGTCAGCACACCGACACCGACCATCAGCAAGGCATAGAAGTCGGACGACCGGTAAACCTCCACAGTGATCCGCTGCTGGACCATGATCGCCATCACCGGGCGCGCCAGGAACATGGCAGAACTGATTGCGAGCAAGGCCACGATTGCCCTGTCGATGCTGGTGCGGATTCCGGTCTGCATGAGGTCACGTGCGCCCAGTGCAAACACCAGCCCATGCCCGAGATTGGCGGCGTAGAGCCAGGCCCGCATATCGTCGCCAACGATCGAGAGCGCCATGAGCACCGCACCTATGACCTGGATGGCGATGAACAGGCCCACCGGAGCCTTGCGCCCAACCCGGCGGTAAAGCCCCCAGAACATTGCGATTCCGCCCGCTGCGTAGAACGCATGAACCGTCAGCATAAACGGGATATTGGTCGGAACCGAAACGTAGTGGAACAGCAGAAAGCCCACTCCGACCAGCAAGTAAGTCAGGGAAAAAGCAAGCACGTGGCGCTCGCTGCGCGCACGCAGCCACAGCGCGGCAAAAGTCGCAGCGAGAATAAACGTATTGGACGGGACAAACAGCCCCAAGATCTCGCCGGACACAGCGCTCCCCATTTCAAACCAACTTGGGGATAATACCCCCATAGTTAATAGGGTGATAAGGATGCCCCCTCGATTACAGGATTTTTAGCGCGATGTTGCGCCTCGAGAGCTTGCTTGCCCTCGGCCCCTGCACACCCTATCTGGCCTGCAAACATCTCAACCCGATATTCGAATGTGAAGGACCCGCCCCATGGCCGCGCAATACGCCTATGTGATGAAAGGCATGACAAAGAGCTTCCCTGGAGCTCAAAAGCCCGTGCTCTCCAACATCAATCTTCAATTTTATCAAGGCGCTAAGATCGGCATCGTCGGCCCGAACGGCGCGGGCAAGTCGACTCTGATCAAGATCATGGCGGGGATCGATAAGGACTTCACCGGCGAAGCATGGCCGGGCGAGAACATCACTGTGGGCTATCTCGAGCAGGAACCCGAGCTTGATCCGACCAAAACGGTCATGGAAAACGTCAAGGACGGCGCGCGCGAAATCGCTGATCTGGTCGATCGTTTCAATGCGATCAGCGCGGAAATGGGCGACCCGCAGGACGACACCGATTTCGACGCGCTGATGGAGGAAATGGGCGAGCTCCAGGCCAAGATCGACGCGGTCGACGGCTGGACGCTCGACAACCAGCTCGAAGTCGCGATGGAAGCCTTGCGCTGCCCGCCGGGCGACTGGCCGGTGAAGGACCTGTCAGGCGGCGAAAAGCGCCGCGTGGCACTGACCCGGCTGCTGATTCAGAAGCCTTCGATCCTCCTGCTGGACGAGCCAACCAACCACCTCGATGCTGAAAGCGTCCAGTGGCTCGAAAACCACCTGAAGGAATATGCAGGTGCGGTGCTGATGATCACCCACGACCGCTACTTCCTCGACAATGTGGTGGAATGGATCCTCGAACTCGACCGCGGCAGCTACTACCCTTACGAAGGCAATTACTCGACCTATCTCGAAAAGAAGGCCAAGCGCCTCGAACAGGAAAGCCGCGAGGAATCGGGCAAGCAGAAGGCCCTCGCCCGCGAGCTCGAGTGGATCCGGCAGACCCCGGCCGCGCGCCAGACCAAGTCCAAGGCGCGTATCCGCAAGTTCGAGGAACTGCAGGAAGCACAAGGCAGCCGCACTCCGGGCAAGGCGCAGATCGTGATCCAGGTGCCAGAGCGGCTCGGCGGCAAAGTGATCGAAGCGAAGAACATCTCCAAGGCCTATGGCGACAAGCTGCTGTTTGAAAACCTCTCCTTCACCCTGCCCCCGGGCGGGATCGTTGGCGTGATCGGGCCGAACGGCGCGGGCAAATCAACGCTGTTCAAGATCCTCACCGGCAAGGAAACGCCCGACAGCGGAACGATTGAAATCGGCTCGACGGTCCATCTCGGCTATGTTGACCAGAGCCGCGATCACCTCGATGGCAGCAAGAACGTGTGGGAGGAAATCTCCGACGGGCTCGATTACATGAAGGTCAACGGCCACGACATGTCGACCCGCGCCTATGTCGGCGCGTTCAACTTCAAGGGCGCGGACCAGCAGAAGAATGTCGGCAAACTGTCAGGCGGTGAACGCAACCGCGTGCACATGGCGAAGATGCTGAAGCAGGGCGGAAACGTTCTGCTGCTGGACGAGCCGACCAACGATCTCGACGTGGAGACGCTCGCGGCGCTGGAAGACGCGATCGAGAATTTCGCGGGCTGCGCCGTCGTGATCTCGCACGACCGCTTCTTCCTTGACCGGCTGGCGACCCATATCCTCGCGTTTGAAGGCAACTCCCACGTCGAATGGTTCGAAGGCAATTTCGAAGCTTACGAGGAAGACAAGCGGCGCAGGCTGGGAGACGCAGCTGATCGGCCGACAAGGCTGGCGTATAAAAAGCTGACGAGGTGATTGTATGCGGGTCGAAGTCTACGAAGATGGCGATAGTGCAGCCAGTCTTTTCGTGGCCGAATTCGACTCCGTTCCGCGCGTAGGCGAAACGGTGTCGAAGGATGCTGGCGGGTACTTCCAATACTACGATGTAGTCGATGTTTGGTATCGGGAAGATGCTGATGGACGTTTTCAGACGTGTCTATCAGTTAGGTTGGACGACTAGTCTTGCACTGACATAGTATCATTAATCCGGCGAAAGCGGAGCAGAAGAAAGCTTTGCCACGCATCGAGTGCGGGGCGACGGAAGTAGCATAGCCACAACTTCATCCTCCCCGTCGGCCCGTGCTTGCCTGCCCCGGCGCAGGCCGGGGACACGGGCCAAGGCTCACTTGGGCGATCGGATTGGAAGAAAGAAGCCTAGCTCCGCATCGAGTGCGGGGCGACGATAGTGGAATGCCAACGACTCTATTCTCCCGGTCGGCCCGTGCTTGACACGGGCCAAGGCTCACTTTTCAAAGTGTGAAAACGAAGGAAGCCCTGCCCCGTGTCAAGCACGGGGCGACGATAGGTCGGACTAATCCTCCCCAAACCACTCCAGCCACAAATCCTTCCACTCAGGATTGTCCTTCTCAATCAGCGCGAACTTCCACTCGCGCCGCCATTTCTTGACCAGTTTCTCGCGCGCAATTGCATCGGCGATTGCATCATGGCGCTCCACATAAACGAGCATCCTCTTGCCGGTCGCGGCGACATGCTGCGAACCCTCGTCATTGCGATGTTGCCAGATGCGCGCGGCCAAGTCGGCAGTCACGCCCACATACATTCCGCCGCGATAGCGGTTCGCCATGATGTAGACCCAGCCGCCCTTCTCCATCCCGCGAGGAGCACGCAAGCCCTGCCCTGAATCAAGTCCGGGGTGACGGGTTTGAAGGACCGTTAATCGCCTCAATTTCCTACCCTGCTTGCGCGCGTTAATCAGATTTGATGCAACAACAGCAAGCAGTCCAGAATCATCCAGAATATGGACGCGCATCGCTCGCAATTGCCCATTCCAGCCCTGCACAGTTATTCCCTCCAGGACTGTGTAACATGTGTAACCAACATTTTGCGGCGTTGAGAGATTACAGTGACTTACGGCGTCACCCACCTGCCGATCCACTCATCCCCATCACGTACGAATTGCGCCCGCAGATGGCCGGTATGGGCGAGGTAAAACCAGTCGAGTTCGCGCAGTTCGATCTTCAGAATTGCGAAGTTCTGCCGCGCCGGGGTCAGCACTTCGTCCGAAGGCTCCACCCCTTCATATTCGCTCGGCAGGCCGGAAGTCGGAGCATCCGCCGCACTGCCCGGCCCATCCCCCAGATAGCACCGCCGCGCGAAATTGGTGCTCGCCGCCCAGGCCGCGTCAACCTCAGCACCCTCTCGCACAATTCGTCCCTCACCGCGCAGCCGCAACTGAACCTTCTGCCCCTTGTCATAACCAAGCACCGCAACGGGCGAGCCCGCTTCACCGATGACAGCGCATTTGGGAGAGCGGCTGTCCGTATGGAAGCGCAAGCTCCATCCGCTCGCATCAAAGGCGCGCAGCACCATCACCCGCGCATCCGCATCCGACGTCGCCACAACCGGCGTGTGCATCGGACATTTGCGGTCTTTCGCGGCCCGCGTCAGCCGGCGTGCAATGTCATCGCGAACAGCGTCAAGCGTCTCGAACATGGGTGCCGCCATCCCCTGCCAGACAAGCTGTGTCAATCGGGTACGGACATTCAGAAAAGGGCGGCTAAAGATGAATGGGGGGCTACACAGCCGGTTCAGCTAGGACTCAGACCACCGCCTCTAGACAACACTTCATCAGGCATGGCCGCAGGTGGTGGGGCGGTAATCAGAGGAACCAAGGCATGTTGATGAATGGGCTTTTGAAGGGAAGTGCTTTCGCTGCGATTGCAGCCACACTCGCCTTTACCGCAGCACCCGCGCCCGCCGAGGCACAGAACCGCGGTGCAGAAAACCGTCCGGAACGGACGCAGGAGCGCGGTGAGCGCCCCAACAATCGTGGACAGCGCGCACGCGAATTCCGTCAGGATCGTGAGGACCGACGGGTTGAGCGGCGCCCCGAACGTCGCGAAGAGCGCCCGGCAGATCGCCGCAGCGAACCCCGCCGCGACGTTGCACCTGCCGTTGAACGCAGGGTTGAGCGCCGGGAAGAACGCCGGGATGACCGGCACTCCGATTGGCGTGAGAATCGCCCGATTGAACGCCCCGCTGATCGCCCGGTTGAACGCCGCGTCGAGCGGCGTGAGGAAAGGCGGGAGGATCGCAGGGTTGAACGGCGGGACGACAGGCGCGATGGCGGCATTCGTGACCGCACCTATCGCGACGGATACCGCGACGGGCGGGTAGCGGACCGCCGCGGCGACCGGGTTGAACGGCGCGATGCCTATCGGGATGGGCGCCGCGATGGGTACCGCGATGGACGCCATTCGGGCTATCGTGATGCCAGCCGCCATGTCTATCGCGACCGGCGCTATTGGGGGCGCGGCGATTATCGCAATGACTATCGCCGGTGGGACCGCCATCACTGGCGCAACCACCACCGTTACAACTGGCGCGACTATCGTCACTCACACAGGCAGATTTACCGCCTGGGCCGGTATTACTCGCCTTATCGTCACCACTATTACAGCCGGATCAGCATCGGGTTCTATCTCGACCACCTGTTCTTCGGCAACCGCTACTGGATCAATGATCCGTGGCAGTATCGCCTGCCGGACGTCTACGGCCCCTATCGCTGGGTGCGCTACTATGACGACGTCCTGCTGGTGAACATCTACTCAGGCGAAGTGGTCGATGTGATCTACGACTTCTTCTGGTGAACACGCGAGGGGCACCGCGCGACCCGGGCGCTTCATCATCGCGAAACTGGCCCCTGCCGGCGCAAGCTGGCGGGGGTCTTTCCTACGCGGTCAGAGCTGCGCTAACTCATTGAGCGATAGAACGATTCCGCTTTTGGCAAAGCTTGTGCTAACTTCGCGTCCGAACGGGGCATGAGATTCCCTCGGGAGGGAAGAGGCTGAGGCCTCAAATGGGAAGGCCGCTGCGGACCGATTGAGTCTGCAGCGGCCTTTTTCGTGCCTCGCAAGGTTGGTGAAAGGTTCAGGCGTTCTTGCCAAACCACATCCGCGAAAGCCCAGGAACCTTGTCGATGAAGGAATGCTTCAGCGCGCCCAGCACATGCAGCACCACCAGCGCAAGAACGAAGGTCCCGCCGGCCTTGTGCAGATCGATGATTGCGCCTGCGGTGTCGAAATTCACTCCCACTGGAAACAGCGGGATCGTGAACAGTCCGAAGTAATCAATCGGGAAACCGGCATAGGAGCTCGCGAGCCAGCCGCCGATTGGAAGACCGATCAGGAGGACATAAAAGATCACATGAACTGTCTTCGCCAGAATACGCTCCCATCCGGCAACCGCTTCCGGCGGCGCTGGTGGACGATGCGTCAGGCGCCAGATCAGCCGCAGGATCGACAGGACAAGAATGGTGATACCAATCGCCTTGTGCGGAGCGATGGACGCAGCCTTGGCCGCGCCTTCCAGGTGCTCAGCCCCTTCGGCGATCCGCCAGTTGACGATAACGAGGATCGCGATAACCCAGTGAAAAACGATCGCTCCGGTCGAATAGCGCGCTTGCTGCGTAATGGACATTGGCCTCTCCCTTCCAACGAAGGCACCCTTCTATCACCGCGCTCAACAACCGCAAAGGCTCAGCTTGCTCCGATGCGATCAATCGCTAGGAATGGCATCCATGGCAAAGACTGAAATTATCCCTGACAAGGACGCGCTCGCCCGTGTGGGAGCGATGGTACGAGAGCGCCTCGACGCGGACCCGCGCGCTTACAGAGTCGGAACCGACAAGGCGGATCTCTACGCGATCGGCGATTTTCTGACGAAGCGTGAATGCGACCGGCTTTGCACGATGATCGACTTTGTGGCGAAGCCCAGCAGCCTGCACGAAGAAGACTATTCGAGCGGCTTTCGCACGTCCTACTCCGGCGATCTCGACCCGTGGGACAGCTTCGTCATGGGTATCTCGCGCCGGATCGACGATGTGCTTGGCCTGCCCAGCGAGAACGGCGAATCGGTCCAGGGCCAGCGTTATCTGCCCGGACAGGAGTTCAAACCGCACAATGACTGGTTTTACACCACGCAGGACTATTGGACGCTGGAGAGAAAACGCGGCGGGCAGCGCTGCTGGACTGCGATGGTGTTCCTGAACGAAGTCGAACAAGGCGGCGAGACGCACTTCACCGAAATCGGTATCAAGATCGAGCCCAAGCCCGGCGTACTGCTGGTGTGGAACAACGCGCTGCCCGACGGCACGCCCAATCCCGACACGATCCATGCAGGAACCCCGGTAGGAAAGGGGTCGAAGTACATTATCACCAAGTGGTACCGCACGAGGAAGCACCGCTAGCGCGTTACGAACTCAGGCTTTGGCAAGCGCCTCTGCGATCAGCTTGCGGCTGTTCTCAACGCCATACAGCGTAATGAAGCTGCCCATGCGCGGGCCCTGCTCTGATCCGAGCAGCGTTTCGTAAAGCGCCCGGAACCAGTCGCGCAGGCTCTCAAAGCCGTACTCCTCGCGCTTGCCGATTTCATAGACTTCGGTCTGGATCTCTTCCGCTGATATCGCTGGATCGAGCCCGGCCAGCACCTCATCTAGCTCGCGCAAAGCCGCAGCCTCATTCTCGCTTGGCGCGCGCTTCTTGAGCGTTGGGGCAACGAAATCGCGATTGTAGGCCAGCGCTGCATTGACCAGCACGTCGAGCTCAGGGTGCTTGGCCGGGTCTGCATCCTCGACGTAGTTCGCAAGGTAGGACCACACCGCATCGCGGTCAGCCTCCGCACCCAGCACGCCGACGAGGTTCAGCAGCAGGCCGTAGGTGACCGGCAGAGTGTCCCCTGCGCCCGGAGCTTCTGCCCCTTCGAAGCCTCCATTCGCGCGCAGCAAATGCCAGGCCGGATTGCCGAGCTGCTTGTCGAGAGGTTGTGACGCCAGCGCTGCGCGAAACTGCCAGTATTCGTCGACGGCGCGCGGGACGATTCCAGCATGGAGCTGCTTGGCGCTCTTGGGCTCGCGAAAGATATAGAGCCCGAGGCTCTCTTCCGTGCCGTAGGTCAGCCATTCGTCGATGGTGAAGCCATTGCCCTTGGACTTTGAAATCTTCTCGCCATTCGCATCGAGGAACAGTTCGTAGATGAAAGTCGTCGGCGGCGGCGAGCCGAGCGCGCGCACGATCTTGGAAGACTGCGTGACACTGTCCGTCAGATCCTTGCCGCTCATCTCGTAATCGACACCGAGCGCATACCAGCGCATCGCCCAGTCGACTTTCCACTGCAGCTTCGACTGGCCGCCGAGTGCGGACTGCTCGATGACGTTCCCGTCCTCGTTAGTGAAGCGGATGATGCCGCTTTCTGCATCGACCACATCCACAGGGACTTGCAGCACTGCACCTGTGGTTGGAGAGATGGGCAGGACCGGAGAATAGGTCTGGCGTCGTTCCTCACGCAAGGTCGGCAGCATGATATCGAGGATGTCCTGGTTCTTGCGCAGAACCTGCTTCAAGGCCTCGTCAAACTGGCCCGAATTATACATGTCGCTTGACGCGATGAATTCGTAGTCGAACCCGAAGCGGTCGAGGAATTCGCGCAGCATCGCGTTGTTATGCGCAGCGAAGCTTTCATGCTCATTGCTGAATGGGCTCGGGATGCGGCTGAGCGGCTTGTTCAAATTGGCACGGAGCACCTCAGCATTCGGAATGTTTTCCGGCACCTTGCGCAGCCCGTCCATATCATCGGAGAAAGCGACCAGCCGCGTCTTGCCGTCCTCAGGCTTTGCTCCGATGATCGCTTCGAACGCGCGGCGCACAAGTGTGGTGCGCAGCACTTCCTGAAAGGTGCCGATATGCGGCAGGCCGGATGGACCATACCCGGTCTCGAACAGGATCGGCGAGCCATCGGGCTTCGCGCCATCGGGATAGCGTTTGAGCAAGCGCTGCGCCTCTTGAAAAGGCCATGCCTTGTTCACCCGTGCAGCGTCCATCAGTTCATTCATGCTCATGCGGCTTGCCTCTTGCGCAAGCGGCGCGTGATGGCAAGAGAGAAGACTCGGCGGCCGGGCCAGGTCAGAACCAGGCGCGCAGGCCGATCAGGAATTTGAAGCCATCCGGATCTTTGCCCTCAGCCCTCGCGATGTCGGCAGTCTCGCCCAGTTTCGCCTCGTATTCGATGCCGATATAGGGCGCGAATTCAGGTACGAATTCATAGCGCAGCCGCAGCCCCGGTTCGATCTTCGTCAACCCTGCACCGATTTCGCGCTCAGGGATATTCTGAGCCGCCGCTTCCACTTCGATCCGTGGTTGAAGGATCAGCGCCTGCGTGATCTTCTGATCGTATTCGGCTTCGACCCGCGCAGTCAGATCGCCCCGGTCGGACAGGAACAGCGCGCCATCGACATGGAACATATATGGCGCGAGGCCTTGCACGCCGATTACAGCATGGGTGCGGGTGTCCGGCTCCGGATCGAAGCGGACGCCCGCCTGCAAATCGAAAAACGGACCGATCGCGCGTGAATAGAGCGCCTGTACCTCCGCATCCTCTGGCGTTCCGCCAAACTCACCTTCGCCCTCGGTCTTGAGCACAAAGCGGTTGATGTCGCCGCCATACCAGGCTTGCGCGTCCCAGACATAACCGGTCTCGCCACCTTCGACCGGGATGCGCGCTTCAAGCCGCTCGATCATCACCATCCCGGTTTTCATTGCGCCGTTTTCGCGGGCGAGCTGCGCGCGCGAAGGAGTCATCGCGGCTTCACCCCAGATGGCGTCGGCTGCATGGCGCGGTCCTTCGAACGCGCGCGCCGGGATAGCACTTTCGGGTGCGGCACCGGGGACAGACTTGTCTGCCGACATCGCATGACTGGAGTGATCCATCTGCGAATGATCCATGCTCTGATGCTGAGAATGGTCCATCTGCTGATGCTGAGAATGATCTTCTGCGCCGGTAGGCTCGCCATGTCCTTCATGGCCAGCATGCTCGTCCGAGTTTTCGGCCTTCGGCGGGCATTGCTCGGGCGGCAAATGGCCCATCGCGCAGTGATCCATCGGGGCGGCTTCGGATGCCTGACTGTGCCCGTGACCATGTCCCGCATGATCCTGAGCGGACGAGGGCGCTGCGACCACGGCAGCGCTCGCAAAAAGCAAGAGACGCATCACGCGTTTTCGCCCTCTGGGAACGGACGTACAGTGACGACCTGCATCATGCCAGCGTGCATGTGATAAAGCAGGTGGCAGTGAAACGCCCAGTCGCCGGGCTCATTCGCGGTCAGATCAAACGTAGCGGTGCCGCCAGGCTGCACGATCACAGTGTGCTTCAAGGGCTGGTGCATATTGTGGCCCGGATCGCCGTTGACCAGCTCGAAGAAGTGGCCGTGCAGGTGGATCGGGTGCGCCATCATGGTCTGGTTGACGAGCTTGACCCGCACGCGCTCGTCATAGCCGAAGCGGATCGGATCATCGGTGACGGCAGTGAACTTCTTGCCGTCAAAGCTCCACATGTAGCGTTCCATGTTGCCCGTCAGATGGATTTCCATCTCTCGTTCGACCTCGCGGTGAGGGTTCATCCGCTTGGATTTGAGGTCGGTGTAGCGCAGCACGCGGTGCGGGACGTTGTCGAGCCCGAGGCCGGGGAAGTCCATGCGGTCCATTGGCATGGGGGCGACCATGTCGAGACCAGGGCCAACCTTGACGTCCGGCGGTAGCTTTGAGGTGTCACGCATGTCATGATCCATGCCGCCCATGTCGTGGCCCATGGCCGCATGCGCCGAATGGTTCATCATGCCCATATCGGTCATGGTGAGCGTCGGCGTCTCGCGCAGCGGCGGCGGTGTCGCGATATGCCCTGCATGCGAAGTGAGGCTCGCAACCCCCATGCCGGAGCGGTCCATCGCTTCTGCAACGATCGCGTGGCTTCCGTCCGTGGGCGCAACAATGACGTCATAGGTTTCTGCGACGCCGATCTGGAACTCGTCAACTTCGACCGCGTCCACATCCTGCCCGTCGGCCTGGATCACCGTCATGGAAACGCCGGGAATACGGACATTGAAGAATGTCATCGCGCTGCCATTGATGACACGCAGCCGGACCCGCTCGCCCGGCTTGAACGCGAGTTGCAGATTATCAGCCGGGCCGTGGCCATTGATGAGGTAAGTGTAGGTCGCCGCTGTTACGTCGGAAATGTCACGCGGATTCATCCGCATCTGCCCCCACATGCGGCGATCCGCGCCTGACATTGCGCCTTCCGTTGCGGTCTGCATTTGGCGGTTGAAATAGTGTTCTCCGACCTTCAGCTTGCGCATAATCTCGTGCGGATGGATCGGTGTGAACTCGCTCAGCAGGATGACGTAATCACGATCATAGCGCGGATCAGGCTCGTCATTCTCAATGATGATCGGGCCGTAATGTCCCGCCTGTTCCTGCAAGCCTGAATGCGAGTGCCACCAATAGGTCCCAGTCTGGCGGATCGGGAATTCATAGGTGAAGGTCTCGCCCGGCTTGATGCCTGGAAAGCTGACGCCTGGAACGCCGTCGAACTGGAATGGCAGCAAGAGGCCATGCCAGTGGATCGAGGAAACCTCCTTGAGCCGGTTCGTCACATGCAGCCTGACGTTCTGTCCTTCCTTCAAGCGGATGAGCGGCCCCGGCACCGTGCCGTTGACTGCAAAGGCATGGCCCGCACGCCCGCCTGTCATGAAATGATGGTCAGCGATCTCGAGGTAAATGTCTTCGCCCGACAGCTCGCCAAAGCCGTTCCTGGCATGAGGCATTGCCTCGCCCTTCGCCCAGGCTGGCATGGGCAGCGAGGCGGCGGCGGCAAGGCTCGCAGTGCTGGTGATAAGACGGCGGCGATCGAGAGAAATAATCATCAGAAGGTCAGAACTTGCAGTTTGGGGGTGCGCCCCCACATATATACCCCCATAGGGTATTTCAACGGGAGTTCGTTCAATGTCTGATCGGACCAATGCCAAGGTCAACCGTTTGCACCGCATCGCAGGTCAGGTTCGCGGTGTTGCACAAATGATCGAGGATGACCGCTATTGCATCGACATCCTGCACCAGATCGCAGCGATCAAGTCCGCGTTGGCCAAGGTTGAGTCCCAGGTCCTGAAGGACCACGCGGCCTGCTGCGTTGCTGAAGCCATCGCCTCTGGCAACGAAACAGAGCAGAAGCAGAAGTTTGAAGAACTGGTCGATCTGCTCGAACGTACCCGCAAGTAAGCGAGTTGTTGACGATGAAAAATCCACGCACCGCCACACTGTATCGCATGGTCATGCCCGACCATTTGTGCCCCTCTGGCCTCAAGGCCAAATGGCTGCTGGAAAAGCACGGCTACACGATTGAGGACCATCACCTCACGACCCGCGAGGAAACCGACGCCTTCAAGCAGAAGCACGATGTCGCGACCACGCCGCAAGCATGGATCAATGGCGAACGGATCGGCGGGTACACCGATCTGCGTGCCCATTTTGGTAATCCGGTGCGCGACAAGAGCAAGACAACCTACACGCCAGTGCTGGTGTTGTTTGCAATGATGGCGCTGATGGCGCTGGCAGCGGCTTTCGTCACAACCGGACAGCCCATCACTATCCTTGCAGCAGAGTGGTTCGTCAGCTTCTCCATGTGCGCACTTGCTTACCTCAAGCTGCGCGATGTCGAGAGTTTCTCGACCATGTTCCTCAATTACGACCTGCTCGCGCGACGGTGGGTTCCCTACGGTTATATCTATCCGTTTGCAGAGGGCCTTGCTGGTGTGCTGATGACCGCGCACATCCTCGACTTCATCTCAATCCCTGTCGCTCTGTTCATCGGGACGATCGGTGCGGCAAGCGTGTTCAAGGCGGTCTATCTCGACAAGCGCGAGCTAAAATGCGCCTGTGTTGGCGGCGACAGCAATGTGCCGCTGGGCTTCGTCTCCTTGACGGAAAACCTCTTCATGATCGGCATGGCGCTGTGGATGCTTGCTAAACCCGCGCTCATTTGAGCAATCCGCGGCTTGTCAGCCGTTCGCTATGTGTTCTAACGCAGGAAGGTGCCCTCCCCGCTCCCCCTTCCCGCGCTCCACGCCAGCCATTCCGGCAACTGGCTAAGGCCGCCTAACGGCAGCACCGGGACGGTCTCCAAGGGCGATGCTATCATGGCGGCCGCCGACACGCCTGTTCTGCTCCTTAATGCACCACTTGTGGCTTCGCGGCTCGGCTATCCCGACCTATCTGGCCTCGATCTGCTGGAGCTGTTCGCCTTTGTCCATCCGGCCAGGTTCTGCGTACCCACTCCGCGCGGGCTGGCTGAAGCCTTGGGTCTGGAAGAGTCTGGCAATGACGAAGGCGTGCCTGAGTTCCTGCAGCTGGCCGCAGGCGCGCTGATCGAAACTTGTGAGAGCACAGAGTGGCGCGAGCGCGAAGGCGCGTGGTCTTCACTGCAAACACTGGTGCGGATGCGGTGGCCGTGGGCGAATGTCATTACTCCGCATGTCGCCAAGCCTGAAAAGGCCGAGAAGTGGCTGTTCTCAAAGCTGCCCGAATGGGAAGAAGCGCCTGAGCGCGCCGCACCGCGCCAGGTGGAGCTGCCGAGCGATGCAGTCGAGATGCAGCTCGACGATCTCACTGGAGAGGGAGCAGAAAAGCGCGAGGGCCAGCGCGCCTATGCGAAAGACGCCGCGCGGATGTTCGCGCCACGAGACAAGCGCGACCTGCCGCATGTGCTGCTTGCCCAGGCCGGTACCGGGATCGGCAAGACGCTCGGCTATCTCGCGCCCGCATCGCTCTGGTCGGAAGCCTCGCAGGGCACAGTCTGGGTCTCCACCTTCACCAAGAACCTTCAGCGCCAGCTCAGGCAGGAAAGCCGGCGCGCGTGGCCTGAACGGCGCAGCGATGGATCACGGCCGGTCGTCGTGCGCAAGGGGCGCGAGAATTACCTCTGCCTACTGAACCTCGAAGACGCGCTGCAAGGCGGCTTTTCTGGGCGCCCTGCGATCCTCGCACAACTGGTCGCGCGCTGGGCCGCTTACAGCCAGGATGGCGACATGATCGGCGGAGATTTGCCCGGCTGGCTCGGAACGCTGTTCCGCAAGCGCGGGATCACCGCGCTGACTGACCAGCGCGGCGAATGCGTCTATGCAGGTTGCCCGCATTACCGCAAATGCTTCATCGAACGCGCTGCACGGGCGAGCGCGCAGGCTGATCTGGTGATCGCCAACCATGCGCTGGTAATGGTCAATGCTGCGCGCGGGCGCGACCATGCCCAGCGCCCGACACGGGTCATTTTCGATGAAGGGCATCACGTTTTCGAAGCCGCGGATTCGACTTTCGCCGCTGTGCTTTCCGGGCAAGAAGCGATCGAACTGCGCCGCTGGATCGTGGGGCCAGAGCGAGGGAACCGCGGACGGCGGCGCGGTCTGCTTGCCAGGCTCGCCGATGTCGCAAGCTATGATGAGGCAGGCGGCAAAGCGGTGGAAGCGGCGGTGGAGGCGGCACATGCGCTGCCGTCTGACGGGTGGCTTCAGCGCCTCAATGAAAACGCGCCTTCAGGCCCGCTCGAAGCCTTGCTCGCGCAGGTGCGCAGCGTCACTTATGCCCGCGACGAAAGCGGCGGGCAGGAAGCGGGCTATGGCATCGAAACTGAGGCCAGCGGGCTGCCCGGCGAGCTGATCGAAGCGGCAGGTGAGGCACAGGCCGCGCTCGCTGCCATGCGCGGCCCGCTAATCAAGCTTGCGACACGCCTCGAAGCCGTGATCACTGACGCGCCTGACTGGCTCGACGGGCAAGGCCGCGCACGGATCGAAGGTGCGCGCCACTCGCTAGCCTGGCGGATTGATCTCCTCGCCGCGTGGGAATCGCTGCTCGACCGCCTGGGCGGCCCGGCCGACCCCGAATTCGTCGACTGGCTAAGCGTCGAGCGCAACGACGCGCGCGAGTTCGACATTGGCATCCACCGCCGCTGGCTCGACCCGATGAAGCCGTTTGCCAAGGTCGTGCTGGAGCCCGCGCATGGCGTAATGCTGACCAGCGCGACGCTGACTGACCGCGCGCCAGATGCCGATCCGTGGGAAGCCGCGATTGCCCGGTCTGGCGCGCAGTATCTCGATACCCAGCCGCTTTTGTCGGCTGCTGATAGTCCGTTCGATTATGCCAGCCGCGCTGAAGTCCTGATCGTAACCGACATCAGGAAAGGCGACCTCCCAGCTTTGGCGGGTGCTTACGCGAGGCTGATCGAAGCGGCGCAAGGCGGCGTGCTTGGCCTGTTCACTGCGATCCGCCGGATGCGCGCGGTGCATGGGCGGATTGCTGACCGGCTCGCGCGCGCTGGCTTGCCGCTCTACGCGCAGCATGTCGATCCGATCGATACTGGCACGCTCGTCGACATCTTTCGCGACGATCCGCGCGCGTCGCTGCTTGGGACCGACGCCTTGCGTGATGGCGTCGATGTTCCGGGTGAAAGCCTTCGCTGCGTGGTAATGGAGCAGGTCCCGTGGCCCCGGCCAGACATCCTCCACAAGGCGAGGCGCGCCGCGAATGGCGGCTCTGCCTATGACGACCGCATCATCCGCGCCCGGCTCGCGCAGGCATTCGGACGTCTGATCCGAAGCAAAGACGATGCGGGGCAATTCATCGTATTGTCGCCTGCTTTTCCGAGCCGATTGCTGAGCGCGTTTCCGCCGGGGACGCCGGTTACGCGACTGACCTTGGAAGAAGCGCTGAAACGGGTTGAACAAGGTGTTGCAGGGACAAGCAACTCTGCTAGTTCAGCTGACGAACCGGTCGGTGGTGGTTCGGTCGAACAGTGAGAATGTCTGCGTGAAAATCCTCGCACTCTTGCGGCATGCGAAGTCCGACTGGGACGACATGGCGAAGCGCGATTTTGATCGCGGCCTGAATGATCGCGGACGCAAGGGCGCCAAGCTGATTGGCGAGCATATGCGCGGGCATGGGATCAAGTGGGATGTTGTTCTCGCCAGCCCGGCGGAGCGCGTCAGGCGCACGCTCGACGAAGCGATGCCGGATGCAGAGGTTACGTTTGACGCACGGCTTTACCTAGCCAGTGCGGAAACGATCTTCGAGACTGTCGCCAGTCAGGCCGCGGATGCGGACAGGGTGCTGGTGGTGGGCCACAATCCGGGCTTGCAGGAAGTGCTGTTCGAGCTTGTCGCGCCGGGTGACGAGAACGAGTTGTTCGACGAGGCTTCACGCAAATTTCCGACTGCTGCCTTTGCGGTCCTGGAATGCGATATCGACAGCTGGGAGGACCTCAAGGAAGGCTCCGGCAAGCTGGTCCATTTCGCTCGCCCGCGCGATCTCGACCCAGAGCTTGGGCCGGAATATTAGGTCACCGCCTCCGGAAATGGCATTAGCCCATGCGAGTGGATTTCTTGGAACCAGGAACACGGTGTCAACAGACGGCCAGCCTGCCTGGTTTCACCTAGTCGTTCGCTCGCTCGACCGGATTGAGCAGAAATGCACCGTCGGTAAAGGACGGTTTCGGCCGATAGGCGCGAAAGACAAGCAGGAACGGCCCATCCGGAGCTGGCAGCCAGTTGCCGGCCCCTGTTGGCTTGGCGTGCGCGATATCGATCGAGATCCCTCCGTCTTCCGATCTCACGAGATCAGCACCGGTGCTGCTGATTGCATAACGATCGATCGCATTGTCATAGAGGAACCAGCGTCCAGATCCATCAGGCTGATAGAGCGTCAATGACCAGAATGCCTGGACAGGAACCTCCGGGGCAATGCGCAATCGATAGCGCGCCCTGCCATCCAGCGCATCACCGGCCGAATCGCGCGTTGTTATCGAGTTGAACGCTTCCTGCTTCGGAAGCGCTGCGAGACCACCCAACGCGATGGCCGAACGATACACATCGTCGGTCCCGAACTGGGCAATATTGGAGGCAGGGTAGCGCCACCCGTTGCGAAATGTTCCTGCGTTTTCGAATACCTGCCTGGCTTCGCGGTAAAAGGTAGGGAGATTACTTTCCCAAATGCGCTGCATGATGGGATCAAGCTGGGCAAAAGACCCGCGATCACCCGGCACAAGTCCAGCTGGCGCGAAACAGGCCAGCCGTTCAGCGTGACTTGGCGGCAATGGATCGCGCGCCAAAGCCTCGTTCACAGCGGCAAGGAACTGGCTTGCTCCAGGACTCTCGGGTAGCGCTTCTCCAAGCTCGGCCTCGATCGGCACATCGCTCTCAATCGTGTAGGCCGCCTGCAAGCGCCGCGCTTCAGCAAGGTCACCGCTTCCCTCGACAAATGTTCGCGCGACAAGCCAGGCGTCACGTGTCGGCGAGCGGATCAGCGTTTCCCCGGCAGAGGCCGACCCTTCCCATTCAGGTCCCGCGATGAGGAACTCGCGCCGGACTGTGCCTTCATTGCGCAGGATCGCAAAAGTGTCTGAGAATCCATGCATCAGCTGAACGCTATGATAGCGATCTCCCATCGCGGGTATCGAAAATCGCACGGGGCCTTCAGACAGATCGAGCCAGGCAGTGGAATAGAGGGTATCGCTGTTGGGCGTGGTTATCGTGCGGTCATCCGGCCTTGACAGCGCCGGGCGATGGATCAGGGCGTTGAAATCGGCCCCAGACAGAGAGAGCATCCGCTGCCGCGTGCGCGCCGTCTCGTAAAGCGGCAGAGCAAACTGAAACGCACGGCGAGCGGCTTCCTTCTTCGTTGCCGACGCAGTGCAGCGTGCCGCCTTTTCCTCGCCACCGCTATGCAGCGGCGCCGCGCAGGATGATGCGAGAAGCGCGAGCGGGAGGATTACAAGGGCTGTTCTCATAACATGTGGTCTTCCGTGTGTGGCGCGGAAGGAGATCAAGCCTCCAGGGCGGCGTAATCAGGCAGTTGATGCCCGTCGAGAACGGCGGCCTAACAAGAATGCTTGGCTCGGAATGTCGAAAATGCAACATTCCCCAATGATGGACCTTACACGCTTCCGACCGAAACCTTTCTTGAGCTTCCTCGATGAAGGTCAGGTTGCTCGCCTAAAGGCGGCTGGCAATCTGCGGAGACTGACCGACGGACAGTATATTCACAGCCGTGGAGATACAGATCCTGGCATTTCAATCATTGAGAGCGGCGCTGCGAAAGCGGGTATCTACGGAACCGATGGCGAGTTCATCCTCACATCGTTCCTGGGGCCGGGACATTCCTTCGGCGAGTTTACCGTGTTTACGGATATTCCGCTCAGTCACGATATCTCTGCGGTCGGTCCGACGAGCGTCATCCGTATTCCGTCACAAAGATTTCTCGAGCTCGGCACCGAGGAGCCCGCCTATCTCAGTGCCTTGATGCGTGCGACGCTCATGCGATCACATATCCTGCTGGAAATGCTCCATGCGATCCGCATCTTGCCGCTCGTGCCGCGCGTCGCCAAGTTCCTGCTTGTCCTCACGCCCCCTCCACCCGCCAAGCCGAAGGTCCGCTTCAAGCAAACCGACCTTGCTGCAACGATTGGGCTGTCACGCGCATCCATGAACCGCGCTCTGACGGAGCTGGAGAAGGTCGGCCTGATCGAGCGGAGCTACGGCGCAATCACGATCACCAGCAGCAGCGACCTGCTGGAATGGCTCCGCGATCAAAGCGGCGATTACTGATGCCGTAGATTTAGCGCACCTGCATAAACGGGCTCGTTGCAAGATTGCCTCATTTTCGACATTCAGGCTTAGACGCTGCTGTTACTTCGTCACTCGCAAAAGAAAAGCAATCTCGGATTGCGATTGGGAGAAACAGCAAAGGGAATTGACTCTCTTGCTCCTTCACACCGATCCGGGCGTGCTGCTGAGAGAGGATTGGCAGATGTCTAAGAATCAACGCGTAAACGCAGTCTTGCTGGCTGGAATTTCGGCTGTGGCATTAGCTGCAGGGCCATCGATTGCTGCAGCACAGGAGCAGTCCAGCGAGCCTGCGGCAAGTGACGATTCGGGCCAGCTACCCACCATTATCGTCAGCGCGACTCGGCGTGCCAACGACGTTCAGGACATTCCTATCGCGGTTACAGCCATTTCTGCTCAGCAACTCGAGCGAGCAGGTGTAGCAGACATCACGGCGATTGATTCGGTAGCCCCCAGTTTCAATCTCAATTCCTTCGGAACATCGACCGGGGGGACGACTTTGCGCATTCGAGGAGTCGGCACGACCGGTAACAACACTGGCCTTGAAAGCGCCGTCGGTGTGTTTCTGGATGGTGTTTACCTCTCCCGTCCCGGCATCGCGCTTGGCGATCTGCTCGATGTCGAGCGGGTCGAAGTCTTGCGCGGGCCGCAGGGCACGCTGTTCGGACGCAACACATCAGCCGGCGCGCTCGACATTCGGACACGCAAGCCGCAGCTTGATATCGTGGAAGGTTTTGCCAATGCGACCTATGGCAACTTCGACCTGATCAATGTGCAAGCCGGGATCAATGTGCCGGTCGTCACGGACAAGATTGGACTTCGCTTCGCCGGCGCAGTGCGCGACCGCGATGGTTATATCGAAGGTCCGACGGGGATTGAAAGCAACTCCATCGAACGGCTTTTGTTACGCGGCCAGGTGCTGTTCGATCTGGGCTCTGCGGGCGAACTGCGCATTATCGGCGATTACACCGAAGGCGACGACAGCTGTTGTCATGCGATCTGGATCCGTGACGGCTCAACGGTCGACTTTGACGCTTTCGGGCTGCCCGCAAATGGCGGTGCGCCCAACGTCGGCGAAGACGCGTTGGAGGACCTCAAATCCAATGACGGCCAGTTCGACACGCCATTTGAAACCTGGGGCCTCTCTGCGGAATACAATGTCGATATCCCCTTCGGCGAACTGACCTACGTCGCTTCGTACCGCGACTTCGAAGTCCGCACTGCGCTGGAAACCGATTACACTCAGCTACGCATGTTTACGGCCGGCGCCTCAGATCAGGCAAGAGCGCTTGGCGGTCAGAATTTCGAACCGTTGAACAATCCGACCAGAATCAAGTCAACCACGCATGAACTCCGCCTTCAAGGAGAGGCGTTTGACGGAGGTCTGGATTGGCTGATTGGCGCCTATTACTCGTGGGAGAAGATCGAAGAAAAGAAATCCCTCACTTTGCTGGATCAGTTTCAATCGGGCGTAAGCGGCGGGCTCTTCGGGGCTCTGCCGCTTCAGCCCAACCCGTTGTTCCTGACCGCAGGCGGGGTCGATGCAACCGGGGATTTCGCATCCAATCGCTATGAGCAGACCGGCAAGTCGTTCTCCATCTTCACCCACAACGTCTTTTCCGTCACCGACCAGTTGGACCTCACAGTTGGGCTTCGCTACGTCGATGAAAGCAAGGATGGCACGTTCACGCAGGTGGATGGCGAGTATGATGCTTGCCTTGGCACACTGGGCGCAGGTGCGGGCAATTTTCTCGGAGTAGGCGGAGTCGCACTCAACTGCTTCGTGTTTGTCGCACCAAGCCTGGAAGTGCTGGAGGGAATAAACCCGGCGTTCGCGGCCAATCCGCTGGCGCTAGCGCTGCTGCCGCGTGAATTCGATGATACGTTTGAAGACGACGAGCTGATCTACACGATCAACGCGACTTTCCGGCCGAGCGAGGACATCACTTTCTACGGTAGCTTTACACACGGCTTCAAATCCGGTGGCTTCAATCTCGATGCGTCCGCAGGTGTAGGCGGCGCTGACCCGCGCTTCGCCTCAGAAGAGGTCGATGCGTACGAAATCGGAATGAAGGCTGAACTGCTCGATCGCCGCGCGCGGATCAATATCGCATTGTTCGACACCGTGCTCAGCGATTTTCAGGTCCTCGATTTCACTGGCGTACAGTTCCAAACATTCAACGTCGACAAGGCGCGCAGCACTGGGTTTGAGGTCGAAGGCCAGGCCCAGCTATCGGACGGTCTGTCGGCTAACGCAGCGGTCACTTACACTGACGCTCGCTATCCAAGCGATTGCGCGGAACAAGACCCGACGGCGGCGGGTTTTAATCCGAATGCTGCCACGCTTTGCGGAGCATCGCTCACCAACGCCCCTGATTGGACGGTGGTGTTTGGAAGCACTTACGAAGCACCGATTTCTGACCGTCTGGAATTCTTTCTATCCGGCACTGCGCGCTATGAAAGCAGCCGCCGGACATCCACTCTCCCTTCAGAGGTCTTGCGCCCGGACCTGCCTTTGCCGGGTGACATCCAGGATGGGAATGTTCGGGTAAACCTGCGTGCGGGCATCGGCGCAGATGATGGCAGCTGGGCACTCGAAATATGGGGAAATAATGTGTTCGACGAGCGGGTGCGGACAGGCACGTTCACTGTCCCGCTTCGCGGTGCACTGGGCAACCGCGCACGGGCCTCTTTCGTGCAGGACCCGGCGACTTATGGGGTGACGGTCAGAACCCGCTTCTGATCAGTCCTTCCTCTTCGTCTGGATTGCTGATGTGTGGTGTCAACGACTGGGTCGTCAGCTGAATGTCGGCTGTCAGCTCAGAATCTGACGTGGCCCCACACCTTCAGCACCCAGCCGGTCATCCTTGTTGTAGAGTTGGCACTTCCTGAGGCTGAGGCAGCCGCAGCCAATACAGCCGTCAAGCGTGCTGCGCACCCGTTCCAGCTCGGCAATGCGCTGGTCGAGCTGGGACCTGATCGAGCGGCTGATCTTGCTCCAGTCGCGCGCATTCGGTGTGCGCCCTTGCGGCAGCCTGCGCATTTCCTGCTCGATCTCGTCCAGTTGCAATCCCAGCCTCTGCGCAATCAGGATGAAACTCAAACGCCGGATATCACTGCGCATGAAGCGGCGCTGGTTGCCTGAGCTGCGAAAGGCCTCGACTAGTCCCTTCTCCTCGTAGAAGCGGATCGCAGACACGCTCAGGCCCGTGCGCCGCGCCAGTTCCCCGATCGAAAGAAGGTCGTTCGCTTTCATCGATTCCAGTGATAGCAATATTATAGCTTGATCTCAAGTTAGATTGAGATTGTAGAGGGGATGCACTCGCGGGGCAAAGGCAAGCCAAGGCCAAGCTCTTGCCCTCGCAAACACGAAGGAGTGCATCATGCCCAAAGGAACAATCGAACACGTGAATATTTCCGTCACCAACCCTGCCCGCAGCGCTGGACTTTTCCAGAAATTGCTCGGCTGGCACATCCGCTGGGAAGGTGGCTCCATGAATGGCGGACACACCATCCATGTCGGCACTGAGACCAGTTACCTGGCGCTTTACACCGGCGAACATGTCAAAGGTGACTATTCCAAGGGACAGCCGCTCAACCATGTAGGCTTCCTGGTTGATGATCTTGATGCTGCTGAACGCTTGGTTGAAGAGCACGGTCTCGAACCATTTGGCCATGACGATTATAATCCCGGCAAGCGGTTCTATTTCTGCGACTGGGACGGGATCGAGTTCGAAATTGTTTCCTATGAAGGATCAGCGTCATGAACGAGCCGATCCTGCAAGAGCCAATCTTCGCTTCTACAGCAGGTTCTGCTGGACTGCACCGCCTTTCGTCCAAGGCTGATCGGTCCGGTCAATCGCGATTTCTCCAGCCCATGGCACGCACAATTCGCGCGCTGCTTCAGGCGATCCGTCGGTCCAGACCGCATAATTTTCTGGACCCACAATAACCGGCATGCGGGTGTGAACCTGTGCTGCCACACCTGCAGCATCCGTCATGACCATCGAATAACAATTGCCCCACTCATCGCTGCCTCGCCACACCCCTGCACAAGCGAACAACTCGCTGTCTGGCAAGGATAGCCAGCTGCGCGTCTTGCTGCCTTTGACACCCTCTGCCTCTGCCCAGGCAGTGACAGGGATCAAGCAGCGCCGCTCGGCAAAGCTGAATTTCCAGAAGAAGCTGTCGAGCTTGTCGGTGCGAGCGTTGTTGACGGGTTTGGGCTTCAAGGGCTGGCCTTGCTTGCCTTTCATGACCAGCGGGAAGCCCCAGGTCATCTGCCGCAAGATGCCTTCAGCGACGACTGCCCCGGGATAACCGGGATAGACTTCATCGCCAAAGTTGGCACCGCCCAGCGCTTCTATGGCTTCGAACCAGGCGGCGACTTCGTCTTTGCCCTTGGTCATGCGGTAGAGGTTGCACATAAGGCATTCCCCCTAAGCATTGCCGACAACAAAGCACGCGGCTGCCATCAACGCGCCTGCCCAGCGGTTCGAACGGAATCGTGCCAGCGGATTGTCCGGATCATCTGGGTCGAGCGTTACGACTTGCCAGAACAGGTGCAACGCCACCGGGAGCAGCGCGAGGAGCGCGATCCAATCGGGCCGCAACAGCCAGATGCCAAGGCACCACAGCCCGATCGCCAGACAGTAGAACAGCGTTACCCCGCTTTGCACTCGATCGCCCAGCCGCAAGGCACTGGAACCGATGCCGACGAGCGCGTCATCGTCGCGGTCCTGCAGCGCGTAGATCGTATCATAGCCAATGATCCATGCGACGGTGCCCGCGTAAACAGCAGCCAGAGCGTCAAGATTGTCCCCGCGCATCGCGAACCAACCGACCGGCAAACCCCAGCTGAACACCATGCCGAGCCAGGCCTGCGGCCACCAGGTGATCCGTTTCATGAAGGGATAGGCTGCGACCAGTGCAAGACTTGCCAGCGCGACCAGTTGGGCTTCGAAACGCAGTTGCAAAAGCACGATAAGGCCGATCAGGCAGAGCGTAACGAGCCATATCCACGCCGCTCGCTTGCTGACGCGGCCACTCGCCACAGGGCGTACGGCCGTGCGCGCGACTTTCGCATCCAGTTTTGCATCGACGATGTCGTTATAGACGCAGCCTGCCCCGCGCATGGCAATGCTGCCAAGCAGAAACCAGCCGAGCAGCGACCATTGCGCTCCGCTGCCTGAAAGCCACACGCCCCATACGCACGGCCAGAACAACAACCACCAGCCGATCGGCCGGTCAAATCGCGCCAGTTGCGCAAGATCGCGCGGCATTTGCGGCAGGCGCGCGACCAAACCGCGATGCTCGCTATCAGGGACAATTTGCTCCGACATGCTTGCTCCCTAGCCTGCTCCGCGCTTAGGGAAAAGCCATGCCTGCCACACCTTCCTGGCCGCCCAAAAGTGCACCGCGCCTGTTTGTCGCAGAGCCGCTCAGCGAAGGACTGGTAGTCGACATCGGCGGCAATCAAGCGCATTACCTCGCACGAGTCATGCGCGTGAGCGCTGGCGACACTGTGATCCTGTGTGACAACCAGACCGGTGAGTGGACTGCAGAAGTGAGTGATGTCGCCAAGCGGTATCTCACGCTAACTGTCACAAACCAGCTTCGCCCGCGCGAAGAGGTGCCCGATTTCTGGCTTTGTGCTGCCCTGCTGAAGAAGGATTGCTTCGATCTCGTTTTGGAGAAAGCGACCGAACTGGGCGTTGCGCGTATTCAGCCTGTGCTGATGCGACGCTGTGTCGCGGACAAGCTCAACCTCGAGCGCGCATCGACAATCGTCACTGAAGCAGCAGAACAGTGTGCCCGCACCGCCCTGCCAAAGCTAGAGGAGCCTGTGAAGCTGGAGGCCTTGCTTCGTCATTGGCCTGAGGACCGCTTGCTGTTCTTCGCGGATGAGGACGGTGGCCGTCCTGCTAACGCCGCCTTTGCCGCAAGTGCGGGTCCAGCCGCTCTGCTTGTTGGCCCGGAAGGAGGATTTGATGATGCTGAGCGCGCCATGCTGCGCAATCATCCCGCGGTGTCACCAATCAGTCTCGGCCCGCGAATACTTCGCGGTGAGACTGCGGCCATTGCAGCGACAGCGCTCTGGATGGGTATCAAAGGGGATTGGCCGGATGAGAAATAAATTCGCTGGCGCAGCAATTATCGGTTGCCTAAGGCAACTCGCATGAGCACACGCGAAGCCTCTACCGCTGACGATCCGATTATCGAGAGCCGCGACCAGCTGGTCGCTCCGATGATGCGTGGCGAGAAGCCCAAAGCTGACTGGCGCATCGGCACAGAGCACGAAAAGCTTGTCTACAAACGCGATGATTTCCACGCTCCATCTTACGATGAAGAGGGAGGTATCCGTGATATCCTGCTGAGTTTGCAAGAGTTCGGATGGGAGCCAATCGAAGAACAGGCAGAAGACGGTTCTGTCAACGTGATCGCCATGAAAGGCGACGATGGCACCGTGAGCCTTGAGCCGGCCGGACAGTTCGAGCTTTCTGGCGCACCTCTCGAAAACCTGCATCAGACCTGTGCCGAGACCGGTCGGCACCTCGCGCAGGTCAAGCAAATCGGCGAGCAATGCGGGGTCGGCTTTCTCGGGCTAGGGATGTGGCCGGACAAAGCCCGCGAAGACCTTCCGATGATGCCAAAATGGCGTCACGCGATCATGCGGCGTCACATGCCCAAAGTTGGCAATCTGGGGCTCGACATGATGCTGCGCACCTGCACGATACAGGTCAATCTCGACTATTCGTCTGAAGCCGACATGGCGCAGAAATTCCGAACAGGGCTGGCCCTGCAACCTTTGGCGACCGCGCTGTTTGCGAACTCGCCTTTTACTGAGGGGAAGCCCAATGGCTACCTCTCATACCGCAGCCATATCTGGTCAGATACCGATCCGCATCGAACCGGGATGCTGCCATTCGTGTTCGAGGACGGCTTCGGCTATGAACGCTGGGTCGACTACATGCTGAACGTGCCGATGTATTTCGTGTTCCGCGATGGCCAATACATCGATGCAGCGGGGCAAAGCTTCCGCGATTTTCTCAAAGGCGAGCTGCCGGCTCTGCCCGGACAGAAGCCAACGGAAAGCGACTGGTGGGATCATCTTTCGACGGCCTTTCCCGAAGTACGTCTGAAAAGTTTTCTGGAAATGCGCGGGGCTGATGGTGGTCCATGGAGCCGAATTTGCGCGCTGCCCGCATTCTGGGTCGGCCTGCTGTACGATCAGACAGCGCTCGATGCGGCATGGGAACTCGTCAAGCACTGGTCGATGGAAGAGCGGGAAGCGTTACGCAACGCTGTGCCACGCGAAGCCTTGCAGGCGCAGATCCCTGGCGGAGGCAAACTGCAGGATCTCGCCAAAGACGTGCTGACGATCGCGCGGAGCGGGCTCAATGCGCGTGCGCGGCTCAACGATTCCGGAGACAACGAAACCGGGTTCTTGGAGACGCTCGACGAAATTGTCGAGAGTGGAAAGTGCCCGGCGCAGCGACTGCTCGACCGGTATCATGGCGAATGGGACGGCGACGTTAAGCGAGTCTACAAGTACAGCTTCTGAAGTCAGGAGGCATTATGGCGATTCAGTACAGCGGCACCATGCGGTACCAGCCGGGCATCTTCGAACAGCACCACGAATCGATCGCTGAAGTCGTACGGAAAAGCCGCGAGGAACCTGGATGCCTGGCTTATTCTCTTGCGCGAGACGTTGCCGATCCTGACCTTTTTATCCTCTATGAAAGATGGGAAAGTCAGGAGGCATTTGACGCGCATTTCGCCTCACCGCACGTTCAGGAATTCGCAAAGCTGGTGAAGACCTTTGGCAAGGTCGACACCAATATTCACAAATTCATCACCGATGACGGTGAATTTGTTCGTTAAGCCCGTTGGAGCTCAGCGGAAAGCGCGGATCCGTCCACTATCGTCGAGGACATAGAGCGTTCTGTTTGCGACCACTGGAGCGAGGCTCACTGGCTCGTCCAGGTCGCGATAGAGACTGGCTGAACCTTCGCCGGTGCTGACCTTGTAGAGCGCGCCCCGAGAACTTGCGACCCACAGATGGCCGCCCGCAAGGACTGGCCCGGTCCAGAATATCGGACCCTCGCGATCCTCTTCATCCTTGAATTGCTGCAATTGGGAAATCCAACGTACTTTGCCATTGGATCGCGCAATCGCGAGCAAACGGGCATCATCGGTCAATGTGAAGATCCACTCACCCGCAATAGCCGGGGTCGAAATTCCAGCCAGATTCAGTTCCCAGATGCGTTGGCCTGTGATGAGCTCGTAGGCGGCCATGCGGCCACCTTGCCCAAGCGCGTAAACGCGCCCTGAATCGATGATCGGATCGGCATCGATATCCGTCAGCGAGCCCACCTCTGTCGAAATCGACGTACGTGCCAGCGCATCGGCCCACAGGATGCGCCCATTCTCGTAACGGTAAGCGGATAGTTCACCGGAGGAATAGCCCGCGAGCACCGTCGATTGCCCCGCCGCGGGGGCTGCAACCCCAAACACGCCTGCTTGTGTCGTCGAGCCCGATTCCTGCCAGATCTGCGATCCATCTTCTGCATTGAGAGCAAAAATCTGGTTGTCCTGAGTCATGACAAAAATCTGACCGAAGGCGATCGTAGGAGACCCGCGCAATGGACCAGCTGGCTGAACCTTCCATTCCTGGGTTCCTGTTTCCGCATTCAATGCGATGACTTCACCAACCCCATTGGTCGCGTAGACCCGCCCGTTCGAAATGCTGGCGCCGCCGCCAAAAGCAGAATCCTCAAGCTTGCCATCCAATTGCATCTTGTAGGTCCACCGGCGCGCCCCGCTTTCAGCATCAAAGGCGTGGACGACACCGTCTGTGCCAACCGCAACCAGCAAGCCATTGCCAACAACCGGGGCAGCGGCAAGACGACGGCGTTCACTCGAACCAGCGATCTGTGCGCTCCAGATAAGCGATGGATTATCTGCCAATGCGAGGTGCCCATAGGATTTGCTCGCAGTACCTCCCACTTGAGCCCAATCGGCATTGGTTTGCGCAGGCGGCAAAACAACAGACACACCAGCGAGATCTGGGGAAACCTTTGCGCCCGTTTCGATGCGCGAAAGAATAGGCATACGTTCGCCAACAGTGGGCGTCGTTTTCTTGTCGCCACCGCCGAAAAGTCCACCGCTACACCCAGCGAGCGCTGCTCCTGCCATTGCAAGAACCGCTACGCGCGCCGCAAATTTTCCCGTCATTCTCACCGTCTTCATCATCCCATCATTGGCTTCAGCCGCATAAGTCTCTGCATTCACAAAGATGATCAAATACCAGCTGCACCATTCCCCTCACCGGCAGGAGCAACACCTTGCTCTTCCAGCAACTCTTCGACATCTTCAATAGCGTCCACGCCGAGTAGACCAGCCAGTTGGCGAGCCCGTGCTCGCAAACTGGCGGGTACTTCGTCCGATTTGGAAATCTCGCTCAGCAGCGCGCCAGCCTGCGCCTGATCACCATTCTCCAGATGAGCCAGGGCCACGAGTTCACCGGCGCTTCCAAACCAGGCATTTCCAGGCACGGCCATGGGTCCAAGCGTCGCAATAACATCGGACGGCTTACGCTCATCAAACGTAAGCGCCACTTGGCGGATCCGCGCCAGATTGCGCAAGGCTTCCGGGGCGCTCGCATCGTCGGCAACCGCTCCATATATGGCGGCTGCTTCTGCGCTTCGCCCTTGTTCAACTGCAACTGCAGCGCGGGTCAACTCTGCAAGGACAGCCGCACCGCCTTCACTGTTCTGCGTGAGCAGCGCAGCAGCTTCGTCTGCCTGAGACAGATTTCCTGCTTCGAATTGATCAATAATTGCAACCAGCTGCTCGGATTCCGCTTCCATTGCAGCTTCCTGCTGGTTCTGCCAGAACAGAAAGCCGCCAAAGGCGGCAAGTCCAAGGACTGCGACTATTGCCAAAGGTACGCCAAATCGTTTGGCGAATTGCGCAAAATCGTCCTGGCGCACTGCATCATCGATCTCACGCAGCAGCACTTCGTCAGCTGCGGCAATCTTGCCAGCCTTGCTGCCGGCCTCATCTTTGTTTCTTGACGGTGTCAGGGCCACTACTTGGCTCTTTCCTTGCAAACTCGAGAATGTATCAGGCGGCTTTAGAAGGGGTCAGCCCACACCGCAATGGCATCCAGACCCTGTCCCCGGCCAGTTGAACCGTAAATGAAGAGGTAACTGTGCGATTCCTCTCGCTTTAGGCAATGACTTCCTGTCTCATCGCACTTGCATAGAGGCGTCGATAGCGATCGAGAGCCGAATTGTGATCGTAATGCTGTGCGGCGTAAGCCTTGTTGGCTGCGCCGATCGAAGAGCAATTCTCATCGTCGTCAACAAGCGAACGCACAGCCCTTTCGAGGTCGAGCGCTGCATTAGAGCTTGCAGTGTGAACCGCGTTCTCGGTCGCAAGTAAAGCGGCATTGTCACTTCCCGACAAAGCAAGTACCGGTTTGGCAGCGGCCATCGCCATAATGGTCGCATCGGGCCTGCCGCGACTTTGCCCGATGCTTGCCCAGATATCGAACAGGCCGATTACCTTTTGTAGCTCGCCGACCGGCCTCGCGATGTGCAACCGGTGTGCGATCTCCAGGCTTTCCGCTTGCGCACTGAGCGGATCTGCATCGAGGTCTCCAACAAAGACAACGAGATGCCATGTTTCGGGAAGTTTGCTTAGGGTTGTGACAAGCGAGCAGAACGCACCGACATCACCAGAGTCCTCGAACAAAGCGCCAATCCAGCGCTCTCCTTCGCGTTTGATCACCCCCGGCAGGGCGTCAGCCCTTGGCTTGGCGATTATCGACTCGATCGCAATCCCCGGTGCAAAGCGCTTTACGCGCCCCATCGGTTGCTGCCAGTCGACCAATGCGATTTCCTCCATTCGCTCGCTCGTAACAACCAGGCCGGAGGCCCTTCCCAGCGCAATACGCCGGTACCAGCAGCGGCGTTTGCTCAAACGTCTCTCTTCTCCGACCAGCGTGCTTTCATGGTGCACCAGCGGTGGCAGACCAAGCGCTTCGCCAAAAAGGGTATGCGCCATCGCAACATCGATTGCGCCCCAACCATAGCTCAGCACAAGCTCGAAGGGCTTGATTGCGTTGGCCAGCCGCAGCAAGCGTCCAGGCATCGGCTTGCCTGAAAGCGCAGGAAAATCGGTCGCGAAAGCAGGCCTTGCAGATGTCGTATCTTGGGCGGCAGCCTGCCAAAGCTCTGGCGAAATTCCCGCGAGAGTGTGCGACAGATTCCTTCCAAGCTTCGACAGCCTTTTAGGCAGCCTTTCAGCGGCAAAATCAGCAGGATCGCAAATACAGTGAAGGATGCGTAATTTGCCCATACCGCCCTGCTTACTTGGCTTGCGCAAGCAACGCATCAATCGCGTCCAGAGACTGAGGTTCATCAAGCATCGGGGCATGGCCAATGCGCGGCAATGTCACGTGAACCAGCTCTGGGACGCGGCGATGCATTTCTGCCAGGGTCTGACTTGTAAGCAGATCGCTAAGTTCACCGCGAAGGATCAACAACGGCGCATTGCCAAGCGCTTCAAATGCTGGCCAAAGGTCCGGCGGTGCGGCATTGCCGGGCTGCTTGAATGGCTCTGCAATAGCCATGTCATAGTCAAGCGTGATGCGGCCGTTTGGCCCGACGACCATCATCCGTTTCGCCAGGTCGAGCCATCGCTCAAGATCGTAATCGGGGAAGCTGCCACCATGTTCCTCCTTGAGCGCACGTGCCGCATGCATCCAAGTCGGAAAATTCCGTCCCTGGCCGACATAGCCGGCAATCCGTTCAATCCCGGACGGATCGACAACCGGACCAATGTCGTTGATCACCGCTGCGGCAATCCGGCTCGCGTCCTTGGCAGCCATGAGCATGGTCATCAATCCACCCATGGATGTTCCGATTGCTGCAAACCGGTCAATTCCCTCTTGCTTCAGCAAGGCTTCGACATCGGCGACATAGGTCAACGGCGAGTAAGTGGCGCTGTCCTTGGCATAATCGCTTTGTCCCCGCCCGCGCATTTCCGGCACGACGACTCGATGTCTGGCTGAGAGATGCTCCGCCAACGGCGCGAAATCGCGTGCATTGCGGGTCAAACCGTGCAGGCATAAGACCGGCAACGCACCGTCTGGCCCGGCATAGTCACGAAAATGAAGTGTGAGTCCATCGGCGCTTTGCCAATAGCGGTCACGATACGGCAAATCAGTCAAGTCAATTGCGCTTTCTATTGATGAAAGCCGGAGGCAGCTTGCGCCCGGCCCGATGAACGATCACTATTGCCCGATGAACGCCGAACCGCAACCTGCCACGGTCGAAGACCCGCAAACATTTACGAACAACTCATCTTACCAGCCAGATCCCGCGATCGCCGAATTGGCCGAGTGGCTAAGCGAAGCGGTCAAACCGGCTGACTTCCCCCAAGCCAAGATCTGCTTCCGCAATCAGCGCGCTGCTGCGTCAGTAGGACTGGATGGGCTTAGCGATGAAGCATGGGTAAGCCACTTTGCGCGGTTTCAGCCGCTGCCCAGCAACTTGCCTGAGCCGCTCGCACTGAAGTATCACGGTCACCAGTTCCGAGTATACAACCCGGAGATTGGCGACGGGCGCGGCTTCCTGTTTGCGCAGATGCGCGAAGGCGGCGATCCGCAGGGCCGACTGCTCGATCTTGGAACCAAGGGGTCAGGGACGACCCCTTACAGCCGAACGGCGGATGGGCGGCTGACGTTGAAAGGCGGGGTGCGCGAAATTCTCGCAACGGAGATGCTGGAGGCGCTTGGCGTCAACACCTCCAAGACCTTGTCGATCATCGAAACCGGCGAGGAACTGTGGCGCAATGATGAGCCTTCTCCTGCGCGATCCTCAGTCATGGTACGGCTCAGCCATTCGCATATCCGGATCGGAACATTTCAAAGGCTGCTTGCGCTGGAGCAACAGGACGAGATGGAACAGCTCGTCGATTACTGCCTCAAGCAGTTTCCGGGGCCCCAGCCTCCCAAAGACGCTCCTGATCGCGATAATCCTGCAGTGATCCTACTGCATCAGGTGGTTGAGCGCTTGGCAGATCTGGCTGCAAGCTACATGGTCGCAGGCTTCGTCCATGGCGTGCTCAATACCGACAACATGAACATCACAGGCGAGAGTTTTGACTACGGACCATGGCGTTTCCTGCCGACCTGGGATCCCGGGTTTACCGCAGCTTACTTCGACCAGCAGGGACTTTATGCGTTTGGCCGCCAGCCAGAAGCGCTGCACTGGAATTGCGGCCAGTTGGCGGTTGCCTTGCGAATGCTGGCCGACAGCGAGCCGCTGCTGGGTGCGATGAACCGGTTTGGACCGCTCTATATGGCAGCGGTCGGCCGCAGGTGGTGTTGGCGTTTGGGAGTCCATCCGCGAGACGAGGAGAGTAATGCTGCGCTCGTTGCAGCTTGCGAGAAGGCCTTGCGCGACGATGGCTGGCAGCCGGATGGATTCTTCCACCATCACCGCGGCGGGAGAAATGCGCAAGGGACGCTGGCAGAAGCGCTCGCCGGATATGAAGCAACTGACACAAGCCACGAATATTGGAACGAAGACAGCGTGCAATCCATGCTTATCGACGAAGTAGAAAGCATTTGGGACGCGATTGCCGAACGCGATGACTGGTCACCGCTAGAAGTCAAGATCGCTGCGATCAGACGGATGGGAGAAGCCCACGGACCCGCCCCTGTGCCTCAAGGACACCTGGCCTAGGGTTAGGACCTATTCATCGCTAGACCTCCACCCGCAGGGCTTTGCCCGAAGAGGTTTTCGTTTTGAAATTAGATGGAATTCCCTCAGTTTCGTCGCAAGCCTCGACAAATTGGCGGATTGCCCATGTTGGCTTGTAGCCAGCTCGACAGAGCCGCAGACTGATGTAATTTGCTTTTAATTCGGCGCGATGCGTCCTAACGCGCTGAGCAAGATAACGTATTACCTTTTTTGCATGTCGGAAGCTTTATTGCTCACAAAGGCTTTTCGCTTACCGAGCATTATCAAGGTAACCCAAAAACGGCGAGGGAGTGACCATTACACAGCTTGTTTCGCACGAACCGGCGACGGGCAAGGAACTGTGGCATGGCAGCGTCAGCGATATTGACGCCTGTGCCAGACGCGCGCGCCGTGCGTGGCCCAAATGGGCTGCGATGCCTCTGACTGACCGAATTGAGAAACTGAGAAGGTTTGCCAATCAGGTACGTGACGACGCCGAAAAATTTGCACGCCTGATTGCCAAAGAGACGGGCAAACCTTTGTGGGAGGCTCGAACTGAAGTCGATGCGGTGATTGGCAAAGTTGAGATTTCGGTTACCGCCTATGCTGAACGAACTGGCAAGAAGAAGCTCGACAGTGCCGCGCAGGGTACAGCCGCCGTCAGGCACAAGCCTCACGGGGTCATGGCGGTACTGGGACCATACAACTTCCCCGCGCACTTGCCGAACGGGCATATCGTCCCCGCGCTGATTGCGGGCAATTGCGTGATCTTCAAACCGAGTGAGAAGACGCCAGCAGTCGGCGAATTTCTCGTCGCTTGCTATCATAAGGCTGGCATTCCTGAAGATGTCGTTCAACTCGCTCTTGGTGAAGTGGAAGAAGGCAAGGCGCTTGTTGCGCACCGCGAAGTGGACGGTGTGCTTTTTACCGGATCAGTCCAGGCTGGAATCGCCATAAACCGGGCGCTGGCGAAAAACCCGGGCAAGATTGTCGCGCTGGAGATGGGCGGCAACAATCCCCTTGTCATGCTTCACACGCCGCGCATGGATGATGCCTCGGCGTTGATTGTCCAATCCGCTTTTACGACCGCTGGGCAGCGTTGCACAGCGGCGCGCCGCTTGATCGTTCTGGAGAGCGTGTTCGAGCCGCTAATGGAAGTCCTGCTCCCAACCGTCCGGCGGCTCTTGGTGGACGAACCCTTTGCTGATCCTGCTCCCTTTATGGGTCCGGTCATTGACAACACTTCTGCGCAAAGGCTGGCAGAGAGCTTTTTGTACCTCATGACTGAAGGCGGGAAGCCACTGGAACACTTGCGCCGGCCTGATGAAAGCAAGCCTTTCCTCACGCCGGGCGTTATCGACGTAACTGAAATGAAGAGCCGTCCTGATGTGGAGCTCTTCGGACCGTTGCTGCAAGTCATCCGAGTCCCGGATTTTGATGCTGCCATCAAGGAAGCGAACAACACCCGTTTTGGCCTGTCAGCCTCGCTGATCGGCGGCGATGCGCAGGATTACAACCGGTTCTGGGCCAATACCCGGGCCGGTATCATCAACTGGAACCGCCCAACCAACGGAGCATCGTCAGCCGCGCCTTTCGGAGGGATTGGGTTATCCGGCAATCATCGCCCCGCCGCGTATTACGCAGCGGATTACTGTGCTTACCCTGTCGCGAGCACTGAGATCGATGAACCGCGTGCTACGCTAGGCATCGGTCTGAGTGAGGCCGAATAGGTTCCTCGCTTGTCCACAACGAAAAGGTGCCCCCTGTCAATCGACAGGGAGCACCCCCACAGCTCTCTCGCTTGAGAACCATGCCCGGGTCATTGGTGGGATGACCCAAGATCGTAAATAGCGGTTGGAGGCACGCTCTCTGTTTCGTGCCTCCGAAACGGTAAGCTTAGCGGCACCGTGAATTGCTGCGATCGATCGCACGGCCAAGAATAGCGCCGCCGGCAGCTCCCAGAATCGCTCCCAACGTCTTGTCGCCTCGGCCTGCCAATTCGTTGCCTGCCAGCGCGCCGACCCCTGCACCGATCAACAAGCCAGTCGTACCATTTTCCTTCCGGCAGTAATACCGTCCGTCGCGCCCGCGCCAAACGCGCGTGTCACGGTAAACTGGTTCGCCATGGTAGCGGTCACGACCGTAGTAGCGGTCGTCATAGTCACGGTCCTTCCACTTCTTGCGCTTGTGCTCATAGGTCATATCGCCAAGCACAGAAGCAGTGGAGACCTGACTGGCAGGCGACGCAAAGTCGACAGCTGCTGCAGGCGCAGCAATTGAAAGCGTTGCAGTCGCGCCGAGCGCGAGAACAACCTGTTTTGCTTGTGTGAACGGCATTGTCGTAGTCCTCTTCTCACTCAATCGGCGGATCGGGGAATACCTCCGCTTCATCAGTTCGTTCAGATATAAACCTATCAACCTGAATGAATTGCAACACATCCGTCAGGTTTGTTCATGTTCGACAAGTCGTGCATGAATAGCCGACGAATTGAGTGATTGACGCACCTTAGCCGTCGCCTTAGCGGGCTGATAATGGGAGCAGCCGCAGAAAACGCGCAGGAAACAAGCGGTCTCCCGGCTGCAATTGGCGCGTACCTGCTGTGGGGTTTCTTGCCCCTCTATCTCTTGCTGGTACGCGAAGTCCCAGCGTTCGAATTTGTCGGTTGGCGGATCATCTGGACAGTTCCAATCTGCCTCGTGCTGATCGCGCTGCGTCGTCAGTGGCCGCAAGTGAAGGCCGCGATTGCGGATCGGCAGACGTTGGGTTGGCTGTTTGTTAGCGCGGCTTTGATTGGCGCAAACTGGCTGACTTACATTTGGGCGATTCAGGCGAATTATGTCTACGCCGCTAGCATGGGCTATTATTTGAACCCGATGCTCAACGTGTTGCTGGGCACAGTCTTCCTTGGTGAAAAGCTGTCGCGTCGGCAATGGGTCGCAGTCGCCATCGCAAGCGCTTCCATCGCATCGCTACTGTTCGGCGCACTATCGACCTTGTGGATCAGTTTGTCGCTGGCTGGAACTTTCGGCTTTTACGGTCTGGTGCGCAAGCAAACCCCGGTCGGCGCAGTCCCTGGCCTGACAATCGAATCGATCCTCCTGCTGCTCCCGTCGTTCGCGATCGTGTGGTGGTATGCGAGCAGCCCTGCTGGCGCGAGCTTCGGCAAGGATGCTGAACTCAGCGCGCTCATCATGCTGGGCGGGATCGTTACAGCGGTTCCGCTGTTGTTGTTTGCAATTGCCGCGCGCAAGCTGCCTTATTCAACGCTCGGCTTCATCCAGTTCCTTGCGCCGACCATCGTCTTCTTCCTTGGGCTGACCGTGTTCGAGGAAAAACTTGAGCTGGCTGAGCTTGGCGCGTTCATCTTGATCTGGATCGCGATCGCGATCTTTGTGAGCGACCTGTTCGGCAAGCGCTCAGCGCCCGAGGAAACCTAATCAACCAGCTTCCAGTCAAGTGTCTCGCCTGCGTGGAACGGAACGATGTCCTCGCCAGCTGCCGTCAGCATATCCGGGACCTTATGCGGCTCTCGTTTCAGCGTAACAGTCGCCTTGTTGATAGGCAGCTTGTAGAAAGCAGGGCCATTGAGCGAAGCAAAGCCTTCAAAATGCTCCAGAGCGTCTTCTTCCTCGAACACCGCTAGATAGCTCTCGAGCGCGAACGGTGCGTTGAAGATACCAGCACAACCGCAAGCGCTTTCCTTCGCATGGCGGGGGTGTGGCGCGCTGTCAGTGCCAAGGAAGAACTTCGGACTGCCTGACGTCGCGGCCTTGCGCAGCGCGAGCCGGTGCTGCTCGCGCTTGGCCACCGGCAGGCAATAGGCGTGCGGACGAATACCGCCGACCAGCATCGCGTTGCGGTTGATGTGCAAGTGCTGCGGTGTGATCGTCGCTGCAACATTGGGCCCGCATTCCAGCACGAAATCGACCGCTTCGCTGGTCGTAATATGCTCGAACACCACGCGCAGCTTCGAAAAGTCGCGCACAATCCGGCGCAAATGCCGTTCGATGAATTCAGCTTCGCGGTCGAAAATGTCGATATGGCTTTCTGTCACTTCGCCATGGATGCACAGGACAATGTCTTCTGATTCCATCCGCGCGAACACCGGGTCGAGCCTTGCCATGTCGGATACGCCGAAAGCCGAGTTGGTCGTCGCATTGGCGGGATAGAGCTTGGCTGCGGTAAAAATCCCTTCGGCTGCACCGCGAGCGAGATCATCCGGATCCGTGTCATCGGTCAGATAGCAAGTCATCAGCGGCATGAAATCGATGCCGTCTGGCACCGCTGAGAGGATTCGCTCGCGGTAGGCAGCTGCACTGGCGCTGTCTGTCACCGGCGGCGTCAGGTTCGGCATCACGATCGCGCGGGCAAACTGGCGAGCGGTAAACGGGACGACATCACGCATCATATCGCCATCGCGAAAGTGTAAATGCCAGTCGTCGGGGCGGCGAATTGTCAGCGTCTCAGCCATGCATTGCGAGATAGTCCGGTGCGCGTGCACTTTCCAGCCCCCGCGATGCGCATTAGGCGCTTATCCCATGACGCGAATCGGATTTCTCGCTTGCGAAGGCACTCTTCCCGGCTCTGCACGAAGGCGCGAAGACGCTTACGAACACGACCTCTATATTGGAGCGCTCGAGCCGGCGTTGAGAGATGCCGGGCACGAGCTCGAGGTGATCGACTGGGAATCGCCGCTCGAAGCATTCGCCCGGATTGGGCTAATCCTCCTCGGCACGGTGTGGGATTATCAGGACAAGGAAGCCGCCTTCCTCGCCAAGCTTGATGCGCTGGAAGCAAGCGGGGCGATCCTGTGCAATGGCGCTGATGTAGTCCGCTGGAACATCGACAAACGCTATCTGGCTGAAATGGCAGAGCGCGGGGTACCGACCGTGCCGACGCTATGGGTCGAGGAAGCGACAGCGGAGGACGTGGAGCGAGCCCGCCGCCAGTTTGCAAGCGAGCAGATCGTCGCAAAGCGCCAAGTCGGCGCCGGCGCGGAAGGACAATTCCTGTTCGGACCAGACAATCCAGTGCCCGATGGCTGGAAGAGCCCGCGTCCGATGATGCTGCAGCCATTCCTGCCTGCGATCCAGAGCGAAGGCGAATATTCCTTCATCTTCATCGACGGCGCACCAAGCCACGTGCTGAACAAGCGCGCGGCGGTTGGCGATTATCGCATCCAGTCGCTGTATGGCGGTACAGAAGTCGCAGCCGATCCGACACAAGACGATATCACCGCTGCTCAGTACGCCTATGATAGCCTGCCCTTCCCCTCCCCGCTCTATGCCCGGATCGACATGGTGCGTGGCCCCGAAGGCAATCTGTTGCTGATCGAGGCAGAGCTGATCGAACCTTATCTCTATCCCGAGCAAGGACCTGAGCTTGGTGTGCGCCTTGCCAATGGCATCGCCAAACGACTTGAAGCACAGGCGAACAGCACCACTTAATGGCCATGCCAGCAACTCGCCTTTCGAACCGCTCGGTCATCCGTCTTTCCCCCCGGGAAACGGAGGAGAACATTGCAGCCTTCCTGCAAGGCCTGGTCACCAATGACGTGAGCGGAGAAATGCCGGTCTATGCGGCGCTGCTCAGCGCGCAGGGCAAGGCGATGTTCGATTTCCTCGTATGGCGCGATCCTTTGACAGGCTCAGGGCGAGCGGGTGACATCCTGATCGACTGCGAAGCATCGGTCGCGCCCGATCTCGTCAAGCGCCTCTCGCTCTATCGCCTTCGCCGCGCAATCGACATTGCCGTGGATGACACGCTGGCAGTGTACTGGTCGACCGAGCCGCATGACGGTGCGGTGCGTGATCCCCGCTTGGCGGAGCTAGGCTATCGCTGGATTGCTTCAGCGAGCGACGATGGAGGCGCGGCTGATGACATGTGGCTCACTCACCGGGTTTTGCTGGGTGTTCCTGAAGGTCAGGCGGAACTTGCCGACATCCTGTGGCTTGAGACCAATGCGATCGAACTCAACGGGGTGAGTTTCAGCAAGGGCTGCTATGTCGGGCAAGAGAACACCGCGCGCATGAACTGGCGGCAGAAGGTCAACCGGCGTCTAGTCGTGGTCCCGTTGGAACAGTCGGACGAAAAGCGCCGCAAAGCCGCTTATCCTGATCTTGGTCTCGCGGTTGATCATTTGCGGGTCGATTCGCTCGATCCGGAGAATCTTCCCAGCTGGCAGAAAAGTGCAATCAGCCCGGCTGATTGATCAACGCCAGCGAACGCTCCAGCATGACAAGCGCACGGTCGCGTGCGGCCGCTTCCGGCAGACCGAGCGAGCGCGCAAGCGCCTTGCCAATGAGGGCATCACCCATCGCCAGTAATACCAGCGCGAGCGTCTCTTCGTGGACGTGCGTGACCTTGCCATGCGCCGCTGCCTCATTGGGCGCGATTTCATCAACCAGCTGGTGAATGGTTTCAACGATCGGGCTGAGCGCATCTTCATTGCCGGTCAGGATCATCCAGCTGGCGAGCGCACCTGCGCCCTCCTTATCGAAGGCATCAAACGCCAGATCCACCACTTCGCGAGGTGAGCCGAGCCCTGCTCTGCTCGCCTGAACCGCTTCCTTGATAGTCTCGCAGACCGTTTCCGCCAGGTGCCTTGCCAGTTCCTTTTGCAAGCCCGCCGCCGAGCCAAAATGATGCAGCAGGTTTGCATGGGTACGCCCGACCCTGGCAGACACTGCCTTCAAGGTTACCGCTTGGGGCCCTGCTTCAATCAGGAGCCCGCGTGCAGCCTCCAGTGCGGTCTTGCGCGATTCCTCCGGTGATAGGCGTTTGCGACTGGCCATGTTCTAGTTCTTCCCGTCCCCATCGCGAGAGCATGCCTCGCGCTTAGACTGATAAAGGGCATCCGCAGGCGGGACAAGTCAACCAAGCGGTTCAACGCACTATTGACATTAATGTCAGTAGCCTCTACTGACACAGATGTAAGTAGTAAAAATCCGGAGTTTCAGCAACCATGAACGCCCCTGCCTCCTTCGATCTTGAAGCGACGAAAAAGGGTCCCACCCCTGCTGACCTTGAGATTACCGTGCGCGACGAACGATTCGCCCGCGGCATCGAGGCCCGCCGGTGGTGGCTTAATGGCGATCCTGTTGCGACCGCCTGGATGAACGCTCTGTCGGCAACCTTCCCGCGCGGCGAAGCCTTTTTCATCGAATCCGTGAAGGCCTTCCGCGACGGTGCCGATCCCAAGCTGACCGCAGAAATTCGCGCTTTCGTTCGCCAGGAAATCAATCACACCCGCGAGCATGTCGCGTTCAATCGCATGGCCGCTGACGCAGGCTATGACATTGACGCGATCGACAAGCGGGTTGAAGCCTTGCTGGCAGAGCTCAAGGATCGCCCGGTTATCCTGAACCTCGCCGCAACCATGGCGCTCGAACACTTCACGGCCATGCTGGGCCACGAACTGCTGAAGAACCCCAAATATCTCGAGGGCGCTGACGGCGATCTTGGCGAATTGTGGAAGTGGCATTCGGCCGAAGAGATAGAGCACAAGGGTGTCGCCTACGACACCTGGCTTCACGCGACCCGCGACTGGAGCCGCTTCAAACGCTGGAAGGTCAAGAGCCTGATGATGATGCTCGTCACCGTACGGTTCATCAAGCATCGTAGCGAAGACACGATGGATCTTCTTCGTCAGGATGGCCTTACCGGCTGGAAATGGCGATTGGCGCTGGCGAAGTATCTCCTTGTCAGCCCTGGCTTCCTGCGCAGGATTGTCCCCGGCTGGCTCGCATACTTCATGCCAGGCTTCCATCCGTGGAATGAAGACGATCGCGAGCTGATCCAGCTGTACGAAGGCGATTTCGAAGACGCATTGCTCCAGCCAGCTGAATAAGCCGCCTCTCTGGCCCCAAATACAAAAAGCCCCGGCTCCGCGAAGGAACCGGGGCTTCTCTTTGCGCCGCCTTGAGTTGGGGGAGAGGGTCAGGCGGCACTGCGCCAATCCGCTGCCTCAGCAGTCAGATCGAGCGAATATTCCGCAGTCGGGGCTTCCTCGCCCCGTCCGCAACTATGGCGATTTACGATCCGGCCAGTGGGCACAAACCCGAGCTTGGTCAGCACTTTGCCTGAGGCAGGGTTATCAAGAAAATGGCTTGCAAACAGGGACTTGTAGCCAAGGGTTGCAGCAATTTCTAGGACGCCGCGCGCCGCTTCGGTGGCATAGCCCTGCCCCCAATGCGGACGCGCAATCCAATAACCCAACTCGACGTCGGTGCCATGTGGATCAATTCCGATACAGCCGACGAGCGCCGCATCGCGCGAGCGTGTGATGAGAAAGCGGGGGTACATAGGATCAACCGGAAGCTCGACAAAGCTGCGGGCGTCTTCGGGCCCATAGGGCCAGGGCGCGCGCGCCAGGTTCCGCACCACGCCTTCATCAGCGATACCCGAATGGACAGCTTGCCAATCCTCGGGCCATATCGGCCGGAGCAGCAGTCTTTGCGTGCAATGGAACATGTTCCTTCTCCTCATCGCCCCGCTGACGCTCCGATAGAGAGCCTGCGTGACACATTCATTGCGGCGAATGCAGATACGCCAGAAACAGAGGGAGAAACGACAAGAGGGAGACAGGTCGGCCCTATCTCCCTCTTTGGTTGTCGGTGGTTGTTCCGACTAGGACCGTCCTGCTTGGACGATCCCTTTATCGAACCGTCCGGTTATTCAGCTGCCTCGGCAAGCATGTCGACTGACACGTATTTGCGGCCGAGTTTGCCTTTGTGGAATCGCACCACGCCGTCTTGCAGAGCAAACAGCGTGTGGTCCTTGCCCATGCCCACGTTCGAGCCCGGGTAGAACTTCGTGCCGCGCTGACGCACGATAATGTTGCCAGCGATAACACCTTCGCTGCCAAACTTTTTCACACCGAGGCGACGACCGGCTGAGTCGCGACCGTTACGCGATGAACCGCCTGCTTTTTTATGTGCCATGGTCTGTTACCTCTTACTTCTTGTCAGCCTTGGGCGCTGCCTTCTTGGCAGGTGCCTTCTTTGCTGCCGCTTTCTTGATTGCGGGCTTCTTTTCAGCTGCGGCCTGAGGCGCTGCCTTCTTGGCAGTTGCCGGCTTCGCTTCGGCTTCCGCCGCCTTGGCTTCAGCCTTCTTCGGCGCTGCCTTCTTGGCGCCTTCACCGACATCCGTGATGCGCAGCAGTGTCATCTGCTGGCGGTGACCGTTCTTGCGACGATAATTGTGACGACGGCGCTTCTTGAAGACGATGACCTTTTCGCTCTTTGCCTGAGCGATGATCTCAGCCGAAACGGTTACCTTCGAAGCGTCAGCAATCTTGTCGCCTTCGCCAGCGAGCAGAACGTCGCCCAGCGTCACGGTATCTCCCGCTTCACCAGCGAGCTTTTCGACTGCAATCTTGTCCCCGGCGGCAACCCGGTATTGCTTGCCGCCTGTGCGCACTACTGCGAACATAGTGGTATCACTTTCAATCTTGTGCTGTGCCCCCTCATCCGTCGAAGAGGCGCGACCGACTACCCGCAACAAGCGGTCCGCCGGAAAGAAGGGTGCCGTTAAGGGAAGAGTGGCCTCAAGTCAACGCTAGATCTCGGGTTTTTGCGCCAATCTTCCGGCAGAGGAGAGCAAACGAAAACCCGAGCTGCGAAATGCTGGCCTTCGCATTTGGCTCTGCTATGGTCTGTCTTCAATGGTCGAGCATCAATTCAAGCGAATATTCGTTATAACAACGGTCCTGCTGGCAGTGTCTGCCTGCGCAGCATCAAGCGAACGTTATCCTTCGCTCGCCATTCGGGATGTGGAGCGAATCAGCGGCGTCTTCGAACCCGTCGAGCCCGGTGGCGAAACGCTCCGCCCGACCACCGCTCCGGCGGGCCAGGCCAATCAGTTGCAGGCTCTTGTCGCGCAGGCGAACAGCGCACACACCGCCTTCATGGCTGCCGTTCCAGCTACACGCGCAGCGATCGATGGGATTGGCGCGAAGGTGCCGGGCGACAAGAGCTGGACTGATGCTCAGGTGGCACTGGCTGAACTCGATTCGCAGCGTAGCATTGCCGCGATTGCCTTGGGCGATCTCGACCTGCTCTACGCCAATGCCAGCGTCGACTTTGCTGAACGCGAGGCGATTTCAGAAGCACGCGAGCAGGTGATCTCATCGATCATCCTTGAAGATACCATCCTGGCAGAACTGAGAGGACGCGCAGACCTATGAACCTTGCTTGCGCCGAGTGCCCGGTCAGAGACAGCGCTGCATGTGCAGTTCTGAACGAACAAGAACGCGATGCGCTTGCGTCGCTTGGGCGCACACGGAAGCTTAAACGCGGCGAATTGCTGTTTGCAGCAGGCGATGAAGATACAGCCTGCGCAACTCTGGTCAGCGGAGCGTTGAAAGTGGTCGCTTACGATATCGACGGCAATGAGCAAATTCTGGCGCTCGTTCATCCGGCTGGATTTATCGGCGAAATGTTCACTCCCTTTGCCAAGCACGATGTTGTGGCGCTCACGGAAAGCCAGCTGTGTACATTCGCGAAGAAAGACATGGAGCGCGCGGTGCTCGATCATCCTGCCCTGGCAGTGGCATTGTTCCGCCGCAGCCAGGAAGACTTGCATTCAGCCCGATCGATGCTTGAGCTGACAGCACGGGCAAGTGCAGAAGCACGGCTCGCTGCCCTGATCCATGATTTTGCCCACGCTGCGAGCACTTCGCCTTGTCATCTCGCCGCGGCTTTCGACTTGCCGCTCACGCGCGGTGAAATGGCGAACATGCTGGGCCTCACCATCGAGACCGTCAGCCGCAAACTCGGCGAGCTCGAGGATCTGGGTGCAATCCGCCGAAACGGCAAACGCGGGATCGAACTGGTCGACCCCGCGCTCCTGCAGTCCCTCTCCGGGAAGGATTTGGGCTGAAGCGTAGACTTCAGACGGTTGCGGCTATCATCACCACCGCGAGCCCCCAAAGCACGATCAGGACTGGCAAGATAAGCATTTGAATAGTGGCATCGCGAGCAGTGAGGCGACCAGTGTGCGTCATCACACCTTCGCTGGCAAAGCGGGAAGAGCTCTTCGCGACGCTCTTGTGTTCAGGCTTGAGCCGCGTCCAGATGGTCGGGATCGCAAACCCGGCAACGATAAAGAACGCGAAGATCACCATCGGAATGATGAGACCGGGATTGCCGAAAGCGGTCGCAGTGATCGCAAGAAATCCCAGATAGCAGCCGACTGTGGTTGCATAGAGCGCTCGCGGAAGCTCGAATGTACGATCGACTTCGACCTTACGCTTGATCGGCGCATCGACGATGCGGGCTTTCTGGTCCAGCAGCTCTGTAGAAATCAGTTTGGACATGATGATTACTCCTTCCGTTGAAGCAGTCATGCATTCAGCGCGATTCGCGCACCTTGATATGGATCAAACCGATGTGATTTTTTGAGCTAGTCCCAGCGCGAAAGGTCCGCGTAGTCTTCCTTCCGCGGTTCGATCCAGGCCCATTTCCCGGCACGTTTCTCGCGTTTCCAGAACCATGCCGCGCTCTTCAAATGGTCCATGCAGAAATCGACCGCTTCGATAGCGGGCCTGCGATGCGCTGCGGCGGCAGAGACACATACAATCGGCTCGCCAGGGCGCATTTCACCCACGCGGTGGACCATCAGCAGCCCCATGAGGTCAAACCGTGCGAAGGCCTTGTCCGCGAGCTCTTCCATCCCTGAAAGCGTCATCGGTTCATAATGGCTGAGCTCCAGCGCTTCGACCCCCTCCTCGCCGCGCACTTCGCCGACGAAGGTGCAAACCCCGCCAAGCCCTGGATTGGCATTGGTGAACGGACCGATCAGCGCGCCGGGGATGAACGGCTCTGTCAGCAGGCGGATATCGCGCATGGTTCAGCCCCCCGAGACAGGCGGGAGCAACGCAACTTCATCGCCATCCATGGCATTGAGCGCGGTCTTGTCCGCCAGCACACGCCCAGCGCAGGCCACATTGACCCGATCCAACTGCAATTGCGCCGCGACACTCGGTCCAACCGCTTGTAGCAAGCCCCCCCAATCGAGCGGTGCAGGAAACTCTCGCTCATCTTCGCCTGCTAGATCGCGCAAGGGACCGAGAAAGATCACTGTCACTCCCACAGTTACCCGCCCGTCATCGACATGTGGCGCGGTAGATGCGGGGCCTGGCCACGTTCGGAGATATCAAAGTGATGCCGCTCCGGCTTGATCCGCATCGCCTCATCCAGCGCCGCCTGCAGTTGCCCCTCCGGATCGTCCGAACGCAGCGCCGCACGCAAATCGACCCGCTCTCCCCCGCCTAGACATGGATAAAGCTGCCCGGTTGCGGTTACCCGCAGCCGATTGCAGGCTGCGCAGAAATTGTTCGTGAGCGGCGTGATGAAGCCGAGCTGTCCGCCCGTTTCCGCAACATTGACATAGCGCGCCGGTCCGCCGGTTGAGTGCTCGACATCAGTCAGCACCCAGTGCTCCTCCAGCCTTGCACGCACCTGGCTCAGCGGCAGGTAGTGATCGATACGGTCACCATCGATTTCGCCCAGGGGCATGACTTCGATCAACGTCACGTCGTGTCCCAGCCCATGCGCCCAGGCGATGAGTTCCGCGATCTCATCCTCGTTCACGCCCTTGAGCGCCACTGTATTGAGCTTGACCTTGAGGCCTGCCTGCTTCGCCGCTGCAATCCCTTCAAGCACTTGCGGCAAGCGATCGCGGCGCGACAATTGCTCAAACTTTGCACGGTCAAGCGTGTCCAGCGATATGTTGACGCGGCGCACGCCGGATTTCGCAAGTGCGTCAGCATGGTCAGCCAGTTGAGTCGCATTGGTCGTCAGCGTCAGCTCTTTCAGCCCCGAGCCCACGTGTTTTCCCAGAGCAGCGAACAAATCGCCGATGTCGCGCCGCACCAGCGGCTCTCCGCCGGTAATCCTGATCTTTGTCACTCCGCGCGCGATAATGCCGAGCGACAGCTGGTAGAGTTCTTCGAGCGACAACACTTCCTTACGCGGCAGGAATGTCATCCGCTCTGGCATGCAATAAGCACAGCGCAGATCGCAGCGATCCGTGACGGATAACCTGAGATATGAGATCCGTCGCTGGAACCCGTCGACAAGTGGTCTAGCAGCCTCAGCCGACATCAGAACATCGCGTTTTCGGGTGGAAATCTCAGTCATCGCTAGGGAGATATTGCCCCGTCACGCCGGGCGCATCAACCAGATATGCGAGCAAGCCTTCTGCCGTTTCATCCGATGCCGCGCTGATGACATTGGCTCGCTTGGGCACATATTTGCGCGCGAGGTCCCGCGCCACGGCCCGTCGCCAGTCATCGTGATCCTTGCCCGCGGGAGGCAGATGGATAATCAGCAGCTCAGTCTCGTCATCTTCCAGCACATCACAGGCATCGGGCAGGTGCTCAGTATGGAACACGTTTGAGGCCTCGAGCGGCGCCTGAGGCAGCTCTTCCACCTGAAGAACCGCCAGCGCGCGTGAGGCGTTTTCAGCCGTCACTTGCGCTCCCGGTGCAGCGTGATGCCGATCTTCTCATTCGCCTCGGCAATCGCGAGCTTGACGATCTTGACCGTCACCGCTTCAACACGTGTGTCCTGTACGAACAGCGTCTCGCAAATGTGGTCTGCGACCGCTTCGATCAGTTTGAAGTGCACACCTTCAGGCAGCGCTTCAGAGGCTGCGAACTTCAAATCCATATAGTTCTTGCTCGCTTCAAGCGGCGTGTCCGGCTCGTAGCGATCCTGGACCTTCAGCTTGACCCCGATAGTAATGCGTAGCGGCTGTGGCTTCCCGGTTTCCTCTGAATAGATCCCGGTCAGGACGTCATGTTCGAAGTCAGCGACTTCAAGAATCAGCGAATCACTCATGGAAGTCCCTTAACCCTTATTCGACCAGCGTGCGAAGATCGCTGTGGGAAGCAATCGAGCCCCCTTCCCCGCTTCCCGAACCGCAAGATCGCCATGTTCTATTGTCCCTGGCAGGTCGGCGAAATACTCGGCCAGCAGGCCGCCAAGCGATAGGCTGCTCATCCGCACCGCGTAGACGGTGAGGAACAGAAAGCGACTCTCCCTATCCAGCAGCTGGCGGCAATCCGCGATCAGGCCGGGCAGACCCTCTTCGAGCCGCCAGGTTTCGTTCTTTGGCCCGCGTCCGAATTTGGGCGGATCGAGAATAATCCCGTCATAGCGGTTTCCCCGCCGCACTTCGCGCGCGGTGAACTTAGCAGCATCATCGACCAACCAGCGGATCGGGCGCTCTTCCATGTCGGAAAGCGCCGCGTTCTCACGGGCCTGCGCGACCGACTTTTTCGACGCGTCGACATGGGTTACGCGCCCATATTGGCTAAGCGCCAGTGAGCCGACACCAGTGTAGCCAAACAGGTTCAGCGTTTCCGCATCCTCGCACCCTTCAAGCTGATCACCCATCCACTCCCAAACCGGCGCCATATCGGGGAAGTACTGCAAGTGTCGGAATGGTGTAGGCTGGACCGCAAACCGTACCTCGTTCCACTCAGTCTGCCAGCCAATCTCTGGAACGTCTGGTGAGAGCTGCCAACGCCCCCCGCCATCTTCGTCCGAACCAGGAATGAATTCGCCATCGGCCTGCCAAGCAGGCAGGCGCGGCGACCACATGGCCTGCGGCTCGGGCCGGATGAACTGAAACCCACCAAAGCTTTCCAGCTTTCGCCCATGGCCGGAATCGAGCAGGCGGTAGCCCTCCCAGCCCTCGCCTGCCATCAAGACCGCTTGTTCGCAAAGCTCAGCCATCAGGCAGCGGGGGCGGCGTGCTCCGCCACGAAGCTGCGCACCGCGTCATAGTCGCACGGCAGGCTGGTAAAAGCCTCCTCGCGCGCAAACAGGTCGCCAACGCGCGCCGGTAGCGCAGGACGCGAGCCGGTTGCGCGCTCGACCGCATCGCGGAACTTCGCGGGATGCGCGGTTGCAAGCGTGACGATCGGAACGGCCGTATCGAGCTCACTCGCCCGCGCCGCATGAAGTCCCACCGCCGTGTGCGGATCGATTACTTCGCCGCAGGCTTCGTAAGCCCAGCGCAGAGCAAGCGACATCTCATCGCCATCACAGCGCGCGCTGGTGAACATCGCCGCTGCGCCTTCACGTTGCGCATTGGTAAGCTGCATGGCGCGGTTCCCTTCAAAACCCGCCATCTGCTCGGCGAGAGCGTTGCCGTCGCGGCCACCGACGTCGAATAGCAGCCGCTCGAAATTGGAGCTCACCTGGATGTCCATGCTAGGTGTTGCCGTCGGCGTAACTGTACCAGTCGAATAGTCGCCACTCGTCAGCGCGCGGTGGAGGATGTCGTTGACATTGGTCGCGACGATCAACTGTTCGACCGGCAGGCCCATCCGCGCAGCGACATGGCCCGCGAATACATCGCCAAAATTTCCCGTGGGAACGCTATAGGCGGCTGCACGATGCGGCGCGCCCAGCTGCAGACCGGCAGCGAAGTAATAGACCACCTGCGCCATAAGCCGCGCCCAGTTGATCGAGTTGACCGCGCCGATGTTGAACCGGGTGTTCATTTCCGCATCGTTGAACATGCGCTTCACCATCGCCTGCGCATCGTCAAAGCTGCCATCGATCGCGATGTTGAAGACATTGGGCGCGCGCACCGTCGTCATCTGCCGGCGCTGCACATCACTCACCCGACCTTCCGGGTGGAGCATGAAGATATTGACGCCTTCGCGCCCTGCAACCGCATTGATCGCAGCGCTGCCGGTGTCGCCGCTCGTCGCGCCGACGATGGTGAGGTTGCTGCCGCGCCGCGCGAGAAACGTCTCGAACAGCAGGCCGAGCAATTGCAGCGCCACGTCCTTGAACGCGAGCGTAGGACCGTGGAACAGTTCCAGCAGCCATTGGCGTTGATCGAGCTGGACAAGCGGCGTCACCGCATCATGCGCGAAGCTGGCATAGGCCTGTTCGCACAGATCATGCAGTTCCGCCTCGGTCAGGCTGCCCGCCACAAATGGCGACATCACACGGGTGGCAAGCTCGGCATAAGGCAAGCCCGCCATCGCCGCGATCTCGTCTGCTGCAAATTGCGGCCATTCGCTCGGCACATAGAGCCCGCCGTCGCGGGCGAGGCCCGCGAGCGTCACGCCTTCAAAGTCGAGCGTCGGAGCGCTGCCTCGGGTTGAGATATATTCCATTGCGAAAGGGCGGTTAGCTGGGTGAGAGGGTCAGGGCAAGAAAGGAGCGCTACTGTCGTATCAACCTTCTTCTTCCTTGCGTGCCTTCAAACGGCTCTGGATCGCGAACCAGTAGATGACCAGCGCCGTCAGCGCGAAGAAGAACCACTGTCCGGCATAGGCCAAGTGGTTGTTGGGTAAGTCGCTTGGATCAGGCTTAGCGAGAGGCTGGAGGCCAGCGAGCGGGGGATCGGCTTGCAGACGACCTCCATCTGCTCCTCCAGGAGTGATTATCCCCACGACTACGCCGCCATCGTAATCGGGAAAATCGGGACGGTTGGACCATCCCAATTTTACGTCTGCAGGTCCTCTGCCAGTCATACACCTGACGATCTGAGCGAAGCCAGATCGACCATTCTCGCTGCGGCCAGCGATTGCTTCGCGCGAGAGAACTTCAGTGCATTCAAATGCGGATCGCCTGAATAGGCCTTGATCTCGAATTTGTTGTTGAGTGTATTCGCTTTCCCAACTCCATGGAAAAGGCACTGGTTCAAGCTCGGATGCCGCCTCATACCGAGCAATCAGCTCGGCCTTCTCCTCAGACCGCCCCAATTGCCATATACCCAATGCGACCATGATCGCGACGGCGACCACAACAACTATTGTCGGAATAACGGGAAGCTGGCGCAGGTTCATGAGGCATTGTCGCTATCTGAGTAACGCCGCTCGTACCGCGCGTAGAGAAATATGATCTTGAACAGGCGCAAGCTACCGATGACAATACCAACGTTAACTGGGAGCCACACGATCATTTGCAGGATCAGTGGCGGGCGAAAGCTTTCCTCGATCCACCACGCCATGCCGATCAGCAGCAAGGCGACAATCATGGTCAGCAGGCCGACGAAGCGCCCTCCCCCTTCAAGCTCGCCAAAGTCCAGACCACAACTTGCGCACGCATCGGCGACCTGCGCAGGCGCAGCGAATACCGTTCGCTCGCCACATCGCGGGCACAAACCGAAAAGGGCTGCCTGAGTTAACCCCGGCAGCCCCTTCGTTGTCTCTGAGCTTGCGCTCTCAGTCATCAGTGTACCGGTGCACCCCAACCGCCCCAAACGTAAACGGCGATGAAGAGGAACAGCCATACCACGTCAACGAAGTGCCAGTACCACGCAGCCGCTTCGAAACCGAAGTGCTGGCGCGGTGTGAAGTGGCCCTTGTAAGCACGTCCCAGGCAGACGATCAGGAAGATCGTGCCGACCAGCACGTGGAAGCCGTGGAAGCCGGTCGCCATGTAGAAGGCAGAGCTATAGGTGTTCTGACCGAACACGAATGGTGCGATCGAATACTCGTAAGCCTGGATCGCGCTGAACAGCGCACCCAGAGCAATGGTTGCCCACAGCCCCTGCTTCAGGCCTTCGCGGTCGCCGTGGATCAGTGCATGGTGCGCCCAGGTAACTGTCGTTCCAGAGCAGAGCAGAATCAAGGTGTTCAGAAGGGGCAGCGAAAATGCATCGAGCACTTCCATGCCTTCCGGAACCAGCGTTCCGCCGCTGGTAACGCCTTCGGAGATGAACAGGCTCTCGGTCACCTGTTCAGCCGTTCCCGCAGCGGTCACAACGAGCGCCTCAGGGAACAGAGCGAAGTCGAAGAACGCCCAGAACCAGCCGACAAAGAACATAACTTCCGATGCGATGAACAGGATCATGCCATAGCGCATGTGGAGTTGAACGACAGGCGTGTGATCACCGCCTTCCGCTTCGCGCACGATGTTCGAAAACCAGCTGAAGAAAGTTGCGATCAGGCCAGCAATGCCGAGACCCAGGATCACCGCCCAGCCGGTCATCTCGTGCATGAAGAAAACCATGCCCGTCGTGAAGGTCAGCGCCGAAAGCGAGCCGATCAGCGGCCAGATATCCGGTTCAAGAATGTGATAATCGTGGTTCTTAGTACCAGCCATTGTGAATCCCGTTTGTTTAGGCCCGTTTCCTTGTTGCGGCTGCCTTTAATGTCCCTCGCCGCCGCGGTCCAGAGTGTAATCCCCGTGATTTGAAGTTCACGAACCGGTCTGTGGCTCTGCATCCCTCGCACGGTGAAAAGTGTAGCTCAAGGTGATCTGTTCGACACCCTGCATATTCTCATCTTCAAGCGCCGCAGGGTCGATGAAATAGAGCACAGGCATGTGCACTTCCTCACCCGGCTGCAATGTCTGCTCGGTAAAGCAGAAGCACTGGATCTTGTTGAAATAGATTCCCGCCTGCTCCGGCTCGACATTGAATGTCGCGGTGCCGGTGATCGGAATCGAGGAATTGTTCTTCGCGACATAGGTCGTCATGTCGCGCACGCCGATCTGTACGGTGTCGGTCGGCTGGGACGGACGAAAGGTCCACGGCACATCGCGCGCAATTGACGCATCAAAGCGGATAGAAATGGTTTTGCCCGCTGCCTTGGCCGATGCAATCTGTTCCGCTGCACTCGCTTCGGCTTCGGTCGCCTGCTGCGTCGTCCCGCCAAAGCCTGTGACCCGGCAGAACAGGTCATACAGCGGGACCGCGGCATAGCCCATGCCGAGCATCGCCAGCGCGCCGGCGAACGCGATCATGCCAACTTTCTTGTTCTGGTTTTCAAGACTGGGTGCTGCAGTCGTCATGGCTCAATCCCCCATCCTGACGATGGTGATCATGTAGAAAAGCACAACGAAAAACAGCAGCACACCGCCGAGCACGAGATTGCGGCTCTTCTGGCGGCGACGGAACTCGTTTTCTTCTTCAGGCGTCATGGTGTCACTTCATCATACTTCAAATCAGAGCATAACTGGCCGCATAACGGTCCACCACCAGCGCTGCGAACAAGGCAAACAGGTAGAGAATCGAAAAACCGAACAAGCGCTTCTCAGGGCGCATGGTGTCATTTTCTTGACTTTGCCGGAAGGCAACGGGGAGCGAAAGCGCAAGGAAAGCAAGCGAGAGCGCAAGGCTTGCAACACCGTAGATCACGCCAGTTCCGCCGATGATCCACGGCGCAACCGCGACCGGGATCAGCAGCACTGTGTAAGCGAGGATCTGACGACGCGTTGCCTGCTCGCCTGCTACCACCGGCAGCATGGGGATGCCGACCTTGGCGTAGTCCGTCTTCACGAACAGCGCGAGCGCCCAGAAGTGCGGCGGGGTCCACATAAAGATGATCGCGAACAGGAGTACCGGCATTGCGGTGATCTCGCCCGTCACGGCAATCCAGCCGATCATGGGGGGGAAGGCCCCCGCTCCGCCGCCAATGACAATGTTCTGCGGGGTGCGCGGCTTGAGCCAGATGGTGTAGATCACCGCGTAATAGACGATCGCGATGGCGAGGATGATCGCGGCGAGCCAACCAACCGCCACGCCCATGACGCCGACAGAGGCCGCGCTCAGCAAGATGCCGAAATCGCGGGCGTCAGTCTTAGCCATGCGCTGCGATGGCAAAGGCCGCCTTGATGTGCGCTTCATGCCTGCGTCTATGTCGGCTTCCCACCACTGGTTCAGCGCAGCCGAACCGCCAGCGCCGAGCGCAATACAAAGAATCGCGGTAAAGCCAATTACCGGATGGATCGTGCCGGGCGCCGCCAACAGTCCGCAAATGCCGGTAAAAATCACCAACGTCATGACACGCGGCTTCGTCAGCGCGAAGAAATCGCGCCAATCGGCAGGCATAGTGACAATTGCAGGCTGGTTCATCGTATCGGTACTCATAGTAATCTCTAAAGGCGCTTTAGCCAATCAATCAGGATCGTGTTGACCTGTTCCGGCATTTCCTGCTGAGTCCAGTGCCCGCAGCCTGCCAGTACGTGTCCTTCGACCTTGGGGGCGAACACGCGGGTCAAAGCCACAGGGTCAGTGATGGCGCCGAACAGGTAAGTCGCTGGATCGCGCTTTCCGCCAATGTAAAGCGCGGGCTGCTCGATCCGCTGCCCCTTGAATTGCTGCAGCCAGTCAAAATCACGCTGGTGATTGCGATAGCGATTGAGCGGGCCGCGAAAGCCAGATTGCCGGAATTCCGCTTCGTAGAAATCGAGATCTTGTGCGGTCAGCCAGGGCGTTTCAACCGGGTCCGGAAGCCCTTCAAGGAAGGTCGAGCCGAGCGGCTTTTCCCAATAGTCGCCAGGAGGGACATCTCCGCTGATCGAATACATCATCCTGCCAACCCAGTCGCGCGGGTCCTCCTCTGCCTCGGCCTCTGCTACACCCGGCTCCTGAAAATAGTGCTGGTAGAAATAGCGCCCTTTCGACGTGAAGTGTTCTTCGTAAACCTTGGTGTAGGGGCGAGCAGGAACGCCAGCAAATGGCACCGACATTCCCGCAACTGCGCTGAAATGTTCCGGGTGGGTCAGCGCTGAATTCCACACGATCGGCGCACCCCAATCGTGTCCGATCAAGACTGCAGGCTGATCAGGCGCAAGTGCCGTGCGCAGCCCCACCAGATCGCCGACCATGTGCTCCATCGCATAAGCCTCGATCGCCTCGGGTTTGTCCGAGCCGCCATAGCCGCGCACATCGATCGCACAGGCGGTGTAGCCAGCTTCTGCGACCGGCCCGAGCTGATGGCGCCAACTGTACCAGCTTTCCGGGAAGCCATGCACCATGATCGCCAGCGGTGCTGTACCGGGCTCTGCACCTTCCAATGCGCAGCGCAGCGAGACCTCTCCGCAATCAATCTGGCGCATGGTGGGCATGTTCGGCTCTTGATGTCTCTCTTATGCGAACGGCCGATCCTGTAAAGGACCGGCCGCACACATTCAGCTATGTTGGCTGCCGATCAGGCCTTGGCAGGCGTATGATCGTGATAATCGTGATGATCCTCGATCACAGGCAGCGTTTCGAACTGGTGGAACGGCGGCGGGCTCGACAGCGTCCATTCCAGCGTGGTTGCGCCTTCGCCCCAGTAATTGCCTGCAGCCTTCTTGCCTGCGGTGAAAGCATAGACGAGGTTCGCGAAGAACAGCAGCATCGAAGCGGCCATGATGTAATAGCCAAACGAGCTGATCTGGTTCCAGAACGCATAGGCCTCGGTATAGTCTGGATAGCGGCGCGCCATCCCCTGCATGCCAAGGAAGTGCTGCGGGAAGAAGATTACGTTAACGCCGATGAAGAAGCCCCAGAAGTGCAGGTGCGAGAGAAGCTCGGAGTGCATCCGGCCGCTCATCTTCGGGAACCAGTAGTAGAAGCCTGCGAACATCGAGAACACAGCGCCCATGGACAGCACGTAGTGGAAGTGTGCCACCACGTAATACGTGTCGTGCAGGTTATCGTCGATGCCGCCATTGGCGAGCACAACGCCGGTTACGCCGCCTACGGTGAACAGGAAGATGAAGCCGAGCGCCCAGACCATGGGTGACTTGAACTCCAGGCTTCCGCCCCACATGGTCGCGACCCAGCTGAAGATCTTCACGCCGGTCGGAACCGCGATGACCATCGTCGCGGCGGTGAAGTACATCTTCGTGTTCACGTCGAGGCCAACAGTGTACATGTGGTGGGCCCACACGATGAAGCCGACGACACCGATTGCGACCATAGCGTAAGCCATGCCGAGGTAGCCGAACACAGGCTTACGGCTGAAGGTCGCAACGATCTGGCTGATCATGCCGAAACCCGGCAGGATCATGATGTAAACCTCGGGGTGACCGAAGAACCAGAACAGGTGCTGATAGAGCACGGGGTCGCCGCCCCCTGCCGGATTGAAGAAAGTGGTGCCGAAGTTACGGTCGGTCAGCAGCATGGTGATTGCTGCCGCCAGAACCGGCAGGGCAAGCAGCAGCAGGAAAGCCGTGACCAGCACCGACCATACAAACAGCGGCATCTTGTGGAGCGTCATGCCCGGTGCGCGCATGTTGAAAATGGTGGTTATGAAGTTCGTGGCGCCCAGGATCGATCCTGCGCCCGCCAAATGCAGTGAGAAGATCGCGAAGTCGACCGCTGGGCCGACCGATCCGGTCGTTGAGAGCGGCGCATAGACTGTCCAGCCCACGCCCGCGCCATTGCCGATGGAACCGCCCGGCACGAACATGGAGAACAACAGGCTCAGGAAGCCAGCTACCGTCAGCCAGAAGGAGATGTTGTTCATGCGCGGAAACGCCATGTCAGGCGCACCGATCATCAGCGGGACGAACCAGTTGCCGAAGCCGCCAATCATTGCTGGCATGACCATAAAGAAGACCATGATCAGGCCGTGCGCGGTGATGAACACGTTCCACATGTGATAGTTCTGGTCCATCACAGAGCTGTCGCCGCCGAGGAAATCGACCCAGAACTGGAGATACTGGATGCCCGGCTCTGCCAGCTCCAGTCGCATGACGCCTGAAATCGCGCCGCCGACGATCCCTGCGATGATCGCAAAGATCAGGTAAAGCGTGCCGATATCCTTGTGGTTGGTTGACATGAACCAGCGGGCAAAAAAGCCCGGTTTGTGGTCCGCATGATCATGTGCGTGATCGCCATGATGAGCGTCAAAGCCTTCTGCGGTGGTTGCCATCGTTTCGTTCTCTCTGGTCTGATCTATTTCTTATGCGGCCGGCGTTTCAGCAGCGTCTGTCTCTGCGGGAGGAGCAGCTTCTGCCAGCTCGTCGCCAGGGACAGTGCCGCCCTGTTCACGAACCCATGCCTCCCACTGATCACGCGGAAGCGCTTCCACGACAATCGGCATGAAACCATGACGTGCGCCGCAAAGCTCGTAGCACTGGCCGTAGTAAACTCCTGGCTCTTCAATAGTGAGCAGCTTCTCGTTCAGACGTCCCGGAACTGCGTCCATCTTGAACCACAGCGACGCGACGCCAAACGAGTGAATCACGTCAGCGGCAGTCGTCTGCAAGCGGATCGGCGTGTTCGCAGGAACTACCATGCGGTTATCAACTGCGAGTTGATTGGGTTCGCCCCTCGCTACAGCTTCTTCAGCTGGAAGCATGTTCGAGATTATCTCGAAATCGCCATTGTCCGGATAGGAATAACCCCAGTACCACTGGTAACCGGTCGCCTTGATCGTAACCGCATCTTCCGGCGGGGTCATGTACTGCTTCTGCAGCAGGGTGATCGACGGAACTGCAATCCCCACGAGGATCAGAGCGGGCACGATCGTCCAGACGACCTCAATCGCGGTGTTGTGCGTAGTCTTGGAGGGAGTGGGGTTGGCTGCGCGACGGTAACGGACCACCACCCAAAGCAACAGAGCAAGCACGAACAGGCTGATGACGGTGATGACCGGCAGCAGGACATAATCGTGCATCCAGAGCGCATACTCGCCATTCTGCGTGAACTGATCCTGGAATGTCAGGCTCTTCAGCGCGTCATCTTCATAGGCGGTCGGCATGCCTTTGCCGGCTTCAGGAGCCATCGGCACATAGCTTGAGACAGGGGCTGCGACCGGCTCGGCATCTGCGGCAACTTCAGTTGCCACTTCGGCTTCGTCCTGCGCAACCGCAATTTGCGGTGCCAAGGCCAGCACGGCTGCCATCGCCAATGCTGCGATGAAGAGATATGCGCGATTAAGGGATTGCCCCAATACCATCGAATAAACGCTTTCCGCTTGCGTGGCCGAGACCACGTCTTGCTTCCCAAATTTTCCGTGAGGAATCTTCTGAACAGAAAACTCGACCACGACCATAGTCCCCGCTTCTTAAGCCAAGGATTGCAGCGCCCTATAGGCGTGCTTGCCCCATGCCTCAAGCGCTTCTAGGGAGAAAATTATGCACCAGTCGGTGAGAGCGATGCAATCGTGCGCAAAAGAAGGTGATTTCCCCTATGACTGAAGAAGAAGTGCTGTCCGAGTTTCGCGGCTGCGGCGCCTTGCTCGAAGGGCATTTCAAGCTCTCGTCGGGAAGGCATAGTGCGCAATATCTGCAATGCGCCCGCGTTCTGATGAACGGCGAACGGGCAGGAAATCTCGCTCGTGCACTTGCGCAAAAGATCCCGCGGGAGATTCGTTCGGCAGTCGATGTGGTTGTTTCACCGGCAATGGGCGGCCTCATAATTGGCCATGAAATGGGCCGTGCGCTCGGCAAGGACGCGATCTTCCTGGAACGACCCGATGGCGTGTTTCACTTGCGTCGGGGCTTCACGCTCGAACCGGGCGCGAAAGTGTTGATGGTGGAAGACGTGGTGACGACCGGCCTTTCCAGCCGCGAAGCAATAGATGCCGTGGGTCGCGAAGGCGGAGAGGTGATCGCGGAATGCGCGTTGGTGGATCGCTCGGCGGGCGAAGTAGACCTGGGTGTGCCGTTTTTCCCGCTGATGACGCTGAGTGTTCCGAGCTACGCTGAAGACGAGCTTCCGCCAGAATTGGCTGCAATTCCAGTCACTAAGCCGGGGAGCCGCGCTGCATGAGCACACACCGGCTGAGACTCGGCGTAAACATTGATCACGTCGCCACGATCCGCAATGCGCGGGGCGGAGACCATCCCGATCCGGTGCGCGCGGCGGAAATTGTCGCGCAGGTCGGCGGCGATGGTATTACCGCTCACCTGCGCGAGGACCGCCGCCATATCCGCGATGATGACTTGAAGAGAATTCAGGAAGCGACTGATTTACCACTTAACTTGGAGATGGCAGCAACCGAGGAAATGCTGGAGATAGCGCTGCGTCACAAACCGCACGCCGCCTGCATTGTCCCCGAAAAGCGCGAAGAACGCACGACCGAGGGCGGGCTTGATGCAGCGGGCTTGCACAACCATCTCGCGCCCATCGTGACGCGGCTGGCCGATGCCGGCATCCGAGTGAGCCTGTTCATCGAAGCAAGCGAGCGCCAGCTGGATGCAGCCTTGCGCCTTGGCGCGCCAGTGGTCGAGTTTCATACAGGGGAATACGCCCACGCCCATCTCGATGGCGACATCGAGAAAACTGCTAATGAATTGAAGCGGATAGCGGACCTGGCAGCGCTCGCCGCGAAGAACGGGATCGAGCCGCATGCAGGCCATGGCCTGACCTACGAGAATGTGCAACCGATTGCCGCGATCCCTCAACTGGCAGAGCTTAATATCGGGCACTATCTTGTGGGCGAGGCGGTTTTCGTCGGGCTGGAAGCAGCAGTTCGCCGGATGCGCGACCTGATGGACGAGGCCCGCTGAGAGCTGGAAAAAAATGCATCCAACATCGCAGTCAGGGACCTAAGCAGATCATGCGAGACGACCCGCAGACCTCAGCAGACCTTACCCCGGCACAGCGAAACTGGGCGCTAGCAGCTGCAGTCCCGTTTCTGCTGAGTCTGGCCCTGCTAGGATATGCGCTCGCGAAGCAGACATTCCTCGCCTTTGCGATTGGCTGGCCGATTTTGCAGCTGTTCGGCTACACAATGACCTTGCGGATCGCGAAAGGCGATTTCAGCCATGTGCTGGTCAAGGGTCAGGTGATGCTTCACGTGATGGTGCTGGGTTTGCTGGCAGCCGTAATAGCGAGGGCCTTATGATCATCGGGCTTGGTTCTGACCTCTGCAATATCGAGCGCATCCAGAATTCGATCGACCGTTTTGGCGAGCGCTTCGAGATGCGCGTCTTCACTGAGATCGAGCGCGCGAAGGCGCGGCGGCGCCCCTTCACCATTGCCGGCACCTATGCCAAGCGGTTCGCGGCCAAGGAGGCTTTCAGCAAAGCAGTCGGTACCGGCTTCAGGCGCGGCGTCTTCATGAAGGACATCGGGGTCGTCAACGCACCGTCGGGTGCGCCTACACTCGCCCTTACCGGCGGTGCTGCAATCCGGCTTGCGGAATTGACGCCGCACGGCCATGAGGCGCTCATTCATCTCACTCTCACCGATGATCATCCATGGGCACAGGCCTATGTCATCATCGAAGCACGCCCTCTCTGACCCTCTGAGCGAAACACCCCACGTGTCAAAATCCGAAAAAGACAAATCCGACAAGCTTGACTGGATCGCGGAAATCCGCGGTCTTGGCCTGATGCTGCTTGCAGTACTCGCGTTTCATTCGCTCGTGGCCAAGCCGTTCTACATCCCCTCGACCTCGATGATGCCAAGCCTGTTCGTAGGTGACCGGCTGATCGTCAGCAAATACCCATACGGTTGGAGCTGGGCTTCGGTCAGTTTCCACCTGCTGCCGCGCGGCGACTGGCGCGTCTGGGCCGATACGCCGGAATATGGCGACATCGTGATTCCGGTCCATCCCGAACGCGACGAGGACTACATCAAGCGCGTTGTCGCCCTGCCTGGCGATACCATCGCGGTCGAAGACGGGCGGATCATCCTCAATGGACAGATGATCCCGCGCGAGCAGGTCGCCGACCTTCGCATTCCCTACGAGCCTGAGCTGATCTGCGCTGATGGTAATCAGTGCCTCGATGATTTCTATCCCTACCTGATGAAGGAAGCAGACGGCTCAGAATATTTCGAGATTCCGGCCTATCGCGAAACGCTGCCCAATGGCGCAAGCTACATTGTGATAGATCACAAGGACCAGTATCTCGATTTTTATGACGCGATCACGGTGCCGGAAGGCCATGTCTTCGTGATGGGCGACAATCGCGATCATTCGGCAGACAGCCGGGCCACTATCGAAGGACAGGGCCTCGACGGAGCCGTCCCGCTCGAAAATGTCGGCGGGCGCGCGGAATTCATCACATTCTCGCTTGACGGCTCGACCGGCTGGAACCCGGCGACCTGGTTCTCCAGCCTGCGCCCAGAACGCGCGTGGACGAGCCTGCGCCCGACGATTGTCCCGCAAGGCCATGCGGAGAGCGAATAAGCCATGGCGAAGAAATTTCTCGGAATTGTCGCAATTGTGATCGTGTTGTTCATCGCAGGGGCAATCCTGCTGGCTGCCTTCCCCCGGCAAATCAGTGAAATCGTGTTCGTGCCATCGGTCGCATTTGAAGAGCCGGTCGCACAGAGACCTGACCTCTACGCCGAACCGGGGATGTGGTATTCCCATCCTGACTTGAGTGGTGAAGATCCCGCCCGGTGGCAGCCTGCCTATTCGGACGAGGGCCGCACCCTTCCGACGCCTGCCGACCCCGCACCCGGCAACTTTGCGCTCTTTTTCATACACCCCACCAGCTACGTCGAACGCGATTCCTGGAATGCGCGATTCAGCGATGCACAGGCCGAACATACGGCGCGTACTTACATTCGCGGTATGGCGACCCCGTTTGGCAAAGCGAGCGAAATCTGGATACCACGCTATCGGCAAGCGGCGATTGGCGCGTTCCTGACGGATAAACCCGAAGGACAAATGGCAATCGATGCCGCTTACCAGGATGTCGCCCAAGCCTATGCTGAGTTCCGCAAAAACATTGATCCGGAGATACCCATTGTTCTTGTCGGGCATAGCCAGGGCTCGTTGCATCTGATGCGATTGTTGAAGGAAGAAATTGCCGCGACGCCCGAAGCCGATCGGCTTGTCGCGGCCTACGCCATCGGATGGCCGATTTCTGTGGAACATGACCTGCCCGCTATGGGTTTCTCCGCTTGCTCGGAACCTACGTCAACCGGCTGCGTGATCAGCTGGTCAAGCTTTGCAGAACCGGCTGATCCGTCGGACTTGCTTGAAAGCTACTCATCAAGCACCGGCCTTGATGGCAAACCTCGCGGCGACAGCGCTATCCTGTGCTCGAACCCCCTCACCGGTGGGTTGGGCGGCGCTGCGGAAGCGGCGCGCAACCTCGGCACTCTTGTTCCGGATAACAGCCTTTCTGACGGCGCGTTGGTCCGTTCATCCGTCCCTGCTCGCTGCGACGATCGCGGTTTACTCCTGATTGGCGACCCGCCACAAATGGGCAACTATGTCCTTCCGGGCAACAATTACCACGTCTATGACATCCCGCTGTTCTGGGCGAACACGCAGGCGGACGTGGAGATGCGAGTGGACGCATGGCTGCAGAGCCGCTGATCACGGACAGCGCGTCTGCATTTGGCGAGGCTCTGCCCGATGGCGGCGCACTGATTGCGCTCGATCTCGGCACAAAAACGATCGGCATAGCGACCTGTGATGCGGGCTGGCGGTTCGCGAGCCCCGGCAAGACTCTTGCGCGCGGCAAGTGGGGCCGCGACCGGGACGAACTTGCAAAGCAGATCGCGGATCGTTCGATCAAGGGCGTGGTGATCGGTCTGCCGCGCAATATGGACGGCAGCGAAGGCCCGCGCGCTCAATCCGCACGTGCCTATGCGCGCAATTGTGCTGAGGCTTTTGGCCTGCCAGTGCTGTTGTGGGATGAGCGCTGGTCAACGCAAAGCGCTGAGCGCGATCTGATCGGTCAGGATGCAAGTCGCCGCAAACGTGCAGAAGTGATCGACAGCCACGCCGCTGCGGTCATCCTGCAAGGCGCTATTGACGCGCTGGCCGGTTCCGCCTTTTAGTCGAAGAAATTCATGAACGCTGAAACCACCCAATTCGAGCCAGACAAGGCCGCGCAGCTATTCTCTCAGGCTGGACATTCCGGATGGCTTGGTCTGCAATACCGCGCCCATGGAGATAACTGGGTTGAGCTGGTGCTGCCCTGGCGCGAAGACCTCCTCGGCGATCCGGAGCGAGGGGTTCTTGCTTCTGGCCCGATCATCAGCCTGATGGACATGACCAGCGGAATGTGCATCTGGACGGCTTCACGGGAATTCAAGCCCATCGCGACGCTCGACCTAAGAGTCGATTATCAGCGCCCGGCCAAGCCGCATGCATCTGTCATTGGCAGAGTTGAATGCTACAAGATGACACGTTCCGCTGCCTTTGTTCGCGGCATTGCGCATGATGGGGAAGACGATGATCCCATTGCGCATGTCGCCGGGGTATTCATGACCATTGGCACGGATCCGCGCCGTGTCTGACCGCTTGTCTGACCGCACCGGTGATCTCGATTTTCTGACACCCTATGCCCGCGCGCTCGGCATTGCGGTCGCTGGCGAGGAGAATGGCGTGCCGGTGCTCTGTTTCGATTTCGAGCGGATCGTCGAAGGTCGGCCTGGGCATCTCCATGGCGGAGCGACCAGCGGCCTGTTGGAGACAGCAGGCTATGCCGCCTTGCGCGCGCGGCTTGCGAAGGAAGGGCGTACGGCGCTGCTCAAGCCGATCAACATCACTGTGCAGTTCCTGAGCGCAGGCAAGCCCAAGCGCAGCTATGCGATCGGACGGATAACGCGGCTGGGGCGCAGAAACGCAAATCTGACAGTCGAAGCCTGGCAGGATGATCGCACCCGGCCGATTGCGAGCGCGGTGATGAATATCCTGATGGCGAACGCGCGAGACTAAGGGTCCGGGCGCTCCGCTTCGGCCGCCCGGTTCTGAAGCGCTTCCTGCAATTTCTCCTGATCGAGACTGATCCCGTCCTCGCCGATGATCAGTTCTAGCGGGATGCCATCCGCTTCGCCGGAAATAATAACCGATCCATCACGCAGGTTCACTTCGAGATCACGCCCGTCGACGGGGATCGTGAAATTGTCTGGTACATCGAGAGGCTGGATCGGGCCCATCGGATCGGGGACGTCCTGCACCGGCGCAGCCTCTGCCGACAAGGCTCTGACCATGAAATCGCGCCAGATTCGTGCGGGGAGCCCGCCGCCCGTAACGCGGTCGAGCGGAGTATTGTCATCATTACCGACCCACACTCCCACGACCAGACCGCCCGCATAGCCAACGAACAGCGCGTCGCGATAATTCTGAGTCGTGCCAGTCTTGCCGTAATTGGGCATGGTGAGGGCAGCCGCCCGGCCAGTCCCCTTGTTCACTGCCGAGCGCAGCAGGCGTTCGATCGCGGCATGCTCGCGGCTCGACAGGCTGTCCTCGTCGCTGAAGAACCAGTCGGACCAACCCCTTTCTTCGGGCACAAACGCAACCGGTTTAACCGGGAACCGATTGGCAGCAACACCGGCATAGGCCGCCGTAAGCTCAAGCAGGGTCATGCTGGACGTCCCAAGCGCCAGACTCGGATCGCCCACAGGAAGCTCGGCTGTAACCCCCAGATTGCGCGCTGTCTTGATGACCGCCGCGCTGCCGAGTTCGTTGAACAGCCTGACGGTCGCAACATTGCTCGATTGCGCAAAAGCATCCTCGAGCGAGATCGTCTCGGTGTAGCGATCCCCGGCATTCCTGGGGCGATAGCTCCCGTTCTCAATCGGCGTGTTGGGCACACGGTCACCGGGGTCCATCCCAGCCTCGATCGCTGCGAGATAGGTAAACAGCTTAAAGGTCGAACCCGGCTGACGCTTGGCCTGCGTGGCGCGGTTGAAGGGCGATTTTGCATAATCCTTGCCGCCAATCATGGCGACAACCTCGCCAGTGGGCCGCATCGCGACCAGGGCCACCTGGGCCTTGCCCAGCCTTGCCCGGCCGACAACCTCGGAAGCCACTCGCTGCAAGCGCGCGTCAAGCGTGGTAGTCAGTGATTGCTTGGCATAGCTCCGCTCGGCATCCTGACGCACGAGCGGCAGCACCCAATCGGCGAAATAGGTGCCGGTGGGAAGCGTGTTGCGCGTGCGGACATCAAGCCTTGGCGAAGGCAGCGCGGCAGCGCGCTCCGGGGTCAGATAGCCTTCCTCTGCCATAGCGTTCAGAACAAGCCGCATCCGCGCTTCTGCGCCCTTGTAATTGTCGGTCGGATCGAGCCGCGACGGGGCTTGCAGCAAGCCAGCGAGCATGGCCGCCTGTTCAGGCCTCAGGTTTTCTGGCTGGCGGTAAAAATAGTGCAGGCTTGCCGCGCGCAACCCATACTGGTTGTCGCCGAAGTAGGCGTTGGAGAGATAGCGCTCGAGGATTTCGTCCTTGGTCAGCCACGCTTCCAGCCAGAAGGCGATCAACATCTCCTGCCCCTTGCGGCTGAGACTGCGTTCCGGGGTGAGGAAAGTGAACTTGGCAAGCTGCTGGGTAATCGTGCTGCCGCCGCCCACGCCGGTCCATGCCGCGCGGGCTATCCCGCGGGGATCAACGCCCCAATGCGAATAGAACCGGCGGTCCTCGATCGCGAGGAACGCACCGACCACATGCTCAGGCAGCTTCTCGACATCGACCGGTGCCTCTACATTGGCGCCGCTGCGCGCAATCGGGGTCCCGTCGCTCGCCAGCAGAGTGATCTGCGGCGGTGCGATCGGCTCAAGCGATTTGGAAAGTGGCGCTGTCAAAGCGAGCCATCCTACCGCGATAATGAAGAGGAGCAGGATCGCTGCGACGATCCGCACAAACCAGCGGCGTTTGCGGCCCTTGCGATGTGGCTTTGCAGGTGGCGCATCGAAGCCGCCTTCTGCGTCATCATCAAAGTCGAGATCGAAGTCACGATCGAATTGGTCGAGCTGGCTGCCCCAGGGATCCTGCGTGGCGTAAAATCCGGGAGCGACGCGGTCCTTGCGGCCACCAAAGGGTGCGCGGTTGCTGCGTGATTTTCTCAGCCAGGCGAACATGAGAGCTGTGTTAGCTCAACAATACAGCAAAGGCAATCAGGCTGATTTCGCGGCCCCACTGGGCAGGTCTTCGCCAAACACACGCTGGTAATATTCGCTCACCAGCATCCGCTCGGCCTCATCGCATTTGTTGAGGAATGAAAGGCGGAAAGCGAAGCCGACCGACTTGAAAATCTCCGCGTTCTGCGCCCAGGTCATGACCGTACGCGGGCTCATCACCGTCGATATATCGCCGTTCATGAACCCTTGGCGGGTCAGGTCAGCAACCTTGACCATGTCGGCGATGACCTTGTCATCGGTTTCAGGGCTCTTGGACTTGACGATCTTCTGCTCGACCTCTGGTTCGAGGTAGTTCAACGCAACCACGATATTCCAGCGGTCCATCTGTGCCTGGTTGATCGCCTGCGTGCCGTGATAAAGGCCGCTCGTATCGCCAAGTCCAACTGTGTTGGTGGTGGCAAACAGGCGGAAATACTTGTTCGGCGTGATCACTTTGTTCTGATCGAGCAGAGTCAATGCGCCCTGCGCTTCCAGCACGCGCTGGATCACGAACATGACGTCCGGGCGGCCCGCGTCATATTCGTCGAAGGTCAGCGCGACCGGGTGCTGCAGCGCCCAGGGCAAGATGCCTTCCTTGAACTCGGTCACCTGCAGACCGTCCTTAAGGACGATGGCGTCGCGCCCGACGAGGTCGATACGGCTGATATGCGCATCGAGGTTGACGCGGACCGAAGGCCATTTGAGGCGCGCAGCAACCTGCTCGATATGGGTCGACTTACCGGTACCATGATAGCCCTGCACCATCACGCGGCGATTGTGCGCAAAGCCAGCAAGGATCGCTAGCGTCGTATCCGGATCAAAGACATAGCTTTCATCCAGATCGGGCACGCGGTCGTCCTTCAGGCTGAAGGCCGGCACTTGCCAGTCGACATCGATACCGAACGTGTCACGCACGTCGATTTCCGTGTCGGGTGCAGGAAAGAGCGTCTTGTCCGCTCCGTCGATTCCAGTTTCGAATACGCTATTCATTGCGAAAAACGGTTAGACGCGTGAACGCGAGCCTGCAAGCGGCCAAAAGCGAAGTGTGCCCGAAAGGCTCAATCTGGACCCGGTCCGCCCCAGCCCTCCCTTATGATCTGCCGCAAGTGTCCGGTCTTGATCCACAGCTTTGCGCCTGAAGGACCGGAAGAAAGACAAAGCTCGCTGTCCGGCGGCAAGCGGATCCAGTCGTGCACACCGAATTCGTCGCCATGGAACCCGATGCTGCCGTCAAGGATCAGGATTTCGGCCCCGCCTGCGCTTGAGAATGGACGCTGAATGCCCGGCTCCCACGCTTCCAACACGACAGTCTCTGTCGCGACATCATGCAAAGCGGCCTGTTGAACACCTGCAAGCCCTTCGACCGGCGCAAGCTCCAGCGCATTGAGGTCAAGCGCAAACTGCGTAGTATCGCTAGGATCGAATTGCCACAGCTTCACGAAGATCGTGCAGCCTTCTTCCGATCGCGGAATGTGTTTTGTGCCGATCGGATTGCGGACATAGCTGCCCGCAGGGTAATCGCCATGCTCATCCTGGAAGGTGCCTTCAAGGACGATGAATTCCTCCCCACCTGAATGGGTGTGAGCGGAAAAGTGGCTGCCCGGTGCATAGCGAACGAGGGATGTGGCGCGCGCAACTTCGCCGCCGATACGGTCCAGCATACGCCGCTTCACGCCAGCCATGGGTGAAGCAGTCCATTCCAGACTACCCGTATGGATAGCCACCGCACTATCGAATTCAGCATTGATTTTCATTGCGATTTTCACTTTTCCACACGTCAACCTACCTTATGGTAGGCACTAATTCTGCTTGCCTGATTTGACCCATCCTACTAGTAGGTTGAGGTAATTTCCAGCGGAGAATCCGGACCTTGAACACGCGGGACAAGCTGATCGACATTGGGGAGGGCCTGATCCGCTGTCGCGGCTATGATGGTTTCAGCTTTGCAGATCTTGCGCGCGAAAGTGGCATTCGGAAGGCGAGCGTTCATCATCACTTTGCGACCAAGGCGGACTTCGGCCTCGCGGTGCTGATCCGATATGGCGAACGGCTGCGCGCCCTGCTCAACATGTTTGCAAACAGCCGCTCTGGTGGACAGGCCCTTCTCAAGCTGATCGCCTTTTACCGTGAAATGCTGAGCGATGGCGATCATCTGTGCCTTTGTGTCGCCCTTGCCGGAGACCGCACGGTGCTGAGCGAGCGCCTGCATGCGGTGCTGGCGCAAACCAATGCCGCGACCGCCAGCTGGATTGAAAGCGTCCTGCTGACCGGTCGCAAGGACCGCTCGATCTCAGTGGGGGGCGATCCGGCGGAGGAAGCATGGGCGATCCTCGCACAACTGCAAGGCGCGCAATTGCTCGCCCGCGCAGCCGGAGACCTCACACAGTTCGATGTCGCGGTTGCAACCTTGCTGACGCGGCTCAATCGCTACTGATAGGGGGCGCAAGCTCCATATCGCTGGCATAGAGCCCTGCTCTTCCCTAGATTAAGTACATGCCGGACCCCGTCGAAACCTTGCGTTTGAAGCTCGTTGAACAGGTCCGAGGCGTGTTCAACGACACTGCATCGGGGCAGCAACCGGTTCCGCCATCCGACGAAGCGCTGTTCGAGAAAGACACGCCGATCCGCATGGTCCATGCCGATATCGTGGGAATGATGGTCGGCGGTATCAGAAGCCTCTTGCTGCAGATGCTCCACCCGCACGCACTGCAAGGCGTGCTCGACCATTCAAACTTCCGCGAAGACATGCACGGCCGTTTGCGACGCACGGCTCGCTTCATCGCCGTAACCACCTTCGGCCATCGCGACGATGCCAAAGCGGCGATTGAGCGCGTCAACCGCATCCACGCGAAGGTCACGGGCACGCTGCCGGATGGCACGCCCTATGTTGCGACCGATCCGCGCACGCTCGCCTGGGTGCATGTCGTCGAAGCGCAGAGCTTTCTGGCGGGATACAAGCGGCATGTCCGGCCAGACATGCCCAACTGGGAGCAGGACGAGTATTTCCGCCAGTTTGCTGTCATCGCACGAGCGCTTGGCGCAGACCCCGTGCCTGAGACGCAGACTGAAGCTGAAGCTCTGTTCCGGCAATTGCGCGGAGATCTGCACACCTCACCTCAAGCGCGTGAGATCGCGCAGCTCGTCCTCAACCAGCGCCCCAAAGGAACCCCTCCCGGTCTGCAAGCGATGCTCGGCGCAGAAGCTGTCGCGATACTGCCGAGCTTCGCCCGCTCCATGCTCGGCCTCACCCGCCCGGGCCTCGCGACGATCCCGGCACGCGCGGCGACATGGGGCATGGGCAAGACCCTTCGCTGGGCCTTTAAGCAGAATTAAGCCATGGCGCAGATCAATCTATCGCTGCACTCTTCCGCAAAAGTTGATAGGCCGCGACCACTTCATTCAGTCGATCCTCATGGCGACGGTCGCCGCCATTGCGGTCCGGATGATAGCGCCGAACCAGCTCTGAATAGCGCCGCCGCAAGCGCCTGCGGTCGGTCTCTAACCCCAGGCCCATGGTGTCGAGCGCGCGTGCTTCATCCGGGCTGAATCGCCCGTCCATCGCCATCTTCGCTTCACGCTCCGCACGTAACCTGATCCCGTTCACCCGCGCCCCGATGGCATCCAATGGATCGGCAAAGTCCGCCCAACGCGGCATCCCGTCGACGCCTGCGGTCGGACGAAATGTGCGGCTTTCGGTCTGCCAGCCGGTCACTGGCGATTGCGCGCGAAGAATTTCCTCTGCGCTCATCCCTTCGAACCAGTCATAACCGGAATTGAATTCGCGCACGTGATGGAGGCAGAACCAGCGATATTCGCCTGGGCCGTCAAAACCGCTGGGGCGATAGCCGGGCGCGCGGAATTCGCCGGGCTCGCGGCAGCCCGGTGCCTGGCAGGTCATCCCTGTTTCTTCAAACCGTCCATGAAACTTCGATTGTGCCACGCTGCATAGGATGGACATGGACAAGACGGATTGAAACCCCCAAATCGGGTTTTATGACAGGACCTATGGCAGCTGAGATCGAAACCCGCCTGAGCGAGGCTTTCTCCCCAACCGCGCTTGAGATCATCAATGATAGCGCCAAGCATCATGGCCATGCAGGCGATGATGGCAGCGGCGAATCGCATTTCACCATTGTGATCGAGGCAGAGGCGTTTGCGAGCATGAACCGGTTGGCGCGGCAGCGCGCGGTGATCGCTGCGCTTGGCGATATCGTTGGCGAGCGGGTCCATGCCGTCGCGATCAAGGCGAAGGCGCCGGGGGAGTAGAATGATCCTCCAGACCATAACCCCGACCACGCATGATCTCGGACAGTTCGAGGTTCGCCGCGCGCTCCCGAAGAAAGAGCGTACCATGGTCGGACCGTTCATATTCGTCGACGAGTTTGGCCCCGCGCAGCTCGATATTGGCACTGCGATGGATGTGCGCCCGCATCCGCATATCAATCTCGCTACGGTCACGTGGCTGTTCGCCGGAGAATATGGGGGTGCAATTGACCACCGCGACAGTCTCGGCACATTCTCGACTATTCGCCCAGGCCAAGTGAACTTGATGACGGCGGGCAAAGGCATCGTCCACTCAGAGCGTTCGCCGGCCGAAGAGCGCGCAACCGGCCCGAAGCTTTACGGGATGCAGACATGGCTCGCCCTGCCTGATGGCCGCGAGGAAATCGATCCGGCTTTTGAAGCAGTCGCGGACTTGCCCGTGATCGAGGATACTTGCGCCAAGTCGATCGTCATCATGGGCCAGCTATGGGGCAAACGTGCAGCGACGACGACCTATGCCGAAACGATTTATGCCGAGATCGTGCTCGCGCCGACCGGCTCCATGCCGATCGAAGCCGAAGCCGATGAGCGGGCGGTAATGCTGGTCGGCGGCGAAGCGAGCCTGGATGGCACGCCGCTCGGCCTCTACGAGCTGACTGTGCTTGCTCCAGGCCATGCAATGACGCTTTCAAGCGAGCGCGGCGGGCGGATCATGCTGCTCGGCGGCGAAGCGTTCACCACCAAACGCCATGCCTGGTGGAACTTTGTGAGCAGCGACAAGGATCGCATCCGTCAGGCGAGCGAAGACTGGAAAGCGGGCCGCTTCCCCAAGGTTCCAGGCGATGAAAAGGAATTCATTCCGCTGCCCGAAGGCAGGCCAAAAACAGTCACGGACTAGCGCGGAACAAGGGGGAGACAGAGCATGGAATTCAACGGCAAGACAATCTGGATCACAGGCGCGTCCTCGGGAATCGGCGCAGCTTTGGCGCGCGAATGGGCGCGCCGCGGCGCGCATCTGGTCCTGTCAGGGCGCGATGAAGCGAGACTTGCCGAAGTCGCCAATGACTGCGGTGAAGCGCTTATCCTGCCCTTTGATGTGCGTGACGATGCCGCGCTGGCAGATGCAACGGCCAAGGCAATTGCTTGGAAAGGCGGCGTCGACTTCGCGGTTGCCAATGCGGGCGTGTCGCAGCGCAGCCGTGCGCTCAAGACCGATATGCAGGTCTATCGCGAGATCATCGAGATTGACCTCACCGCACAGATCGCTTTCTCGCAAAGCCTGATCGGACATATGGCCGAGCGCGCCAAAGACGGAAAGCGAGGTGGGCTCGCCTTCATCTCCTCCATTGCAGGCAAGGTTGGTGTACCCATGCGCACCGCCTATTGCGCAGCGAAATTCGGCCTTGCGGGCTATGCTGACGCCTTGCGGGGCGAGCTCAGTCAGAACGGCGTCTCCGTCCACGTGATCTACCCCGGTTCCATCGCGACCGATGTCAGCCGCAACGCGCTGACCGGGACCGGCGAGAAGCGCGGGCGCAGCGACAAGGTGATCGATGAAGGGATCAAGCCGGAAGACGCGGCCAAGACCATGGTGGATGCGATTGCGCTAGGACAGCGCGAGATCATCGTTGCTGAGGGGATGGAAGAGGCAATGGGCGAGATGCGCCGAACGCCAGACCAGCTGTTCGACCAAATCGCCGCCATGGTCGCCAATGGCTACATGGAGAAAATGGAAGCCGACGGCTAAACGTCAAGCCATTCCACCCATGCGCCATGCGGATGCGCGTGGCTGAGCAGAAATGTCTCTCCGTCCTTAAGCGAGCCACACCAGTAGCGCACCTTAAGCTCATGCCGGAAAGTCGCCGGATCGGTCTCCAGCGCGATCCATGCGTACGGCCGTTCTGACGTGGCTTGAGCCCCTGCTGCCTCAAAGGCTGCCGTTATGGCATCTTGCGTTTCTGCGGGCATATATTGCCACATTATCGAGTGAAACATCGTGCGCGTAACGCCCTGCGGATGTTCAAGCGACAGGAACTGCTCGACAAAGTCAGCCGCGTCTTGCTGCACAAGATCGGGCGGCGCCTGCGAGGCGAGCTCAATCGCCGCATCGATCCGCGCCATTCGGACTATCGCATCAGGCCAGACATAGGCCTTGAGTTTGAGCGCCGCAGCAGGGTCGGACAGGTCGATCGGGGCCTGGTCGCAGCCTCGAATCGCAACGATCTCAACCGGATTGTCGGGCGGTGGATTGCCGCGCCATTCGGGCGCAATCTGCATCGGTGAGACCTCTGGCCCAACCGTCACACCGCCAAGATCGTAGCGATAGCGTTCCATCATGGTGTTGACGCCTGCGCTTGCACCCAACTCGTTGAGTTCAAATTTCGGCCCCAATTTGCCTGTCAGCCACAAGAGTCCTGCCATGATGCTGGCAGAGCGCCCCGCTTCGTTCGTTTGCGGCGGCCCATCCAGCCACGGCAGCAACTGCGTATCAAAGGTCTCGACCAGTTCGCACACCAGCCGGTTGATCGTGTCCTGATCGGTAATCAGGCCGGCGTAGACGCGCTCAAGGCGCGTATCCTGGCCGGTGAGGACAAGGTGATGAAGCCCGCCTGTAAACCGCAAGGGCATGGCGTCCTTAAGCGTGATACCTTCCCAGTTCGCGATCCGCCGTCCGGTGGCCGTCGCGCCTTGAGCCACTTCAGGGATCGCCCGGATCAGCCGCGCGGTGCAAGGTGCGCCATTTTCTTCTGCGTGCTGCGCCTGCCAATCGATGGCCTCGGCGAGCTCGCGCGTGAACATCACCCCGTCTTCGCTCATGCAGGTCCCCCTTTTGCCTGACTGAAGCCCCTAAATGATTGCCCTTTCATCGCCCAGTCCCTAAGTCGCTCGCGCAATGACAACCACTGATCCCAGACAGCTGACTTTCGCCATTCCGAAGGGCCGCATTCTCGATGAGGCGCTGCCGGTTATGGCCCGTGCCGGCGTGGTGCCGGAAGACGCGTTCCACGACAAGAGCAACCGCGCCTTGAGCTTCGCGACAACGCGCGATGACATGCGCCTAATTCGTGTGCGCGCTTTCGATGTTGCGACTTTCGTGGCGCACGGCGCAGCACAGGTCGGTATCGTCGGCTCTGATGTGATCGAAGAATTTGATTACGCCGACCTTTATGCGCCGGTCGATCTCGATATCGGGCATTGCCGCCTGTCCGTCGCACGGGTCAAGGGCGATGCCGGCAATCAGTCACATGTAAGCCATCTTCGGGTTGCCACCAAGTACCCCAACCTCACCCGCCGCCATTTCGAGCGACAAGGCATCCAGGCCGAATGCGTCAAGCTGAACGGCGCGATGGAACTCGCCCCTTCGCTGGGCCTCGCGCGCCAGATCGTGGACCTTGTTTCGACCGGGCGCACGCTGAAGGACAATGGCCTGGAAGAGAGCCAACGCATCCTCGACATCTCAGCTCGCTTGATCGTCAACCGCGCAGCACTCAAGACGGATAGCCGGGTCGCCGAATTGGTCGATGCCTTCCGGGCGATAGCAGAAGATCGAGCCGCAGCATGACCTATCAGCTTAACACTTCGGATGCCGGTTTCGACCGCGAGTTTCGCAAGCTCGTCAATGCGCGCCGTGAAAGCGAAAGCGACGTCGCGATCCAGGTGCGCGATATCCTGCGCGAAGTGAAGGCCCGCGGCGATGAGGCGATTATCGAATACTCCATGCGCTTCGATGGGCATGCGCTCTCTGAGCAAAGCGACTGGGTCATCCCGGCTGAACGCTGCAAGGAAGCCTACGACACGATCGAACCAGAACTTCGCGACGCGCTGGAGCTCGCGGCCAAGCGCATCCGCTCCTATCATCAAGCGCAACTGCCTGAAAACCGCGACTACACAGATGACGCAGGGGTACGCCTGGGCGCAATCTGGCGCGCTGTCGATGCTGCCGGCTTATACGTGCCGGGAGGGCGCGCCGCCTACCCCTCCTCGCTGCTGATGAACGCCATTCCGGCTCGGGTGGCGGGTGTCGAGCGGTTGGTGGTGGTAACACCCACGCCAAAGGGACAGTCGAACCCCATCGTGCTGGCGGCCGCGCATATCGCTGGCGTGGACGAGATCTGGCGCGTCGGCGGCGCTCAGGCGATTGGTGCGCTGGCCTATGGCACGGACAGAATCAGGCCAGTTGATGTGATCACTGGACCCGGCAACGCCTATGTCGCGGAAGCCAAGCGCCAGCTGTATGGTGTGGTCGGCATCGACATGGTCGCGGGACCGAGCGAAATCCTGGTGATCGCGGACAGGGACAACGATCCAGAGTGGATCGCAGCTGACCTGCTCAGCCAGGCTGAACATGATCCGACCTCGCAATCGATCCTGATCACCGATGATGCGGGCTTTGCCGCGCAGGTGATGGACGCGGTCGACGTTCAGCTTGCCATGCTGGATACTGGCGAAACCGCAAAGGAGAGCTGGGACACGCACGGTGCAGTTATCGTTGTCGATGACCTCGCCCAAGCGCCTGAACTCGCCAACAAGCTCGCAAGCGAGCATGTCGAACTGGCAGTGGCTGAGCCGGAAGCGCTGATGCAAGCAATCCGTCATGCGGGTAGCATCTTCATCGGGCGGATGACGCCCGAAGCCATCGGCGATTACGTTGCAGGTCCGAACCATGTTTTGCCAACCGGCCGCCGCGCGCGGTTTGCGAGCGGATTGTCTGTGCTCGACTTCATGAAACGCACCAGCTTCATCGAGCTTGGCGAGCAAGGCATCGCCGCCATCGGACCTGCTGCGGTTAAGCTTGCTCATGCTGAAGGCCTGCCCGCCCACGCCAAATCGGTCGAGGTGCGTTTGAAATGACCGCTTCCCGCTCAGCACCCCGCTCTCAATCGCGCTCCGCCGCCCGCCTGGCAGCCGTTCAGGCGCTCTACCAGTGGCAGATGGAAGGCACAGCGCTGACCAAGCTGCTCGACGAGTTTCACCAGCACAGGCTTGGTCGTGAAGTCGATGAAGCAGAAGACGAACGTTATGCCGACGCGGAGGTCGATTTCTTCGATGATATTGTCACCGGCGTTATCGCGCGCGTCGACGAGATTGATCACAAGCTGCTGGCGAAACTCGCGGAGGGATGGACGCTTGCTCGGCTCGACAAGACCATGCTGCAAGTCTTGCGCTGCGGTGCGTACGAGCTCATCGCGCGCGCTGACGTGCCAACGGCATCTGCGATTTCAGAGTATGTCGACGTCGCCAAAGCCTTCTTCGACGACCGCGAAGCCAAGTTCGTCAACGGTATTCTGGACGCGGTGAGCAAAGAGGTTCGGTCATAGACGAAGCCGAATTCATCGCCGCCTTGCGCACTCTCCCGTTGCATTCGGGCGCGCGGAACCTCGAAGATGACTGCGCAATGCTGGAAATCGGCAGAGAGACGCTGGTGCTCACGCATGACGTGATGGCTGAGGGCACGCATTTCCGGCCAGATGCCGATATGGCGGACGTCGCGTGGAAGCTCGTCGCGGTAAACCTGTCGGACCTTGCAGCGAAAGGAGCAGATCCCGTAGGCGTATTGCTCGGGCACAATCTCAGCGTCGACGACTCCCGGTTTCTGGAAGGGCTACGCGGCGCATTGGAAACCTTTGATGTCCCATTGCTCGGTGGCGACACCGTCAAAGCCTCCGGTTTGCGCCAGTTCGGGCTTACTGCGATCGGCAGGGCAACGCACACACCCGTCCCTTCGCGTGCGGGCGCTCAAGTTGGCGACGGGATATTCGTAACCGGACCGCTCGGCCGCGCGATGCTAGGCTATGAGGGCGAGGCTGAGCATCTCGATGCTTTCAACTGCCCTCGCCCGCTGTTGAAGGAAGGCCAGGCGCTCGCTCCTCACGTTACCGCGATGATGGACATATCCGATGGTCTGCTCCTCGATTGCTGGCGCATGGCGAGCGCGAGCAATGCAACTTTGCAGCTGGAGCGTGCCTCAATCCCCGTCGCGGACTGCAATCGGATCGATGAATGCATTCGCTGGGGCGATGACTACCAGTTGCTCTTTACCGCCCCGCCGGACAACCTGCTGCCGGTTGGCGCAAGCCGGATCGGGACTGTCCAGGCCTCTGGCGCAACCATGCTGCACCTCGATACGGACAATCTCTCGCCAGACGACCAACTGGGATATGAGCACCGCTGAGCCTAGCGCGAATTGGGGACGCTCGCCTCAATCCGGCGACTCTGGGCTTGTCACAGCGTTTCCATCGCTTATAGCCACCGCCACATGTCACTCGAGGGGAGTTCGAGCGGGCATTTTTCCACGCCATGAGAGGGGAAATTTCGTGGACCTTATCCTAATTTCAATCGGGCTGGGCCTGCTTGCCATTGTGTACGGCATCTTCACCAGCCGCCAGGTACTCGGCGCAGATGCCGGGAACGCCAAGATGCAAGAAATCGCAGGCGCGATCCAGGAAGGCGCGCAGGCCTATCTCAACCGTCAATACACCACCATTGGCATCGTCGGTGTGGTTGTAGCGATCCTTGTCGGGGTATTTCTCGGCGTGATCCCGGCGGTCGGTTTTGTCATTGGCGCGGTGCTTTCAGGCGTTGCGGGCTACATCGGGATGAACATCTCGGTTCGTTCGAACGTGCGTACCGCGCAGGCGGCAAGCACTGGCTTGCAGCAGGGCCTCACCATCGCTTTCCGCGCTGGTGCCATAACCGGCTTGCTGGTCGCTGGTCTCGCGCTGCTGGCAATCGCAGTTTTCTTTTATGTGCTGATCGGGCCAATGGCTCTCGAAGAGAACAGCCGTGCGGTTATCGATGGCCTGGTTGGCCTCGCTTTCGGTGCATCGCTGATCTCGATCTTTGCGCGTCTGGGCGGCGGTATCTTCACCAAGGCTGCTGACGTGGGCGCTGACCTCGTCGGCAAGGTCGAAGCGGGGATTCCGGAGGACGATCCGCGCAACCCGGCAACCATCGCCGACAACGTGGGCGATAATGTCGGCGACTGTGCCGGCATGGCCGCTGACCTGTTCGAAACCTATGTTGTGACCGTTGGCGCAACCATGGTTCTCATGGCGCTGCTGCTGACCGACGTTGGCGATCTGCTGCTGCCGTTGATGGCGCTGCCGCTGCTGATCGGCGGCGCGTGCATCGTGACTTCGATTATCGGTACCTACTTCGTCCGTCTCGGCAATGGCACCAATGTCATGGGCGCGATGTATAAAGGCTTCATCGTGACTGCCGTGCTGGCAATCCCGCTGATCTGGTATGCGACATCTTACGCATTGGGCACCGCCGGTTTCGGCATGAACACCGTGCTCAATCCGGGTCTCGGCATGGTCGAGTTCACTGGCCGTGACCTGTTCTATTGCTCGCTGATCGGGCTCGTTCTGACCGGTGTCATCATCTGGATCACAGAGTACTACACCGGGACTAACTTCCGTCCGGTGCGCTCGATCGCCAAGGCTTCGGAAACGGGCCACGGCACCAACGTGATCCAGGGTTTGGCGATCAGCCTTGAATCGACTGCCCTCCCGACCATCGTCATCATCGCGGCGATCATCGGCGCATATCAGCTCGCTGGTCTGCTCGGCCTCGCATTCGGTGCGACCGCGATGCTCGCACTCGCAGGCATGGTTGTCGCGCTCGACGCTTATGGCCCGGTGACCGACAACGCAGGCGGCATCGCAGAGATGGCAGGTCTGGATGAAAGCGTTCGTGAAAAGACCGACCTGCTTGACGCGGTGGGCAACACCACCAAGGCCGTGACCAAGGGCTATGCCATCGGTTCAGCCGGTCTGGCAGCACTGGTGCTGTTCGCAGCCTACACCGCTGACCTGCGCGAATATTTCCCGAACGCTGAAGTCAACTTCAGCCTCGAGAATCCCTATGTGATCGTCGGCCTGCTGCTCGGTGCATTGCTGCCGTACCTGTTCGGCGCGATGGGCATGACCGCAGTGGGCCGCGCGGCTGGCGACGTGGTTGTTGATGTGCGTGACCAGTTCGCAAAAGACCCGGGCATCATGGCCGGCACCAGCCGTCCGAACTATGCCCGCACGGTTGACCTCGTCACCAAGGCAGCGATCAAGGAAATGATCGTACCCAGCCTGCTTCCGGTGCTTGCACCGATTGTCACCTACTTCGTGATCTACTTGCTGGCCGGTCAGAACGAGGCCTTCGCAGCCGTGGGCGCTTTGCTCCTCGGCGTGATCGTCGGCGGTCTGTTCGTCGCGCTTTCCATGACCGCTGGCGGCGGCGCATGGGACAATGCGAAGAAGTACATCGAAGACGGCAATCACGGCGGCAAGGGCTCTGAAGCTCACAAGGCTGCTGTGACCGGCGACACCGTAGGCGATCCGTACAAGGACACCGCGGGTCCGGCTGTGAACCCGATGATCAAGATCACCAACATCGTCGCGCTGCTGCTGCTCGCGGCGTTGGCTGGGGCGCACTAACGCCCTCAAGTAGCGGTTGCGAAGCACAGCCGCAGGCTGAACCGGTAGGGCGACAAGAAACGGCCTCCCGCGAAACGCTGTTGATCTTCTGAATTACCCCGCTCGGAGCGATCCGGGCGGGGTTTTCATTTGGGTTCTTGACCAAGAGCGTCAGCACCCGCAATGCCAGTTTCAATGACGAACCCAACACCCTCTCCAGAACAGCTCGTTGCTGACCTCGTCGACCTGCTGACGGTCGAGCCTTCAGAAACAGGCCGCTTCACCGGAAAGGCCAAGGCAGATGGCATTGGCCGCATGTTCGGCGGCCAGGTGATCGCACAGGCTTTGCAAGCAGCTCAGGCGACAGTCACTGACGGCAAGCAGGCACACTCGCTCCATGCCTATTTCCTGCGCGGAGGCGAGGAGGGCCCGGTAACCGACCTCGCTGTCGAAGCCGACTTTGATGGACGCAGCTTTGCCAATCGCCGCGTGGTCGCGAGCCAGACCGGCAAGGATGGAGAGACGCGTCCGATCCTCAACCTCACTGCAAGTTTTCAGCGCCCGGAAGACGGCCTTAGCCATGATGACTACACCATGCCGCAAGTCACCCCGCCAGAGGACCTGCGCAGCGACATGGAAGTGCGGCGCGAATATGTCGATCAGGCGGGCATCACCGGCAATGCGCGCGATTTCATGCTGCGCCCGCGCGCGATCGAAATGCGCACGAGTGACAAGCTGCACTGGATGAATTCCGAACCCAAGCCGCCGCACGCTCACACATGGTTCAAGGCCGCCGCTGCATTGCCCGACGATCCGTCCCTGCACCGCGCGGTCATCGCCTATGCCAGCGACTTTACCCTGCTCGGTACCTCAGCCCTGCCCCATGGCCTTTCCTGGATGCGCGGCGAACTGGTCGGCGCGAGCCTTGACCATGCGATCTGGTTCCACCGCCCTGCGCGCGCGGACGAGTGGCTGCTCTATGCGACCGACAGCCCGTGGAGCGGCAATGGCCGCGGCTTCAATCGGGGCCGGATCTTCAGCCGCGAAGGCGAGCTGGTTGCCAGCGTCGCGCAGGAAGGCATGATCCGCAGGCGCAAGAGCACGCCTGACGAGAGCTGATCAGCCACACGTGTTGGTTACACATGTTACACAGTCCAGGGAGCAAATCCGGATCCTGGGATAACCGGGTAATTTCTTCGCGTTATCAGACATTTCAAAGAGCGGCGAGCACATTAGCCCGCCGCTCTCTTGTAGGAAATCAGACTGCTTGTTAATGCGCCAGCAGGATCGGAATGGCAGGATTGGTTACCGCGCGTCTGGTGACACCACCGAGCAGCATTTCAGCAAGCCGCGAGTGCCCGTAAGCGCCCATCACCATCAGCCCGCACTTCCGTGCCTCGGCAGCATGGAACAAGGTGTCCGCTACGCTGCCTTCGCCATGGGGAATGTCCACCAGTTCGCATTCGATCCCGTGGCGGCTGAGATATTCGGCGCCGCGCACCGGCGGGAAATCGAAGCGTTCGCGGTCTTTCTCTTCCGACACACTCACAAGAGAGACCGACCTGGCCTTTTTGAGCATCGGAACCGCTGCGCGTAAAGCGAGCGCAGCTTCGCTGGAGCCATTCCAGGCCACGAAGGCCGGCGCTTCAGCGTCGAACGCCGTCTGTCCTTCTGGCATGACCAGCACTGGCGAACGCGCTTTCACCAGCAATGTACCGACCATGGCGGAAGCGCGGGTATCGGCTTCTCCGGCATCGCGCGGGCCGACCACCAGCAGATCGCTCAGCGGTGAATATTCCAGCAAGGCGTGTTCCGGCAGGCCATGGCGCAGCACCCATTCCCACGCGACATCCTCATTGGCGAGGTCAGCCTCCATCCTGGCACGAAAGGCGGCCGCCTGTTCCCGGATCTGAGGCAGGGCCGCAGCGACTGCGGAGCCATAGATGTCGCCAGGCGCGAAAATCTCGTAGCTTACCGCATGCAGCATCGTGACATGCGCGTCGAAGGCGCGGGCAATGTCGAAGGTCGCCTGCAAGCGGCCCTCGCAACCCTCGGTGTCGTTCACATGAAGCAATATCGATTTCATGGCGGTCTCCTTCCCAGTGGAGGGGCCAGCGGAGCTGGGCCCCTTGTCGATCCTCTATGCCCGCTCACAAGACAAGATTCATTGACCTCGATCAAATCCATAGCACACTTTCTTGCACGAATGCAGTGATGCGCTAGTCTTGCTGATGGAGAGGAACACCCGATGCAGATCACCCGCGAGCCGCCGCTGAAATACACGCTCGAGGCGTCCAACCACCCCTATCTTTCAGGGCCGTGGACACCCGTTCACGAGGAAGTGACGGCAGGCGAGCTCGAAGTGATCGAAGGGGAGATTCCAGCGGATATCGATGGGATATACCTGCGCAACACGGAAAATCCGGTGCATCAGCCGCTAGGCCGCCATCACCCGTTCGATGGCGATGCGATGATCCATCAGGTCGATATTCGGGGCGGCAAGGCGAGCTATCGCAACCGCTTCGTGCGCACACATTGCTTCGTGGCGGAGCAAATCGCGGGCGGCGCGCTTTGGGGCGGGCTGATGGACCCGCCGGGCACGAGCCTGCGCCCCGGTTTTGGCGCGCATGGGGGCCTCAAGGATACGGGCAGCACGGACATCATTGTCCATGCAGGAATTGCCTATGCCACCTTCTACCAATGCGGCGAGGCATGGATGATCGATCCGGTCACGCTCGAAAATCTCGGCAAAGCACCGTGGGGGCCATTGGACGGAGTTTCTGCGCACCCTAAGGTCGATGAAGAAACCGGCGAGCTGATGTTCTTCAACTACTCCGTACACGCGCCTTACATGCATTACGGGGTCGTCGATCGGGCAGGAAAGCTGGTCCACTACGTGCCTATCCCGCTGAAGGGACCGCGCCTGCCGCATGACATGGCGATCACCAGGAACTGGTCGATCCTCAACGACATGCCGCTCTATTGGGACGCAGAGCTGCTAAAGCGTGATATCCACGCCGCGCGCCTGCACGAAGGCGAGGCGACGCGGTTTGCGCTGATCCCGCGGCATGGCAGGCCTGAGGATATTCGCTGGTTCGAGGCGGCGCCGACCTATGTGCTGCATTGGACCAACGCATGGGAGGAAGATGACGAGATCGTGCTCGAAGGCTATTTTCAGGACAAGCCGATGCCCGACCCGCTGGAGCAATTCGGCCGCTATGCACATATGATGGCCTATGTCGATGAACACAGCTTTCAGCCGCGGCTGCATCGCTGGCGGTTCAACCTGACCACGGGCGAGACCCGCGAGGAGCGCCTGTCCGACCGGATCGTCGAATTCGGCATGATCAACCCCGACTACGCGATGAAGCCCAGCCGCTATGTCTGGTCGACCACCAGCAAGCCCGGCTGGTTCCTGTTCAACGGCTATGTCCGTCATGACACCATGACGGGCGAAGAGCAGGTCTATACGCTGCCAGACGGGGTCTATGCGAGCGAAAGCCCTGTGATCCCGAAGAAATCCTGTGCCTCAAGCAGCGGTAACGCAGCACAGTCCATGGCTCCACCGGTAGGCGAACAGGATGCTTACGTCGTGACCTTCCTGATCGACGAGAACAGCGGCACGTCAGAGCTGGCGATCCTTGATGCGAGCGATATCGCCAAAGGGCCAATTTGCCGCGCACGCCTGCCGCACAAGATATCCAGCGGAGTTCACGCCACCTGGGTCGAGCGCGCGATGCTGCGCGCCTGAACCAGCCGCATCAGGGAATGACAACCTCGTCGAAGCGCTTGATCCGAGGCGCAACGTAGTCCGGCTGGTCGATATCAAGCGTGCCGGCCTCGCGCTGTGCCATCAGTGACATGGCGAGCTCTGCGGCATCCATGCGCAGGTCTGTCCAGCTTTCCAGGTCGAATATCTCAGGCGTATATTTTTCGAAGTTTGCGCGAATATCGGCGGGCAGGTCGTCATAGCCTGAAATGTGCTGCCCGTATGCGCGCACCATCGTGCGCCCAGGCGACTGACCCAGCTTGAGATAGGGCGCCCAGCTGATCAGGTTCTGCATGTGAATCTCTGCCGGAACGTGAGTCTTGGTCTCGTCCAGCGCATCGCGCGCATCGGCAGAGAATACCAGCATCGAATCCCAATAGACTGTCTCGCCCGAGGAATAGACACCCCATTCCTCTGGCTGGAGCGAATTGGGCACAGTCAGGCGCGTCAGCGTCGGGACATAGACTCGGTCGCCGATCATGGTGATGTTAAGCGGGTCGGGTGCGAAGCTGTCAGCTCCCTCACCCAGACCCGGCCCGTACTGGCGCGGGACTGGCCCCAGCACGAAATGCGGAAGTTTGATCGTCTCACCAGTGAGCGGGTTCTCCCACTCGTCGATGGCCTCGTTGGTGTCGAACTTCGAGTAATAGGCGACTTCACGGTGCGTGACGTTGAACACGCCGTTCTCATCCGGAGACCACTCCTGAATGATGTAATTGTTCATCGTGAAGAACGGGATGAGATTGCCGTCGCCTGCATAACCAAAGATGTGAAACTTCATGAAGGCGTGGCGCTCCGCTTCCTCGGTCGAGCCCATGATCCGCGCAATCAGGTTGGAGCGCTTGATGGGATCATCGAGGATATTTGCCAGTTCGGCGCGCTTTTCCTCGAGCTCGGCCGGGCTGAGCGGCTCGGGCGCCTGCTGGCACGATGCGAGCGCCAGGCTTGCAGCTGCGAGCAATCCGATGCCTCTGGTCTTCCTGAAGAACCCGCCAATCCGGTTGCTCATGCGCGCCTGCTCCCTCAAATAACTTGCGACCTTTCCTAAGGCTGCATCAGCATAGCTTTACCGGAAACGGGCAAGTGATCGAAGGTCGGATAAAACGCCCCGGTTCTTGGTTTGAAAAACCGCGCTTGCTCAGAACTGAAAGGCGCTGCCGAGGTTGGATCCGATCTCAGGCTCGGGATGCGGCAGGCCGAGCATATTGTTCAAGCCGCGGCGCAAGGGATTGGTGCAGTAAGGTGGTCCGCCCCGGTATTGGATATACCCTTCGAGGATGCCCGTCCGGCCTTGATTCATGATCGTCACCCGCCCCAGATTTCCGAAGTCTTCTGGCAAGACCACTGGATCGCATCGCCGCAAGGTCAGCGAGCCTTGCGGTCCCGCTTCACCCTCGATCGCCGTGCACACAAACGGCGTAATGTACCTGTAGGTGCGCGAGATCCAGTCAGGGATCGGGCCTTGTTCATCCCACACCCATTTCGGATCTCGCATGGCAGGAGTGAAAGCACCCTCTTCGACGGTGATCTGATCGCGCGGCACATCGAAATAGCCCGCCATTTGCTCGACCAGCGATTCACGCCAGGGCTGCTGCTCGTACCAGTCATCCCGCTTTTCCTGCGAGCCGAAATCCACTTCGACAGCCCAGCTCACTCCATTTGACCAGCAATTGCCGAGATGATTGAAGCGCTTAGGTGCAATTTCGGCATCGGGAGGTGTGTTGAGGCCGCCTTGCACCAGTTCGATGCGATCGTCGAAATAATCCCCTTGGGAATCGATCCATGTGATCGCAACCGGTGCGACAAGCGCACTCAGAACAGCCGCTGTCGCAATCACTTGCACAGGCCATGATTTCCATATTCTGTCAGGCGTCAGACGGTGCGCAAGAAACACCAGGCCAATGATCGCAATTGGCACACCAAACCAGGCAAGCATGGCGAACTGGAAATCTGTCATCGCGCCATCCTAGCCGCTGGCGTGGTAAAAATCGTAAATCTTTCGCGCGACCGCTTCGCTGACTCCCGGTGCGCGCTGCAGGTCTTCCAGCGCGGCTGCGCGAACCTTGCTCGCAGTGCCGAAATGCAGCAGCAGCGCGCGCTTCCTCGAAGGACCAATGCCGGGAATTTCATCGAGCGGTGATGCGGTGATCGCCTTGCTGCGCTTGGCGCGGTGTGCGCCGATGACATAGCGGTGGACCTCATCGCGCAGATTCTGCAAATGAAACAGCAGCGGCGAATTCACCGGCAGCGTCTTCTCGCGCCCGTCGGGGAAGTGAAAGACTTCGCGCCCTTCCCGCCCGTGATGCGGGCCCTTGGCGATGGCGATCAGCGGAACGTCTTCGATACCAAGCTCTTCCAGCGTCTCGCGCACGGATGACATCTGCCCCTTGCCGCCATCGATCAGGACGAGGTCAGGCCACATGCCGCCTTCACGATCAGGGTCCTCCTTCATTGCACGAGAGAACCGACGGTGCATCACTTCGCGCATCATGCCGAAATCGTCATTGGTCTGCGCTTCGCGAATATTGAACTTGCGGTACTGGTTCTTGAGGAAGCCTTCGGGGCCCGCGACCACCATCGCACCGACGGCCTTCGCACCCTGAATGTGGCTGTTGTCGTAAATCTCGATCCGCTCAGGCGGCGCGTCGAGTTCGAGGAAATCGGCAAGCTCGCGGTTGATCTTCGCCTTGGTGCCGCTTTCCGCAAGCCGACGCTCCAATGCTTCGACCGCATTGCGGCTGGCCTGCTCCATCAAGCGCCGCCGGTCGCCGCGCTGCGGGACAGAGATCGTGACCGTCTTGCCGGCAAGTTCGCTCAGCGCTTCAGCCATCAGTTCGGTTTCGGGGAGTTCGCGGTCCACCAATACCGTCGGCGGCGGCGGCACTTCCTCGTAGAATTGCAGCAACACATCGGCGAGCACTTCGGCCTCTTCCACATCCTTGGTGTGCGCCGGGAAGAACGCGCGGTGGCCCCAGTTCTGCCCGCCGCGGATGAAGAAGGCCTGCACGCCGATCTGACCGCCTTTGCTTGCGAGCGCGAAGACGTCAGCGTCCCCTACCCCGCTCGCATTGATCGCCTGGCTCCCCTGGATGAAAGTCGCTGCGCGCAGCCGGTCACGCAGGATCGCTGCGGTCTCGAAATCGAGATCTTCCGCAGCCTTCGCCATCTGCTTTTCCAAGTCCGCCTGCACCGAAGATGACTTGCCCGAGAGGAAGTCCTTCGCCTGATCGACCAGCGCAGCATAGCCCGCCTCGTCAATCCGCCCGACACAGGGCGCGGAGCAGCGCTTGATCTGGTAAAGCAGGCACGGCCGGTCGCGATTGGCGAAGAAGCTGTCGGTGCAACTCCTTAAGAGGAACAGCTTTTGCAGCGCATTGATCGTCGTGTTGACACTGCCCGCACTCGCGAAGGGACCGTAGTAATTGCCTTTGGCCCGCCGCGCCCCGCGATGCTTCATGATCCGCGGAAAGTCGTGATCCACGCGCAGCAGGATGAAGGGAAAGCTCTTGTCATCGCGCAGCAGCACGTTGAACGGCGGGCGATAGCGCTTGATCAGCTGCGCTTCCAGGAGCAGCGCTTCCGCCTCGCTGTTGGTGGTCACGATCTCCATCGCCCGCGTCTGGCTGACCATCCGCTGCAAGCGTCCCGAGAGCTGCTTGACCTGAGTATAATTCGGCACCCGCGCCTTCAGGCTGCGCGCCTTGCCGACATACAGCACATCGCCGCGCGTATCGAGCATCCGGTAAACGCCGGGCACCGGCTTCAGCGTTGCAACAGTTTCCCGGATCGCCTTGATCCCGGCTTCGATATCGGGCTGCGCGCTGGCAACGGTATAGGCCGCGCGTTCTTCATTGAAGCGCTCCTTCCCGCGAGGGTCGTGCGGCGATCCTGCTCTGGAAGAATAGTTCGGGCCAGCCATTGGGGCGGGAGATAGGCGTTGAAGCCAGCGGACTCAATTCCGCAAGGCTACAAAAACATACATAAGCGGCACAGCTGCGCTTGCGCCCTCGTCCGCCCCGTGCGAACCACCGCCCCAATAGCGCCCCAATTAAGGGAGACAGCATGACAAAACAGGTCGCGCCGCCGCGCACAGTCGGCGTTTTCGGTACAACGCTGTTCACTGTAAACGGCATGATCGGCGCGGGCATATTTGCTCTGCCGGCGCTGCTGGTCGCCGCAGTCGGGAGCTTCGCGCCATGGCTGATGCTGCTGGGCGGCTTGCTGTTCCTGCCGCTCATCCTGGTGTTCGCACGTCTCGCCAGCCGGTTCGACCATAGCGGCGGCCCGATCCTCTATGGTCAAGCCGCTTTCGGTCCCTTCGTGGGGTTTCAGGCGGGCTGGGGCAGACTTGCATCGGCCATGACCACGCTTGCGGCAAACACGCATGTCATGGTCACCTATCTCGCAGCCATCTGGCCGGTGCTCGATGGTCCGGTTCTGCGCCCCGTCGCGGTGGTTTCGATCATCGCTGCCATGCTCGCGATCAACCTGTTCGGAATGAAGCAATCGGTCAGCGTGCTTGGACTGATGACGTTGATCAAGTTCGCACCGCTGATCATTCTGACCGGGGCTGCAATCTTTGCAGGTTTGAGCGGCGGGCCGATCATCGTGCCTGAATTTGGTGCGATCGAAAGCGTGGTGCTGCTGACCTATTATGCGTTCATCGGGTTTGAAGCAGTGGTCCTCTCGGCAGGCGAGATGAAGCAACCAAGGCGCGATGTGCCTGTCGGGCTGGTGCTTGGTCTCGCCATCGTGACCGCGATCTACATGGCGGTGATCTGGGCCTATCTTGCGATTGCACCGGGTCAAAGTGATGCACCCAATTCGCTCGCAGCGGCCGCTGGCGCACTCATGGGCGAATTTGGCACGCTCATGATCGTGCTCGCGGCGGCCATCTCTATCGGCGCGAACACTTTCAATGGAGGCATAGCAACGCCGCGCCTAATGTATGGCATGGCGGAACAAGGCATGCTGCCACGCTGGTTCATGGGACTTTCGCGGTGGGGCACGCCGGGTAATGCAATCGGTTTTCTGGCGGTCGTGTCGATCCTCTTCAGCCTGTGGGACGGGTTTGAATTTCTGGCGGTTGCAGGCACACTCACCCGCATGCTGACCTACTTTATTTGCATGCTCGCCTTGCCCGTGATCGAAAGACGCGAAGGCAGGGTCACTCCGGTCAGCGCGCTGATCTGTGTGCTCGCACTGGTGAGCTCGGTGTGGGTCGCCAGCCATGCGAGCATGGAGGCCTTCACTATGCTGGGCCTGATCCTTGTAGTTGGAACAGGCCTCTACTTCCTGGCAATACGGTCCCATGCGCAGGCTGCGGCGGCTTAAGCACCCATGAGCAACGCGTTCGATGCCATAATTCTTGGCGCAGGGGCCGCAGGGCTGATGTGCGCCGCACGCGCAGGCCAGCGCGGCAAGCGCGTTCTGGTGCTGGAACGTGCGGAGAAGCCGGGCAAAAAGATCCTCATTTCAGGCGGCGGGCGCTGCAATTTCACCAATATCGGTGCAGGACCTGCGAACTACCTCTCGGTCAATCCGCATTTCGCCAAGTCCGCGCTCGCCCGGTATACTGCGCGCGATTTCCTCGATCTGGTCGAGAGCTACGGCATTGCCTGGCATGAGAAGACACTCGGCCAGCTGTTCTGTGACGGCTCCGCAAGGCAGATTGTCGACATGCTGCTGGCAGAGTGCGCAAAAGGCGATGTCGAGGTCCGCTGTGATGCAGACGTCACCGCAGTTGAACACGAAGCAGGCCGCTTTGCAGTCATGGCCAGCGGACACATCGTGACCGCGCCGAGCCTCGTTATCGCGAGCGGCGGGCCGTCGATCCCCAAGATGGGCGCGACAGGCTTCGCCTATGACCTCGCGCGGCAATTCGGCTTGAAAGTGGTCGAGCCGCGCCCCGCGCTTGTCCCGCTGACGCTGGGCGGCGAGGAAGTGCTGTTCCGCGAGATTTCCGGTGTCAGCGCACCTGTGATCGCAAGCGCGGGCAAGACGAGCTTCCCCGAAGCAGCGCTGTTTACGCATCGCGGCCTCTCTGGCCCGGCGATCCTCCAGGCCTCTTCTTACTGGGAGCCGGGCGAGCCGATCGTGATCAACTTCTTGCCCGACCTCGGCTCTGGCTGGCTGCTTGAGCGCAAACGCGACATGCCGCGTGGGACCTTCAAGCAGGTGCTGCGTGAGCTGCTGCCGGACAGGCTGGCAGACATCCTCGCTCACAGGCTTGGTATCCCAGCCGAACTTGGCAATGCGAGCGACAAGGCCCTGCGTTCGGCGGAAGAGCGGCTGTCGCGTTGGGAATTCCGCCCCAATGGTACGGAAGGCTTTGCCAAGGCCGAAGTGACCGTCGGCGGGATCTCCACCGCAGAGCTTTCATCAAAAACAATGGAATCGAGGAAAGTCCCCGGCCTCTATGCCATCGGCGAAGCGGTCGATGTGACCGGCTGGCTCGGCGGGTATAACTTCCAGTGGGCGTGGGCGAGCGGGGTCGCCGCAGGGGATTCGCTTTGACCGCGGGCGGGCCATGTCCGGCAAAAAAGGCCGCCACCTGGCTGATTTCCTGCAATCCGTAACGTAAGGCTCTGCCGTTCACGTCAAGTTGTGCATTGCAGCGAACCTCTGCTAGGGTCTACACGTCAGATCGGTAAGAGCCGACACTATCGACAGGAGGGAACCTTGCGGCAATTGCAAGGCATGGATGCGAGCTTCGTTGCGCTGGAAACACGCAATTCGCCGATGCATATCGGCTCGATCCTGATCTACAATCCCGAAACCGCGCCGGGCGGCTTCGTCCGTTTCAAGGACATTCTGAGCTTTTTCGAAAGCCGGATGCAACTCTCTCGCACGATCCGCCAGCGATTGGTGCGGGTCCCGATGGATCTCGATTATCCTTACTGGATCGAGGATCCTGACTTCGATCTGGAATATCACGTCCGTCACGTCGCTCTGCCCAAGCCGGGCGACTGGCGACAGCTGTGCATTCAGGCCGCGCGGATCTTTTCGCGCCCGCTTGATCTCGACCGGCCACCGTGGGAATTCACTGTGGTCGAAGGGCTCGACAACGTCCCCGGCGTTCCCAAGGGCAGCTACGCGATGGTCACCAAGGTCCACCATGCCGCGATCGACGGGATGAGCGGGATCGACCTGATGGAGGCAACGCATACGCTTGAGCCGAATGCACCCCCGCCAAAGACGAAAGACCAGTGGAAACCCGAGCGCGTACCCACTGCGATCGAACTGCTCAGCAAGAGCTATTTCAACGCAGTCACCAACCCGCTCAAACAGCTTGAAGTGGCAGCCAAGGCAGCGCCGGGGCTCGCCCGCGCAATCAAGGGCCTGGCGGTCAAGGAATTCAAGGTCGAAAGCGCGATGCTGGCGCCCAAGACGCGCTTCAACCGCAAGATTTCGCCGCACCGGGTGGTCGAAGGTCGCAGCTTTCCGCTCGCCAGTATCAAGAAGATACGCGCACTGGATGAAGGCGCGAAGGTCAACGATGTGTTCCTTACCATCGTTGGCGGAGCGATGCGCAAGTATCTGAAATCAAAGAACGACCTTCCGAAGACCACGCTGACGGCGATGGCCCCGATCTCAACCCGCTCGGGTGACGAGAAAGGCGACATGGGTAACCAGGTTTCCGCCATGATCGCACAATTGGGCACGCATATCGAAGACCCGGTTGAGCGGCTCAAATATGTCCATTCGCGCACGACCAACTCCAAGGCGATGACAGACGCACTGGGTGCGCGCAACATGACGGAAATCAGCAAGGTCAGCCCAGCGCTGTGGATGTCGCTTGGCGCGCAGCTCTACACTCGTCTGGGCCTTGCCAACCGCGGCGTTGGCCCGCCCTTCACCACCGTTGTGACCAATGTTCCAGGCCCGCCGATCCCGATCTTCTCGAGCGGCGCAAAGCTGGAGAGCATGATGGGTCTGGTCTGCCTCAATGACGGGCTAGGCCTCGGCCATGTCGTGCAGAGCTATTGCGATGAAGCGACGATCAGCTTCACCGCCTGCCGCGAGGCGCTGCCCGATCCTGACTTCTATATCGAATGCATCGTCGAGAGCTATGAAGAGTTGCTCGCGGCGGCCGAAGCGCACGAGAACAAGCCTGCCCCACCGAAGAAGCCGGGTGCGCGCAAGGCAGCTCCCACAAAGACCGGAGCAACCGGCAAGCCGGCCAGCAAACCTGCTGCCAAGAAGCCGGCAGCCAAGGCCACACGCGCAGCTCCTGTCAAGGCAGGTGCCACGTCCAAGACCGCGCATGAGCCTGCCGCGCGGACGACTGCAACCAAGGTCACACGCGCAGCTCCTGCAAAAAGCGGCGCTACTGCCAAACCGGCCAACACGCCTGCGCCGAAGAAGGCAGCGGCAAAGCCGAAGCCTGCTGCTCCATCCAAGACCGGGGCCAGCGCGAAAGCACCCGCCAGCAAGGCTGCCGCCAGGAAGAAGCCAGCGCGGCGCAAACCTGCTGCCAAATCCGCAGAATTTGCCAAGAAGACGGCCCAAAAGACGGCCCAAGAGACGGCCCAAGAGACGGCCCAAGAGACGGGGAGCAAGCCCGCGAAGTAACGAGGATAATCCGTAAGGGGAACACATTTGACTGCGATTGCCATGCCGAAGAGCGAACTTGACCTTGAACATGACCTCAGCCCGCGGCCACCGAGCCGGTTCTGGGCCTTAGCGGAGGGTCGAGCGTTCTTCGAACTCGGCGCGTTCTACATGATGCGCCCGTTCCTTTCGCAGTTGCCCAAGGGCGATGGCCACGCGGTGAAAGTGCTGCCGGGCTTCATGGCAACCAACAATTCGACCATTCCGATGCGAAATTTGCTGCGCGATCTCGGCTATGATGCGCATGGCTGGGACAGCGGGCGCAATGTGCGAGTGGATGATGCACTGCTGGGGCGGCTCGTCGCGCAGCTTGAGCGGCTCAATGACGATAGCGGGCGCAAGGTTTCGCTGGTCGGCTGGAGTCTTGGCGGCGTGCTCGCGCGTGAACTGGCGAAGCTCCACCCGGATCGCGTGCGCCTTGTGATCTCGCTCGGCAGTCCGATCTCGGATGATCGCAATCACACCAATGCAGCGCGTCTGTTCGAATTCTTCAACGGCACGGAGCCCGAAGTGCAGCGCGAAGGCCGTTTTACCGGGCTCGACGAGGCTCCGCCCGTGCCAACCACTTCGATCCTGACCAAAACCGACGGCGTAGTGCATTGGCGCGGCTCGGTTCAGAAGCCCAGCAAGACACCGACCGAGAATATCGAAGTCTATGCGAGCCATCTGGGTCTCGGCGTGAACCCGTCTGTGATGATCGCGATCGCCGATCGCCTCGCGCAGAAAGAAGGCGAGTGGATGCCGTTCGAACCATCGCTTGCACAGCAATGGATGTATCCCCATACCGGCTTCCGCGCGTGACCTGAGCCTGACCGCCGGTTGCGAGCGGTCAGAACATCTTACGCAAATCCAGTCCGAGATAGCGTCCGGTCGGATCGATCAGGTCTGGCTGGAAGGCTGTTGGCACTTCACCGAGGCCATCACGTACGTTACGCCGGGCGTTGAAGACGTTGTCTGCACGCAGACTGACCCGGAAGTTGTTTGCGAAAGTGTCTTTTGCATCAAACACTTCGCCCAAATTGAAGAACACCCGGACATCGAAAGTCACCAGGTCGCCGAAGAACAGATCAGACGCGCCAGCAGGATCGCTGCCGCTGACGCGGGTCTTGCCGGTATAGCTTCCTGACAGGCGCATACCCGTGCCCCTGCGGAACATGCCCGCTTCCAGCCTGCTCGAGTGACGCGGGAACCCGAAAGTCCCGGTCGCATCGCCATCAAGCTGATCGAGCGGTGCAATACCATCCGCGATCAGGATCGTGTTCTCAAGCTCGACGGTATGAGTGAGATTGACAAAATAGCGACCGCGACCATCTGCCCCGAACCCGCGTCCGCCCATGCCGGGAGGGCCGCCAGCACCGCTTGGCCGCGCATTCTCGCCCTGTCGGCTTTCGCCTTGCCCCGGCGCCCCTCCAGGACCGGCTTCACCGGAGGGTTCAGGCCGCGGAGCTGGTTGTCCAAAGCTGCCGCGTGTCGTCAGGCCAAAAACAAGCCGCTCGGCCCGCGTTTCCGCAAACGTCACGAATCTTTGGTCCAGCTCAACCAGCTGGCCGCCTGCGTCGCGTGTCACGCGGTCAGGAAACGCATCTTCGATCACTTGCGTGAGCGCGGGAAAGCCGCTCGTCACATCATCAGACCGGTTGCGGATGTAGTCGACAGAGAAACGGGTGCTTTCCCAGAAAGGCAGTTCCCAGTTCGCTGCGAACTTCCAGTCGCGTTGTTGTTCGTCCCGAAGGTTGGGATTGCCTCCGGAGGTTACCGCCACCAGCACCGTTTCGCCATTGACAAGATCGAAGACCGGCACGTTGAGCGTTTCTATAGCCGGGCTGCCAAGCTGGGTCAGGCTGGGTGCAACCTGAGTTAGGATATAAGTGCCGCTCAAGGTCAGGCCATCGAGGGGCTCCCAGGTCACGCCAGCGCTCGCATCGGTGAGGGTGCCGAAGTCCGACAGCTCTTCAATCCCGCCGCTGAAATTGAGCGTCACCCCGCCAATCGCGCCCCATGCGCCGCCGCGATCCGCAATCGGGATCGCGACATTGGTACCTGCTTCAAATCGCGAGCGATCGAGCTTGGTATCCTGCAGAGTGCGCGTGTCAGTGCTTTTGATCTGCAACCAGTCAAAACCAAAGTTGAAAGTGGTGGAGACCTCACCGGCCGGGACCATGAGTGGATTTCCGACGAAGATGACCTGGTTGTCCGATCGCAAGGTGCGGTTGGTTGCGGTTTCGACATCAGCGGACACGCTGGTCGGCAAGTCCCCGTCGAGCGCGAGCGTACCGGCCAGCGCCGCCGTTTCCAGATCGGTTGTATCGAACGCCTGGTCAATCAGGCTCGTGCTGTCAGTTGCCGTGCCGTTCGAGGTCGCGGTCAGCTGCCACCCGCCAAGCCGGCGCGAATAGGTGAGCCCGGTGGAGAATGTATCGCTGTTGTTGCGACGTCTGAGTGGGGTTTCGGCGCCGAAGGTTCGGAACTCTGTCTCAACCCCATTATCGAGCAAGACCGAGTTCAGGCCAGACAGACTGCGATTCTCTTCGCGCTCGTACGTCGCGTTCAAGGTCAGCAGGCTGCCTGTATCAAGGTTCGCTTTGGTCCAGTTGAGAGTTGCCTCTGCTGAGAGCCGGTCACTGACGAGGCTGCGGTAGCGCGCCGGGTCAGGGTCGCCTGCGACAAGGCTGACCGAGCCTTCGGTCTGATCGACGCCCCGCTCGGCCTCTGTCAACATGGTTCGGTCATTGACCTCAGCGTTGAAGTTGAGCCGGTTGCCCTGATCGAACTTGAGATAGGTGAACTCGGCTTCGCGTGCGGCATATCCGCCATCAGATGGCCCTTCCCATTCGACCTCTGCTTCGCGGCTGTTGTAATTGTCCTTGAGGATCAGATTGACCACGCGGCGGTCAGGCGGAAAGCCGAAGCGCTGAGCGACCTCTTCCGGCATCACCTCCACCTTTGCGATTGCCTCTGGCGGGTAGGAGCGCAGTTCCCGGAAGCTGCTGATCCGGAGGCCATTGACGAGGATTGCAGGCTGGCCGCCTCCGCCCCGCCCGCGCGACGAACCGGTCTGCGGAGAAATCACCGCGAGCAATTCCGTGAGCGAGTTTGCCCCTATCCCCTCGATGTCAGCCGCATCAAGTTCCAGCACTGGAGCCTGCTCAACCTGCAACTGGCCGCGCAGTCGCTGCCCGCGAACGATGATCGCTCCGCCTTCCGGCGTCTCGATGCTTTCGGGCGGATCTTCCATTGCAGGAACAGCGGCTGGCTTTTCTGCCGCTTGCGCAGACAGTGGAGCCGAGGCGAGCGCCATCAGGCATGTGCCGAAAAACAGGGAAGTGGGGGACTTCATTTGCTTCGCTTTCGCTGAGAAGCTGCATTCGCACAAGCTTCGGAATTGTAACATATTGCAACGTGGTTCTTGCGCATAAGTTTCATGCACTCAAAACCACTTCAGGCTCGATAACGCTCGAGGCTTCCCTTTTTTCCCGCACACGGCTATTGGCCGCGCCACACGGTTTAACTGAACACAGCACAAGGATTTACATGGCCAAGGAAGAACTCCTCGAAATGCGCGGCAAGGTGGTCGAATTGCTGCCTAACGCGATGTTCCGGGTGGAGCTCGAAAACGGTCACGAAGTGCTAGGGCACACGGCCGGCAAGATGCGCAAGAACCGCATCCGCGTCCTCGTAGGCGACGAAGTCTTGTGCGAGTTGACGCCGTATGACCTGACCAAGGCGCGCATCACATACCGCTTCATGCCGGGCCGCGGCGGCCCCGGGCAAAATTCCTCTCAGGGCCCCGGCCCTTCGTAAGCGCGCTGCTCAGTCATGAGCGCACCCTCTTTAATTCTCGCTTCAGCATCGCCGCGCCGGCGAGAGTTGATCGCGCGTCTGGGTATCGAGCCAGCAGCGATCCTTCCCGCTGAAATCGACGAAGCCCCGCACAAGGGCGAACTCCCGCGCGATTATGCCAAGCGCATGGCACGCGAGAAAGCTCTTGCGGTTTCAGCAGATGGCCACGTGCTTGCTGGCGACACGGTTGTCGCTGCGGGTCGCCGCATCCTTCCCAAGGCGGAAGATGAAGCGACCGCGCGGCAATGCCTTGAGCTGCTCTCGGGCAGGCGTCACCGGGTGCTGTCCGCCATCGCGCTCAAGTCGCCCGACGGCACCTTGCGCGAGCGGCTGTCTGAAACAATCGTCATATTCAAACGGCTCTCCGCGGAAGAAATCGCCGCATACCTCTCCAGCGGCGAATGGGACGGCAAGGCGGGAGGCTATGCCATTCAGGGCGCCGCAGAAGGGCTGATCCAGCGCATCGACGGGAGCCATTCAGGCGTGGTCGGACTGCCGCTGTTCGAAACGCGGGCATTGCTTAAGGCTGCGGGCTTTCCAATTGCCTGATGCACCCACCCCCAACCCCTCCCGCAAGCGGAAGGGGAGCGAGACTTGCCATGCCGCAGGCGAGGCTAGTCGCAGCGGGGTGGGCAAATGACCTGGCTGGTCGAACGCGGCATCGGCGAGGACCGCGCGCTGCTCATGGATGGTGAACATGTGCTCGGCGCAAAGCTGCGGTGGCCGGGCGAAATGTTCGCCGGGCAGCACATCGAAGCACAGCTGACTTCCAAGCCATCCGGCGCGCGGCGCGGGGTCGCTACACTACCCAACGGACAGGACATACTCGTCGACCATCTCCCGCCTGATTTGACCGAAGGCCAGCGCGTTTCCCTGACAATCACGCGCGCACCTATTGCGGAACGTGGGCGGCTCAAGAAGGCGCAGGGGCGTTACACCTCAACCCGGTTAGCGGACGCACCAGAATGGCTTGCTGGCGCGAGGGAGACCCGCGAATTTGCAGAGGGCGCCTGGGAAGACATCTGGCACACAGCCAGCTCTGGTGAGATTCAATTCGAAGGCGGCTCGCTGCTGTTCAGCGTCACCCCCGCGATGACGCTGATCGATGTCGATGGAGATGGAAGCCCGCGAGACGTCGCTCTGGCAGCAGCGCCGGTCATCGCGCGCTGGCTCAACCTGTTCGATCTGGGCGGGAATATCGGCATCGACTTTCCAACGGTCGAGGCGAAAGCAGACCGAAAGGCAGTGGACGCAGCGCTCGACCAAGCGCTCGCCGATTGGCCGCATGAACGCACCGCGATGAACGGGTTCGGCTTCGTTCAGATCGTCGCGCGGCTGGAAGGGCCGTCATTGCTCCACCGCTTCGCGACATCCCGCACCGGCATGTGCGCAAGAATGGCGCTGCGTCAGGCCGAGTTGGCGCAAGGTACTGGCAACATGCTGCTACTTTCCATCCACCCTGCGCTCAAAGCCAAGCTCAAGCCTGAATGGCTGGAAGACCTCTCCCGCCGGACCGGACGGCAGATCGAAATCGAGACCGACCCAAGCCTTGCGCTCGAAGGGGTCAGTGCCCAGATGATCTCGCGATGACCAAGACCAAAGCCTGCCCCATCTGCAAGAAACCCCGCAGCGAAGAGTTCAAACCCTTCTGCTCCAGCCGGTGCAAGGACCGCGATCTCGCCCGGTGGTTTGGTGATGGCTACGCTGTCCCAGGCAGGCCCGCCAGCCCGGAGGAGATCGCCGGGGAAATCATTCGCGAAGACCGCGACTAGCAGCGCACGGCCTACAAAACCGGCTTTTACCCCTTGCCAAGCCAGCGCGGCTTCGCCATAGGCGCGCTCTCACTCGCTGGCCGGTGTCTTATACGCCGCAGCAGCAACGATGCCTCGGTAGCTCAGTTGGTAGAGCATGCGACTGAAAATCGCAGTGTCGGTGGTTCGATTCCGCCCCGAGGCACCACCTTTCCCGATAAGTCAAAAGAAACCGCGCACTCACGGGTCAGTTCGGTACATTGTCCCCGGAACGTTCCACAAAACTCCCGCTTGACGATCCGCTGATCCACTATCCCGGCTCCGGCACTGCGACCAGTAATGCGCAATTCCTTTATGCCGATATGCGCGGCTCGAGATTACGCAGATTACGGTGCAGATTACGGTGACAGATTACGGTGACAGTGCATTTAATTGACGGGAGTTTGCAGCATGGTTAGCAGTTTCGCATGGCTCGCCTCGCCCGTTTCGTGCTTCCGATTACGGTGACAGTGCGATTACGGTGACAGCGATTACGGTGACAGTGCATTTAATTGACGGCGATTACGGTGACAGTGCATTTAATTGACGGGAGAATGCAGCGTCTTTAGCAGTTTCGCATGGCTCGCCTTGCCCGTTTCGTGCTTCCCGGCACGCCGCACCATGTCACCCAGCGCGGCAATGGCCGCCAGCAGACCTTTTTCTCGGACGCGGACTATGCCGCCTATCGCGATCTGCTCGCCGAGCATTGCGCGGCGCATGATGTCGCAGTGTGGAGCTGGGTGCTGATGCCCAACCATGTCC